>JANXCA010000009.1 GCA_025060535.1 Endomicrobiia bacterium | reverse complement strand
TGTTATTCGTATCGATGATTTATTAATTTTTGCTGTTTTTTTTGGATGGTTTGCAAAATCTGTATTTAGTAAAAAGATAGATTTAGTTTTTACTCCTTTGTTGTTGCCGATGTTTTTATATACTTTAAGTTGTGTAGTTTCTACTTATTTTGGAATTCTTTCTGGAACAGTATTATTTAAAAAAGCAATTTTTTATATTTTAAAATATATAGAATACTTCTTAGTTTATTTTCTTATCACTCAAATTGTATCTAATAAAACTCAAATAAAAACTTATATTATTTTGTTTTTGATCACTTCTATAATTGTAAACATCCATGGTTATTTTTTGATAGGTAAGGTTGAGCGACTTTATGCTCCTTTTGATGCTCCTGGTGCAGAAGTTAAAGCTGGGGTACCTGTTGGTTCGGGTGAAGCCAATACTTATGGTGGGTATCTTTTGATAGTTTTATCTTTATTATTTTGTTTGCTATGTTACTCTGAACTTCAAACTACAAACTTTTTATATTTGTTTTTAATAATTTTTACATTAATACCTTTTGCATATACTAAATCAAGGTCAAGTTATTTTGCATTTGTTCCTATGATGATGATAATTATTTTACTTACAGAAAAGAAGAAAGGTTTGCTTTTAGGATGTGTATTACTTTTGTTTGCTTTGTCTCCTTTAGTTTTTCCAGAAGCAACAAATACTGTAATTGAGAGAATAAAAGAAACATTTGTAGGTCCTGGTTGGTCTGAAGAAGAAGCTGTAATTTTAGGATTTAAAGTTAAAGAACTTTCTGCATTAGCACGAGTAAAGGCATGGAGAAGAGTTTTTGAAGAGTTTCTTCCTAAAAGGCCTATATTAGGCCATGGTGTTACGGGTGTAGGGCTTGTAGATGCACAAATACCTTTAATAATTGGAGAGGTAGGGCTTTTAGGTTTGGTATTTTTTTTATGGATGATTTTTACAATTTTTAAAGAAGCGTTTTTTGTGTTTAAGAATGCATCAGATTCATTATATAAATCAATATCCTTATGTGTCATATCTTCACTTGTAGCTTTACTTGTTCAATCAATTGGAGCAAATACTTTTATTATTATTCGGATAATGGAACCATTTTGGTTTTTATGTGGTTTACTTGTTTGTAGAGAATTTAAAGATATATGATAGAATATATTGTTTCGGCAGTTACTAATATAGGTATCCAAATATTAGCCAAAATTCCTGAGTCATTATTATCTTTGTTTACTCTGATGATGATTACAAGAAATATCTCTATTGAAGATTATGGTATTTATTCTTTTGCAGTAGCATATATAACTATGTTTTCTCCTTTATGTGATATGGGAATGACGCCAATAATTACTCGGGAAGTAAGTATAGATAAGCAGAAAGGAAGATTTTTAATAGGTACTGCTACTATATTAAGAATGTTTATGGTAGCAGTGTATATTGGTATAATTATAATAACAACTTTTACTTTCAAAGAACCTGTTAAACGTTTTGCAGTTATAGGACTTTTGTTAAGTTTTCTTACTTATCCACTTACAACAGTGAATTCTGTTTTCTATTCAGAACTTAAGATATGGTGGTTATCTATAGGAAATATCTTAAGGAAAATAATTTTTTTAGGTTTGTTTTCATTTTTAAGTATGTTTAAATTAGGTTTAATTAGTGTAGTTATAAGTTATGTGTTATCTGAAAATTTAACTAATTTGTTTTTATTTGTAGTAGGATTAAGATATATTTTGCCTATATATAAATTTGATATTGGTTTTGCAAAATTTCTTTTGAAGCAATCTTTACCTTTATTTTTAACAATATTAATTTCAATGTTTTATACAAAAGTAGATACTGTTATGTTATCATTTTTAACTGTAAATGCTACAGTTGGTATGTATAATGCGGCAGTTCAGTTTTATAGCTTTATGTTTTTTGTTGCAGCTGTAATTGGTTCTGTATTTTTTCCTTTAATGTCAAAACTTTACAACAGTAAACAATTTTTAAGAGTTGCTATTGAGGGAATAATTGTTTCGTTAATAGCAGGTTTGTTTATTCTAGTTATAGTGTTAATTGCAGGTGAACCTTTGATGTTGTTTGTGCTTCCAAAGAAATATTTAGATGCCATAAAGATATTAAAAGTTTTATGTATAGGTATTCCATTTGCTTTTATTAGTATTATTTTAGGTGATATCCTTATAATTATTGGTAAACAAAATTTGATGTTTATAATTTCATTTCTAAGTAGTACAGTTAATATTCTTTTGAATTTTATCTTAATACCTAAATTTTTTTCCATAGGTGCAGCATTAGCAACTTCTTTAACTCAAATTTTTAGTTTAGTAGTGTATAGTTTTTTGATATTAAAGTTTTTACCGATGATAACAGGAGATAAAAAATGAACAAAATATTTTTAGAGTGGCCTATAGTTGTCCATAAAAAATTTAAGAATGAAACCCTCCAAAAGATAACTTCTAAGTTTTCTATTATTAAAAAAATATTAGATCGTTTACCACAGAAAGTTTTAGAAAAGATATATAAGGAAGATTATACAGTCACTGAAAGAATTTTTGAAAGAGGTTTTTTGTTTATGAACTTATATGATGTATCTGTTGGAAGTAAAATTTTAGATGTTGGTTGTTGTTGGAGTAGTATCTCGTTGGAGCTTAGTTGTTTAGGTTATAAAGTGTGGGGAATTGATATCTCTGAATATCCTTTTTATCATCCGAATTTTACTTTTGTAAAAGGTAGTATATGTAAAACAGAGTTTGAAGATAATTTTTTTGATGTTATTATTGCTATTTCAACAATTGAACATATAGGTTTAGGTCATTATGGTGACTCTGTTTTTGAAGATGACTATCAAGCAGTTTCAGAGATAAAACGTATACTTAAACCAAATGGAAAGTTTATATTAACTTTACCTTTTGGAAAAAATATGAAAACTCAATTATTTAGAGTTTATGATAAAGAAGCACTGAATAAACTAATTTCAAGTTTTGAAATTGTTAAACTTCAGTATTTTCTTAACTATAATGACAAATACTGGACTTTAGTAACTGAAGAAGAAGTTATAAGTTGTGGAGTCAATGAGAGAGGAAGAAACACAGGAAATGTATGTATAGTGTTAAAAAATTTAAAATAATAGGTATTGATGCTACACCAATTATAGCTAACTATTTTCAAGGTGCAGGTATAAGTAAGTATATTTCTAACATTATTAATTTACTTTTGGAAATAGATACTAAAAATGAATACTATTTTTTCATAAGAACCTTTAGAAAAACAATACCTAAACAAGTAATTTTGGACTATGAAAAATATGCTAATGTGAAATTTAAAAAAGTATTTCTGCCTGATAGAGTTCAAAAATTTATATGGGATACAAAAATTTTAACAGATGTTTTACAAAAACAATTTTATAATAATCTTGATATTTTTTTTTCTACAGTTTATTTTACTCCATATTTGAAAAATGTCAATGTAATTTCATTTATTTATGACATTACACCTATTAGAAGCCCTGTGGTTTCGCCTTCTTATAGAGAATCTTTTAGGGAATTGTTGTTTTCTACTATCCAAAGATCAGATTATTTTATTGTAATTTCAGAATTTACAAAAAAGGATGTTATAGCTGCATTTAATTTACCTGAAGAAAAAATTGAAGTTGTATATCCTGTTATTTCAGAAAGGTTTTGTATTCAACCTAAAGAAATTATCTTTTATACCTTAAAAAAATATGGTTTAAATCCCGAAGAAAAGTATATTCTTTATGTGGGAGTAAGAGGAGAAAATAAAAATTTACTTACTGCTGTAAAAGCATTTAGTTATTTGGTTAATAACTACAAAATAAAACATAATTTTGTTTTTGTTGGACGTCCAGATTGTACAGGTAAAGTAGATAAGGATATAATGAATTTTGCTTTAAATAACAATATTATAGACAGAATTAAATTTATATCCTATCTTCCCGATGATGATTTACCTGCAATATATTCAGGTGCTGATTTATTTGTTTTCCCTTCACTATATGAAGGTTTTGGAATGCCGTTAGTAGAAGCAATGTCTTGTGGAGTTCCTATAGTTGCTTCTAATACTTCTTCTATTCCAGAAGTAGTGGCAGATGCTGGAATTTTGTGTTCACCATATGATTATATTTCCATAGCTGAAGCAATGTACTTGCTAATAGTAGATGAGAATATAAGACAAAATATAATAAAAAAAGGGTTAGAAAGAAGTAAAAAGTTTAAAGATACTCAAATTATTAAGAAACTTTTAAATTTAATAAATAAATGAGGATATTATTTATAACTCCTGAACTGCCTCATAGATTTGGTGGTGGACAAAGAATGTATTACCAGATAAAATATCTGAAAGAATTTGGGAATATAATTGATTTGATAACATTTAAAACTAATTTGGTTGATGAAACAATAAAGCAATACATAGACAACATTTATTTTGTTGAAGAAGATTTTTCAATGAAGTTCCATCATAAAGTTAAAAATTTAATACTTTTTAAAGCTTACAACATAAGTTTGAAACTTAAAAATCGTATAAAGGAGATTTTACATAAAACCAAATATGATATTGTACATATTCACAAAGTGCAGATTGCAATAAATTTTATAGAATTTAAAAATTTTGTGCCAGTAGTGATAGATTTATGGGCTGCTGGGTTAAAAGGGGTATGGTATGAAGTAGTTTTTGAGAGAAATTTATTAAAAAAAATTATAAAATTTAGTAGAATCCCTAGATATTTTTTAGCAGATACAAAAATATATAAAAGTTTTAATAATTTTTTTGTGGTATCAGAAGAGGCTAAAAGTTATATTATAAAAAGATATCCTAATAAAAAAGTATACATAGTGCCAAATGGAATTGAAAGTCAAATAATAAATTACAGAAAAACAAAACCTGAAGATCACGACAAAGGCAATACAATCATTTATACAGGAGATATGGGATTTTTTCAAAATATTGATACTGTTTTGTTTTTTGCCCAAAAAATTTTACCAATAATAAAAAAAAATATACCTAATATAAAATTTTTTGTAGTTGGCAGAAATCCAGCAAAAAAGATACTAAATCTTGCAAAAAAAGACAAATCAATAGTCGTTACTGGTTTTGTAGATAACATTTATAGTTATTTAAGAGAATTTTCAGTATATGTTGCTCCTATAAGGACAGGTGCTGGGATAAGGAATAAACTATTAGAAGCATTAGGAATAGGAATGCCTGTTGTTTCAACTAAAAAAGCTACTGAAGGAATTAAAGTTTTAGATGATGTACATATTCTATTTGCTTCTAACTATGTTGAGTTTGCACATAAGGTAGTTGGATTGTTAAATTCTTTACAAAAAAGATATTATTTAGGCAAAAATGCGTCTGAACTTATTGAGAAAAATTATTTATGGGAAAACATTGTTAAGGAAATGATTAAGTATTATCAGTTAATAATATCTGATAAGTAATTAAAAATTGAAATTTATTACTATAAATGCAATATTCAATAATAATTATAACAAAAGACAACAAAAATAAAGTTGAAAATTTAGTTAAGTTACTACTTGAAGAAATAAAAAGAGATGATTTTGAGATAATTGTTATAGAAGCTAATAAAGAATATTCGTGTTTGCCAAGTTTAAATAATATTAAACATATAAAAATTTCATATAAGGAAGCTGGTTTTTCTCATCAAAGGAACTTAGGAGTTCTTCATAGTGCTTCTAAATTTGTGATATTTATTGATGATGATGTGGAGATTGAAAAAGATTGGTTTGAAAAAATAACTTCTAATCTTTGTGATGATGTTTTTGGTGCAATGGGAGCTGTTTTTCCTAAAAAAGAAAATGCAAATTTTATAAGTTTCTGTATTGGAGTTTTAGGACATCCAGGTGGTGGATTTAGACTGCATTTTTACTCAAAAGGTAAAATTATTAAACTTTCTCAAGTTGCTACCTGTAATACCATTTTTAGAAAAGATGTTATTTTAGAAGTAGGTATGTTTAATTTAGAAAACAGATATGGTAGTGAAGATTCAGATTTATGTTTAAGAATAATAAAAAGATATGGAGAAAAAAAATTTCTTTATATTCCTGATGCTTTAGTATGGCATGATACTCATAAAAATTTGCTTAAGATGATAAAATGGTATATTCGTCGTGGAATGGCAGATATTGACTTAGTGGCTACAAGTAAACTTCATTGGCGGTATATAATTCAAACAGCATTATCTTTTAAGTTATTTTTTGCATATTTAGTAAGTTTATTTTTTAAACCATTTTTTTTGTTATTTTTATTTTTGTGGTATATAACTCAGTTAATAAAATATTTTTTTATGTGGAAATATTTTGATATTTATAAATTTGGATTTTTATATCGTATTTTTACATTCTTTTGTTTTCCAATAATAAAATTTATAGCTGATATATCTTTTGATATAGGTAGGATAATCCGGTTAATTAAAAAATATATAAGTTAGATATGTTAAAAGTCTTATACATAGATCAACCAATTGATCCACCAGGTGGGGGGCAGATAAGTTTATTTGTTTTACTTAAAAATTTAAAGACAAAAATTGATTTTGAAGTTTTTATGCCATATTATTGTAGATTTTTAGAACAACTAAAAGAAGAAAATATAAAAGTTAGAATTGTACCAATTTTTAATTTATATTTTGAAATAAAAAAATTACATCCTGACATTATTCATTGTAATTCTGCTACAACAAAATATACTTTTTTAGCCGGATTTATAGCGAAAATGCTTAAAATAAATTTTGTATGGCACAATAGAGTAATTGAAAAAAGTTTTTTAAAGGACTCGCTCATAGCTATGTTTTCAGATAAAATAATAGTAACTTCAGATGTTATAAGATATAAATTTAAAAATTTTCAAAAAAAAGTTATCAAAATTTATAATCCTGTTGATATAAAAGAGTTTAAGCCAGGGTTACCTATTGATTATCTTTATAAAGAACTTAATGTATCTTCAAAAGATAAAATAATAGGAATATTTTCAAGACTTGATTGGTGGAAAGGGCATAAAATTGCCATTGAGGCTTTTGATAGATTATGTAAAAAATTAAAAAATGTAAAGCTTATTATTGTAGGAGATGGCCCTTATAAAGAAGAAATAATAAATTTTACTAAAAATTTTTCTTCTTATGATAACATTATTTTTTTAGGTTTTAGAAAAGATATTCCTCAACTTATGAATATGTGTGATATAATTTTAAATCCATCTACTGAACCGGAACCATTTGGAAGAACTATAATAGAAGCAATGGCTTGTGGAAAAGTAGTGATTGCTACAGATTTTGGAGGGCCAAAAGAGTTGATTATAAATTTTGTAGATGGTATTCTTGTAAAACCATGTATTGAGGAGTTAAAAAATTCAATGGAATTACTTTTGACAGATAAAAAGTTGTACGAGAAAATTTCAAAAAATGCACAAGAAAAAGCAAAAAAATTTTCTATAGAAAACTATGTTGATCATATACTTCAAATATATAAAGAATTATCTCAAAAAGAATAATTAACAAAGGAGGAAAAAATGAAAAAAGCATTAATTACAGGTATTACTGGACAAGATGGTTCATATCTTGCAGAGTTTCTTTTAACTAAAGGATATGAGGTTCATGGTATTGTAAGAAGAGTAGCTTTAGAAGATCCAGAACATAGATTATGGAGAATAAAACATATAAAGGATAAACTTATTTTACATTGTGGTTCTCTTGAAAGTTATGCGAGTATTTTTAATATTGTAGAAAAAATTCAACCAGATGAGTGTTATCATCTTGCTGCACAAAGTTTTGTTTCTTATTCATTTGAAGACGAATTTTCTACAATAAATACAAACATTAATGGCACGATGTTTATTTTATCTGCTTTAAAAGAAAGAGCACCAAAGTGTAAATTTTATTTTGCTGGCTCTTCTGAGATGTTTGGATTAGCGAAGGAATCACCTCAAAATGAAAACACACCTTTTCATCCTCGTTCACCTTATGGTGTTTCAAAAGTTGCTGGTTTTTATATGACAATGAACTATAGAGAAGCTTATGGTATGTTTTGTTGTAGTGGAATACTTTTTAATCATGAGTCACCTCGGCGTGGATTTGAATTTGTTACAAGAAAGATTACAGATGGCGTTGCAAGAATTAAGGCTGGTTTAGCAAAGGAACTAAGATTAGGTAACCTTGAAGCAAAGCGTGACTGGGGATTTGCTGGAGATTATGTAGAAGCAATGTGGTTGATGCTACAGCAAGATCAACCAGATGATTATGTAATCGCAACAGGTGAAACACATTCGGTAAAAGAATTTGTAGAGTTAGCTTTTAGTTATGCTAAACTTAATTGGAAAGATTATGTAGTTGTTGATCCTTCCCATTATCGTCCGGCTGAAGTCTTTGAATTAAGAGGAGACTATACTAAAGCGAGGGAGAAACTCGGTTGGAAACCTAAAGTAAAGTTTGAAGAGTTAGTTAAAATGATGCTTGAGTATGATTTCAAAAGATATGGTATTAGTTTGTAAAGATGAAAATAGGTATAGATGGAAGAGAATTTGTTAAAAATAAAGTTACAGGTATTAAAAGATTTCTTTATAATTTTTTATCTTATATAGCGAAAGAAAAACCAAATTGGGATTTTTATGTGTTCTTAAATCAATATTGTGAAGTTAATTTAGAATATCCTAACCTATATAAAATTTATATACCCGAAAAAATAACTTTTGTTTGGGATCAGTTAGAATTATTAAAAAGAGTAAGACAATATAATATAGATTTATTCTTTTCACCTTATTATAAATTTCCTGTGTTTTTATCTGTCCCAGTTATCACCAATATTTTTGACATAATGTATCTTATATTACCTCCATATAAGAATAACCTTAAATACCAACTCTATATAAAAAATTTCATTAAATTAACTGCGCAAAAAGTAAAAAAAATAATCACTTGTTCAAATACAGTTAAAGTTGACTTAATAAATATTTTAAGTATCCCCCAAGATAAAATTGAGGTTATTTATTTATCCGTAGATAAGAAATTTTATCCTCAACCATATAAAAAAGTTGAGGAAGTGAAAAAAAGATATAATATTAATTCAAAGTATTTGTTATATGTAGGGAATTCAAAACCACATAAAAACCTTTATCGTTTAATTGAAGCATATAAGTTATTACCTGACAGCATCAGAAATAACTATTATCTTTTACTTGTTGGAGTAAAAAGAAAAGATTTAATCTCTACTTTTAAAGTTTTACCTTCTTGGTTAAATATAATTGAGTTTTTACCTGACGATGAATTAGTTTCTTTATATAGTGGAGCAGAGGTTTTTGTTTTTCCATCTTTATATGAAGGTTTTGGACTGCCACCATTAGAGGCAATGGCATGTGGTTGTCCTGTAGTAGCTTCTAATATCTCAACTACTTTGGAGATACTTCAAGATGCGGCTTTATATTTTAATCCATATGATATAAATGAAATTAAAGAGTCTATATTAAAAGTTTTATTGTCAGAGAAGTTACGAAAGGAGTTAGTAGAGTTAGGTTTTAGACAAGTTAAAAAGTTTAATTTAGAGGAAATTGGTAAGAAATATATTGAAATATTTAATTTAGTAATTAATGAGAGGTAATTAAAAATGTGTGGTATATGTGGTTTTGTAAATTATAAAGATGAAGAACTCCTTAGAAAAATGTTAGACAAATTAATACATCGTGGACCTGATGAGGAAGGAATTTATACTGAAGATAGTTTAGTATCTTTAGGTATTAGAAGACTTAAAATTATTGATCTTTTAACAGGAAGTCAACCTATTATGAGTGAAGATGGTAATGTGGTAGTTGTATGTAACGGAGAGATATATAATTTTAGAGAACTAAGAAACACTCTTGAGTCAAAAGGACATATATTTAAAAGTAAGTCTGATGTAGAAGTCATAGTTCATTTGTATGAAGATTATGGTCTTGATTTTGTAAAATATCTTCGTGGGATGTTTGCGATTGCATTATGGGATAAAAAGACTAAGACGCTTGTCTTAGTTAGGGATCATTTTGGAATAAAACCGTTACATTATATTATTAAAGATAAAACTATATTTTTTAGCTCTGAAATATCAGCACTATATTTGGTACCTGGCATAAATTTTGAAATAGATAAAGATGCCTTATCTTATTTTTTTTCTTTGCTTTACGCTCCTGAACCATACACTATCATAAAACAGATCAAAAAACTTCCAGCTGCAAGTTTACTTGTTTGGAGAAATAACAATTTTTATATTCGCAAATACTGGGAGTTAAATACTTCTAGTCAAAAGGAAAACTTAAAGGAAGAGTTTATTATAGAAAAAATTTATGAATTGTTTTATCTTTCTATAAAAGAACAATTAGTTTCAGATGTCCCTTTAGGAGTATTTCTTTCTGGTGGATTAGATTCTTCTGCGATAGTAGCATTTATGAAAAAGTTTAATATTGGTAAAATAGAGACATTTAGTGTTGGTTTCGGAGAGGAAGATATTACTTTTAATGAACTAAAAAAAGCCAAAATTATTTCAGAGTTTTTTAATACTAACCACAATGTTAAAATTTTAACACCGCAAATTGAGAAAGTTTTATTAGATATATTAGAAAAATCAGGAGAACCATTTGGAGATTCCTCAATAATACCTACTTATCTTATTAGTCAGTTTGCCAAAAATAAAATAACTGTTGCTCTTTCTGGTATAGGAGGGGATGAGTTATTTGGTGGCTATCCGCGATATATTGGTGCATATTTTGCACAAATCTATTTACATACACCGTTATTTTTTCAAAGATGTCTTTTTGAGTTTTCTAAAATTTTTAAGATTACTTATCAAAAAAGGGATTTAATCAACTGGATAAAAAGATTTTTATATATTTCAGAGAATTTAAAAGAAAAATACATCTTGTGGGTTTCTTCTTTAGATTTAAATGACAAAGATGAGTTATTTTTGGAAAAGGAACTTAAGAAATTTGATACGGATTTCCTTCCGTCAATAAATACTTATGAAGATATTTATTTTTTTGATATATCTACATATCTTAAAGATAATTTATTGTTTTTAGCAGATCGTGCCTCAATGGCTAATTCTTTAGAGTTAAGAGTTCCTTTTTTAGATGTTCGTTTAGTAGAATTTTTAAGCAAGGTATCACTAAAAAGTAAAACAAAAAAATTAACTTTAAAGTATTTTTTAAGAAAGATTTTAGAAATGGAAGGTTTACCTTTAAGTATCGTAAAACAAAAAAAGCAAGGTTTTCAAATTCCTTTAGGACGGTGGTTGATAGAGGAGATTAAAGAATTAATGTTCGATTACTTAAATCCACATACTATAAATAGTGAGGGCCTAATAAATTATAATTATCTACAAAAAATAATTAAGCAGCATCTGAATAAAACCAAAAACTATTCTGATCTTTTATTTACTATTCTTGTGTGGGAGATGTGGCGAGAAAAGTTTTTGAAATTATTATCTTTGAACTTAAAAAGAGCTATTGAATTAAAAAATGAAATGAAAATTTTATTAATAAATTTAGGTGGTCTCGGAGATATAATAATGATGATGCCAATAATTAAAGCTCTTTATGATAGATATTCCAATTCTAAGTTTTTTTTACTTACAATATCGCGTTCACAAGAAATAGCACAGACAATTCCTTATTTTTCAGAAATAATTACTTTGCCGATTCATTATAAGATGTTTAAATTTAAAAAAATTAAAAGTTTGATTAAGTTATTAATTGGATTAAAAAATATAAAATTTGATTTTGTTATAAATTTAAGAAAAGTAAATAGTTTATTAGGTATGCTTAAAATTTTAATAATAAAAACTTTTATAAATTCAGATTTTTTTATAGGGTATGGTAAAAAATTTTCACGAAGAATTTTTAATTTCTTTTATGATGAAGAAGATTTTCCAGCAACTAATGAGGTAGAAATTACTTATAAGTTACTAGAACCTTTAGGCATAAAGGGAAAACCAGATTATATTTTTTATCCAATAAGAATCGAAGCAAAGCAATGGAGTGAAGAATTTATAAGAAACAATATAAAGGGATCTAAGATTTTAGTTGGATTTTGTCCAGGAGCGTTTAGGCCTTCAAGGAGATGGCCATTAGAGTATTGGAGAGATTTAGCATTTCTTATTAAAAATATATATTCATATGCTTCAATTTTTATCTTTGGTAGTAAAGAAGAAGATAAATTGATGCATAAAACTTTTTCAGATTTGGATTTTGTAATTATAACCAATAACATAACTGATAAATTTGAGAAATTAGCTGCTCTTATGGAAAAAATGGATATAATTGTGTCAAATGATACTGGCCTTATGCATCTTGCAGCTGCTTTGAATAAAAAAGTGATATGTATATTTGGACCTGGTGATGTTGTCAGATATACTCCTTATGTAGAAAAAGATAAAATTTATATTTTAAGGAAAGAAAATATAAAATGTAAAAGACCATGTTATAAGTATAACTGTAAAAACTTAAAATGTCTTAAAGAAATTACACCAAAAGAAGTTTTAAATATACTGAAAAATTTGGTCTAAAGTTATGCAGAGTTGTATAATTTGTAATTCTTATAAAATTAAAGAATATAAAAACTTATTTATTTGTAAAAAATGTGGTTTTTATCAAAATAAAATAAGAAAATCTTCTTTAGAGATAGAGTCATATTATGATAAATATTTTGAAATGCAAAGAATTATTGATATGTCTAAAAGTAGTATTTATTATAAAATAAAAAAATTTCTTATTAAAAGATACAAAACTACAAAAATTAAAGTCTTAGAAGTAGGTTTTGGAAGTGGGTATTTTTTAAAATATTTACAAAATATAGGATATGATGTATATGGTGTTGAATTAGTAAAAAGGTCTGTAGAGTCTGCAAAAACTTTAATTGGTGAAGATAAAATTTATTTAGGTGATTTTCTTCATATAAAATTTCCTTTAAAATTTTTTGATGTAATTATTTTAATTGATGTGTTATATGAGATAAATGATATAAATAAAGCAATTAAATATATTAATGAAATTTTAACTGAAAATGGTATTTTGATAATAAGGGTAAAGAATGCTTTATTTCATATTTATTTAGAGAAACTAATAAATATAGTAAAATTGTTTATTAAATCTCCTTTTGTATATCATAATTTTGGTTTTACATTTAGGTCATTAAAATGGCTTTTATTAAAGAATGGATTTAGAATTTTAAATAATAAAGCGTATCTTTATTTAACTTTAGGCGATCCATATAGACAATTAAAATTTTTAAATGAAATTGTTTCAATTTTTAAGTGCTTATATTTTATAATATCAAAAATTGTATATTTTTTTACTGGATTTATAATATCTCCTTCATTTATTATATATTCTGTAAAAAAATGAAGTATTTTGCATTTGGTTTGATTTTTTTGAGTTTATTGTTTTTTTTCTTTTTATCTCATTTGTTTATTCTTAAGTTTATTTCAGATTTTCCATTTGTAAGAAAAAATATAATTTATTTTAGGAAAGTTTTTTTGGGTTTATTTATAGTTTCTATCTTGAGTTTATTTTTACGTGTAAGATTTAGTTGTGGAGTTTTAGAATATATTTTTATTTTAGGGTTTTTTTGGATAGGATTAGTTTTGATAATGTCTTTTTGGTGCTTTATAGGAGAAATTTTTTTATTTTTGTTTAAAAAAATTGATAGAAGAATAATTATTTGTTTATTCTTAGGTGTATCTTTAATTTATATTATTAAAGCTACTTATGAAGGAATAAAGTTGCCTAATTTTAATAGAATTACTTTTAAGTTTGATAATTTAAATAAAAACTATAAAATAATTTTTATCTCAGATACACATTTAAGTTGTAGACATAAAAATTTATGGTTTTTAAAATTGTATGAAAAAATAAAAAATTCTCAACCTGATGTTTTAGTATTAGTAGGTGATATATTAGAATATGGTTTTAAAATTAATGATGAGATGGTTAGGAAAATTCATTCTTATAAAATCCCTACTATTGTGGTATTTGGTAATCACGAATATTATTTCGGAATTAATAAAGCTTCAGAAATTTTTAGTAGTTTAGGTTATAAGATTTTAAGAAATAATTCATTGTGTATAGGAGATATAAATTTTATAGGACTGGGTGATATTATTACTGAAGATTTGTCAAAACAAGAAGTAATGGAAATTTTATCAAAACATTATATTAAAAACAAATTAAATATTTTGATCTCACATCAACCACTTTATTTTGAGGAAATATCAAAAAATTTTGATTTAATAATGATCTCAGGACATATTCATAGAGGGCAGATTTTCCCTTTTCATATCTTTGTGAGAATTTTTTATAAATATTTCTATGGTATTTATAAAAAAAATAACTCAGTATTAATAGTTACATCAGGTGCTGGTGTTTGGGGCCCTCCTATGAGATTTTTAGCTGATTCAGAAGTTGTTGAAATTTTATTAAAAAAATGAAACTTAAAATTATTCATATCATAACACGTCTTGATAAAGGTGGTTCCTCTGAAAATGTCTTGATTAGTTGTAAATACTTTGCATTAAAGAAAGAACCTGTAAAGTATGATTATGAGATAGTATTAATATATGGTGGTAAAACAAAAAGTTTAGATTTTAATATTTCTACCTTAAATTTTAAAACTTATTATATTGAAGAACTGCAAAGAAAAATTTCTTTTATAAAAGATTTAGTTGCTTTTTTGAGAATTTTAAATATAATAAAAAAAGAAAAACCAGATATAGTCCATACACATACTTCAAAAGGCGGTATTTTAGGTAGATGGGCAGCATTTTTGTTGCGGACTTTTAGTCTTGAATTCCGAAATATAAAAATAATTCATACTCCTCATGGTCATATTTTTTACGGATATTATAATAAACTTATTACATTTATGTTTCTAGTGATTGAAAAAATTACTGCAAAAATAACTGACAAAATTGTTGCTTTAACTGATGGTGAGAAAAATGAATCTCTTATGTATGGGATCGGCAAAATTAATCAATGGGTTGTGATACCCTCAGGAGTTGATTATAATCTACAGATTACATATCACGAATTGAATAATCTAAAAGAAGAATTTAACATAAAAGAAAACATGATTATAGGCACAGTAGCACGGCTTGAGCCTGTTAAAGGTGTAAGATATTTGATAGAAGCGATACCTTTTATTTGTAATTTTTTAAATTCTTCTTTTTCTTTTCTTATTGTGGGAGACGGTTCTGAAAGAAAAAAATTAGAAAAACTCCTTACAGAACAACATTTTAAAGTTGTAAGTTTATCTAAAAGTTTTTATTATGGACAAAAAAATAATATAAAAATTTTTGAAAAAACATTAAAAGATAAAAAAATTAAAGTTATATTCACTGGTATGAGAGAAAATGTAGTTGAGTTAATTTCAATAATGGATATATATGTTCAGCCATCTTTGAATGAAGGTATGGGTAAGACTATAGTTTTAGCACAACTTTTAGGAAAACCAGTGATTGCTACAAAAGTTCAAGGAATTAGTTCAGTTGTAGTAGACCTTCATACAGGTATTTTAGTTGAACCACAAGATTCCAAAAAATTAGCCGAAGCAGTAGTTAGGCTGTTGATGGATGTAAAATTAAGGACTGAAATGTCAAGTAATGCTAAAGTTTGGGTAAACAAAATAATAGATGGTTATCCACAGTTTAGTATAGAAAGAATGATTTTTTTATTAGAAAGTCTTTATACTAATATTTTTTCTACTAAAAAATGAAGAAGTTGTTTTTCTTTTTATATTTGAGTTTATTAATAAAATTTTGTTTTTGTGAAGATCTTATAAAGTTAAATTGTATTCTTCACATTCATTCTGAATTTAGTGGTTCAAAATATTCTATAAATCAAATAGTAGAAATAGCAAAACAAAATAAAATTGATTGTGTAATTCTAACTGATCATTTTTTACAGAAGGTGGAATTTGGAGTATGGCCATTTAGAAATATAATTAAAAAAACATATAGTGGTCCTTCTGTGATGAATTTAGGTATTGAAAAGTATCTAAATGAGATAGATTATATAAATAAAAAACAGCAAGATGTAATAGTAATTCCTGCAGTAGAACTAACTACACATTATTTTTGGTCAACAGAAAAAGATTCATTAGTTATTAATAACTTGCATAAACATCTTTTAATTGTGGGTTTAAGTAATAAAAATTATTATTTAAAGATGCCTATTTTAGGAAATGAGATAAATATTAAAAAATTTAATTTAAAATCTTTTTGGCCTATTTTATTAGTTTTTTTTTCGTTATTATTAAAATCAAAATTTTTGTTTGTAGTTTCTTTAATTTTGTTATTATCTAATTTTCCGTTTTTAGAAAAAAAATATCATCAATATAAAAATTTTGATGAAAAACCTTATCAAGAATTTATTAATTATATAAATAGTTTAAAAACTAACTCTATTATTATCTGGGCACATCCTGAAGCAACTAACTATGAAGATAAAAAAATACTAAAAACAATAAAAAAACTTAAAATTTATACACAAACTAAACCATATTATGAATCGTTACTAAAAACTTTTAATTATGATGGATTTAGTATATTTGCGGAAGGTTACAGAAAAGTTGGAAATATTGGAGGTATCTGGGATGAAGTTTTAAAAGAATACTGTGAAGGAAAAAGGAACTCACCTATATGGTGTTATTCTGAAATTGATTTTGTTGAAAATAATTTTTCTTTTTTTATAAGAAAAAACATAGTGTTTACTAAACAAAAAAATAAGGAGTCTATACTTTCTTCTTTAAAAAATGGAAATTTTTATGCTGTTTGGAGGGACGATAAAAAAGAGCTTATAATTTCTGATTTAAAAATATCTTCTCAGCCTGTAGTTTTTGGAGGAAGGTATAAATTTGATAAAGAAGTTTTAACTTTTGAATTCAATGTTTATTTCTCAAATAACGAAAATAAAAATATAAAGGTGTGTATAATAAAAAATGGAGATTTAATCTATGAAACTAAAGATATTACTCCAAAAAAAATAGTTTTTTCTGACAATAAACCACAAAATCTTTCTTATTATAGAATCTGGATAGAATCTGAATATCCTCATATGTTAGCAACAAATCCTATTTTTGTAGAATAAAGATGAAACAGACAAAAACAATACTTTATGTGTGTAACGGCAATGTATTTAGAAGTGTTTTTGCCGAGGGATATACTTTACATCTTTTGGCTAAATATAACATAGATAGTATAAAGGTTTATTCTTGTGGAATAATAGCTGAAGAAGATTTCTGTTTACCTGAAAGTATAAAAAAACTTTTTAAACTCTATAACATTAAAGAGAAAGATCTTTCAAAGCATATACCTACCAGAATAAGTCAGCCACTTTTAGAAATTTCTGATTTGGTATTGGTAATGGAAAATAAACAACTTGATTTTATATATAAAAACTTTAAAGAATTCTTTGATAAATGTTATCTTTTGAAAAAATTTGCTGGTTTTTTTTCTCAGCCAGAGATATTTGATCCAATTGGTCAGCCAGAGAGTGTATATCTACAGGTAGCGGAAGAAATTAAGATTTGTGTTGAAATTATAATTAAAAAGTTAGTATATTAATTAAAGAATATGTTTATTTTACTTTTATGCTTATTAACAACTCAACTTTTTGCTTCTTTTAATATTTCTGACTTAATTTCAATTTCAGGAAGTAATGATCTTTCAGAAGGAAGTATAAAATTAATCTGGACATATCCTGGAGCTGATATTTTACCAGAAGGAAGCCGCTATTATATTCAATATAGCACATTCTCAGAGATATCTTGGTCTACCTCCACAGCTCAAATTGTGCTTTCTACAGGGCCTGTTTATCCTGGAGAACAACAATTAGTAACAATTTCAGGTTTGGATAAATTTGTTTTAAATAATTCATTAAGTAAATATACAACTTTTTATTTTGTAGTATTTATTTCTTCATCAGATGAAAGTGTATCTTTATCAAATACAGCAACGGGCTGGTTTACTTTATGGAAGCCATATATTAATATTAAAGATGCGACTGGTGGAATACATGAAGGTAAAATTGAATTAGAGTTTGAAGGAAGTGATGATTATATAAATGGCACTATAATAGGAGCTTTATCTGGTTATTTCTATATTCAATATACAGAAGATGAAAATTTTAATAATTGGTCACCCTTAGCAGCACAAGTTAAAATATCTACTTGGGGATATCCCTCCTATATCTGGTCTGCAAAGTATACACTTACAGGTTTAAATGGAGGTGTTACTTATTATATAAGAATGTGGGCAGAAGATGAACTTGGAAACATTTCAGAAATTTCAAATAAAGTAACTACTATAGCACAGCCTGATATTTCTCCTCCAAGAAGGATTACATCTATTTTGGTTTCGGCAGGATTTAGACACATAAAACTTAATTGGATTTTGCCTTATGAAGATTCCTATGAAGATGGTTTTTTATATAATTCATCAAGTTATTCTGGCGGTTATAAAATAAGATATCATAGACAACAAATAAATAACGAGTCACTTTGGTCAGAAGCTACTGAAGTATTTTTTATAGAAAATGTTAATGTTGTTCCTAATGCTTCTACAAGTGTAGTTATAACTGGTTTGTTAAATAATAATTTTTATTATTTTTCAATAAAAACAAAAGATGAAAGAAATAACTGGTCGTTAATTTCTTCATCTTCTCCTTATGTGGTTCCTTTTAATTCATTGCCAAGTTGTTATGCACCTCTAAAGCACTTTGTATATGATCCTGTAAGGAACACAACTTCAATAGTAATTTCTTCAACTACAGTAAAAATAGACTGGTCAGAAGCAGGCTGGCATGCTGGAATTTCATTAAGTGATGCAAGCAATGATAGTGACTATGGAGATTTTATATCTTCTTATACTTTAAAAATTTCAACTTATATTACTTCAAATATATTAGGCCATCCGGTTATAAATTTATCTACCACTCAAACATATGTTATAGTTGAGAATTTATTAGATGACACAACATATTATTGGACACTTACTACTTATGATTCAGAAGGTGCTTCTTCAACAACAGCTATTTTTAAATTTATAGTAAATTTTAAAAATACTTCTCCTAAATTCCACACAAATCCTTTAATTTCTCCTATAAATACTGTAGTGCATACTAATACAGGACAGATTTCTTTTGATTTTAAGGATGCATATGATGTGGATCCTTATGACTATGTTATAGGCTATGAGATATTTCTTTCTACATCAGAAAGTTTTGAAAACTATATTAAGATTCCAAAAGAAGGATTATTAACAACTTCTTACTTTTTGATGACACCATATACACAGCCATCTTCTAATGAGTTATTGGATTATGAAAATAAAAAGATATATTGGTATGTAGTAACATATGACTCAGGCAGCTTTTTAGGTTTTCCACAACTTTCTACACAGACTCCGTTGGGTTGGTTTTGGATTAACCAAAAAGATGAACCTATTTGTGATTTTGAAGTATTTTTTCCTACAGGAACACCTACCATTTTAAAAGGTGCAACTTTTTATAAAATAGTATTAGAAGGAACCACATATTATCCTTTAATGGAAAAAGTAATAAATAATGATAAAATTTTCATTGCTAAATCCACACCTATAATCTTATGTTGGCAACCTACTTTTGATCCTGATCCTCAAGATGGTGTATATGAGTATGCGGTTTTTATCTCAAGTTGGCGTGAGCCAAAAAACGAAGCCAATGCATGGAGATATGTTGGAAATCCTAATCAAAATGCACCTCCTTTTGAGTATGAAGATTGGTTTAAAAGATGGGATTTTTTTGTTTCTACTGCAATAACAAAAATTATAGAAGAAGGTACCCAAGAAGGATATGATTTAAAAATTATAGAAAACGCAACATATTTTTTTAGAATAAGAGCACTTGATGCTCCACAGAATTTATACTGGATATGGACTTCTACTGAAACATTTTCACCTTCTTTATCTCAGTCACCAAAAACTTTCTGTATTGATTTTTTACCACAAGCTCCTTTTGATTATAATATAGTTAAACCAACTGGTATAATAAATCCAATATCTCTTGAAGGACCTATATATTTTGAATGGACAAAGCCCAAGGATCCAGATCCTTTTGATAGTGTGAAACATTATTTTTTAAACATTTCTACATTTCTACCGCAAACTTGTGATGGGTGGTATACTTTAGCTTTATGGAAACTAAACATATATTTAGAAAACCCACAAGTTACCTCTACAACAGTAATGTTTACATTTTCTAAACTGTATCCTTCTGTTACATATTATTGGCAGATTCATTGTTGGGGAGAAAATGAGTGGAATTTTTCTTTGAATCCTTCTACTTCTCAACCATATTTAGTAAAACCATATGGAGTTGCTTTTTCAACTGGATATTTTGTAATATCAAATCAAAAGCCATACAAATTTAATCTTTTATCTCCGGGTGTTTCTATAAATTCACCTTTTGCAGTTGGGATTAAAACCTTCAGACCTACATTTTACTGGGAACAGGTGTATGATCCAGACAACTATGACCCCATAATTTCAAGTTATGTGTTAGTGATAAGTAGTAGAGCTAATTTTTCTTTTCAATATAGTTTTTATTCTTCAACTACAAGTTTTGTTTTAAATTTTGATCTTCAACCAAGAACAACATATTTTTGGTATGTGAAAGCATATGATAGATTTGGCAATTTTCAAACTCCGTATTCTACTTTTTATTTCCAAACAACAAATTTTGAACCAAGAAATTTTGAATTAGAATATCCGATAAATGATGAAGTTGTAAACACAACAAATCCAAAGTTTAAATTTAAAAATAAAGGAGATCCGGATGAAGATATAGTTTTTTATACTCTATATATTTCTAGTATGTCAGATTTTTCTGTGTATGAAAAATATGAAGATATAGCTTCAAATTTAGGTAAACAGTTAAATAGTACAATAGAAATAGAAGTTTCTTTTGATTTTAAAGAAAACACTCAGTATTTTTGGCAAGTAGTTGCGAATGATAAATATGGAGGTGTTTCTAGTTCTACTGTTAGCTCTTTTTGGATAAATTCTATTGAAGAAGAGCCAAAAAGTTTCTATGTAAATATAACATCTGGTGTAATAAAAGAAAGAAATATTTTTTTAAGTTGGCAACCAAGTTATGAATCCGATCCGAAAGATTATATTCATCATTATAGAATAGTTATTTCTACCTTTGATAGTTATGTAGTTGGGCACTCTACATATATTATAGTTTTGGGAAGTACAACTTTAAATTATAATTTAGATTTATCTTTGCTTAAAGAAAATGCTATATATTATTGGTGGGTAGAAGCATATGACAGTAAAGGGAATTATACAAAAAGTATTTCATCTTATTTATTTATAGTAGATCTTCAAGATGACTTGCCAGACGATTTTTATTTATTGTCACCTGGTTCTACTTTCACATTTGTTCGTATTCAACATCAACCTTTAAATTTAACTTGGACTGCAGCAAACAAAACAGAATGGTGGAAACCAATAAATTATAAAATCTTTCTTGGTGAGGCTGAAAAACAAACAACTAATTATTTTGTCCTTTCTTTAGATCCATATAAAAATTATAAAGAAATTCAAGTAATTTCTTATTCTACTTCAGCATTAAAAGAAAACACTACATACTTTTGGTATGTGGAAGCCTATAACCAAATAGGCAAAAAAACTTCACAGATAAATTATTTTTTTGTGGACTTGCAAAATGACCCTCCTGAATTTTTTGAGATTTATTATCCCTCAGGAACAGTTTTAACAAGGAATCCAAAATTTTGTTGGTCATTAGCTGTGGATAAAGACGATAATATAGTTTATTATGAATTAAAATTATCTACTAGAAGTAATTTTCCATCTAAAATAACTACAACCACAATAATATCTTCTACAGTATCTGTACATACTATAGAATATAAACTTTTGATGAATACTACTTATTATTGGAAAATAGTTGCTTATGATAGTAGAGGTTTGTGGAGAGATTCAAATGTTTTTCAGTTTTATGTGCCTTATTTTAGACCAAATCCTGTAGAAATTTTATCTCCTAAAGGTGAAACTAATTTAAGAAAACCGGTTTTTAAATGGAGTCCTTCTTCTCATCAAGAGCCTAATACTAAAATTATTAAATATAGATTGAAAGTTTTTTCTAAAGAAGATTTTTCTGAATCAATAATTGATGTAGAAGTTTCAACTACTACTTATCAACCACAGATAAATTTAACACAAAATACAACATATTATTATGAAGTGCTTGCAATAGATGAGGAGGGAATAAGTAGTGACGCTAATAAAGAAAGTTTTTTTGTAGGAATAATAAATATTCCTTCAAGAGTAGAAAAAATAACTTACCAACAACAACAATACAGATTTATTTTATATTGGCAAAAAGTTCAAACCTATACAGATGGATCAGCTGCAGACGATATAAAGGGCTACAACATATATCGTAGCCAGGATTATGAAACTCTTCTGAGCACAGATACAGTGTATAAGTTTGTATCTTCAACTATTACAATGTTTATAGATTATATTTATTTTACTACCTACTACTACTTTATAAAGGCAATAACATATGGAGATATAGAAAGTGCTCCTTCTGATGTGATAACTTCTTTTAACTCTGGTAGCAGGATTATTCCTTTAGAGGAAATAAGAATGATAATTCCTAAATTTGTAGATGAAGAAATTTTGGATTTAGGTTATAAAATACAAGTTGCGACAATGTCTGTTAAGGAAGAAGATATAGATAGGTTAAATGTAATTATGAGGTATAAATTAGAGGTTATAAAAAATAATAAAAATATAACTTACACATTACCACAACCAATAAGTTTAGAAATTTCTTTGAAGAATAATTTTCAGGAGGATTATTTAAATAATGATAAATTTAGACCACTTGTGTTTTTTAATAATGGTGTTGAATATGTCCTTATTCCTACCTATTATGAAAAAGAAAAAAATATTTTAAGATGTACATTAAAAAATACAGGTGAATATGTTATAAGAAAAGTCATACATTTTTCTGAAGAACCTGCAATTGTAAATATCTACCCAAGGAAAATTTTTACTCCTCTTTCTCCCAAAAATAACAAAATCCACTTTGTGATTTTTAATCCTACTTTATCTACTCCAGAGGGAGAAGTTTATGATTTAAACTTAAGATATGTGGCTAAACTAAAATTGGAAGATACAGAACTTGTTTGGGATGGAAGATATGATAACAAAGAAGTTGTACCGAAGGGAATTTATATTTATAAAATAAAAATAGGTAACAAAACATTTACAGGGACAATAATAGTAGCAAAATGAAATATTTAAATATAATTTTTATCTTTTTATTTAGCTTAGGATATTGTTATAATCCGGTTGAGAATTTTTCTGCTGAAAATTTTAGATTAAATAACACAGTTGCAAAAGATGATTCAGTAAGTTGTATATTTTTAAATCCTGCAGGTTTATGGAATCTTAAAGTACCAGAGATTACTTTTACATATGGACTGATTTATCCTAACTTGACAGACGGAACTAAATTTGTTAATAATAGCTTAGGTGCTAACCAGAAATTGTTAAATGGTATAGTAGGTTTTGGTTTTAATCAATTTGGTATAATAGATTGGTATATAAAAAACAAAATAATACTTTCTTATGGAAGACAGCTAAAAGAACTTATCCCTAAGGTTGCACTTGGAGTAAAATTCACATATGATAGAGAGTCGTATAATTTAGACGATTATATGAAACAAAATCCTGTTTTTTCAAAAACTTCAGAAATTTCTTATTTTTCAGCTTCGCTAGGTGGGTTGTATATGTTTAATGAATTTAATTATTTAGGTATATTGATAGAAAATATATTTCAGCCAAATGTAGGTTTATATACTAAAGAAAATATACCGATGTGTTTGAATTTTGGATATAAATATGAATATAAAAATATAAAAGTTTTTCCTAATTTAAAAATCGAATTTTCTTCTTTAATGGACTATATTTTTGCTTTTTCTTTTGAATATAAATTTTTATTTTTTAATAAAAAAATAAAACTTACTCCTTCTTTTGGAATAGGATATGGTAAAAATGACTACAGTAGTATTTCTTTAGGTTTTGGGTTTTATACTTCCCAGATTAGCTTTAACTATGCTTATATGTGGTCTCCTTTAAGTAAAGTTGATACCGGTGGTATTCAGTGTTTTTCTTTAAATTACAAATTTTTACCAGTGGAGGTAGAAGAAGAAAAGATTTCTAAAAAAGAATATTACAAACTTCTTTTAGAAAAACAACAATTAGAGGAACAAATTAAATCTTTTACTTCTAAGCAACCAATGCCTACTGAAGAAGAACTTACACCAACTCTACAACCTCCACAACCTCAACAGCTTTCAACTACCGAAGAAATTTTACTTAAGAAATTAGAAGAGTTAGAAAAGAAACTTAAAGAAGCAGAATCAAGAAAAATTGAAGAAAAACCAAAACCTCAACAGCCAACAACTACTTCACCTCTACAACCAACTGTACCTAAAAAAAGATATCACACTGTAGTTGAAGGTGATACTTTACCTAAGTTAGCTGAGAAGTACTATGGAAATCCTTCAGAATGGAGAAGGATTTATGAAGCAAACAAAGATAAAATAATAAGGGGTCAACTAGTTCCAGGAAGTGTTCTTGAGATACCGTAAATTTTATGAAAGATTTAGAAAAATTATCACAACAAGAAAAAGAAAGAATAATTAAAATTCGTGAAAGAATAAAAAAGCTTACTGAAGAGATACAAAATAAAAAAGAAAATCTTTCTGCACAGATTTTAGATATTAAACCTCAGATAAACTCAACTGGAGTGGTTTCTCCATCTTTTTTTTCTGAAGTCCAAAATATGTTGCTTGAGACGATTAAAAAAGGATATGAGACAATTTTACAAGAAAAAGAAAAAATCATTCAGAAATTACAAAAAGAGATAGAAGATATAATGCTAAAATATGAACAACTAAAAACAACTCAAGAACAACAAATAGCAAAAGTGTCAGCTTTATCTTTACAACAAGATAAGTCACTTTTAGAACTTCTTAAAAAAATCACAGAGTTAGAGATAGAAAATAAAAATTTAAAAGAAAAAATAGAAACAATCTCAAAAGAAGAAAAATATTTAAAAGAAACATCAAAACAAGATAAAATAGATTATGTAATTTCACATATGAAGTTATTAACTACTTTTATGAATGAATGTTTAAGATATTTTAGAAATCCTATTGGTATAATAGATGAAGCATTTAATTTAGTGAAAGATGAAATAGATGGGCATCCCTCCTATAGAAAAATAGAAGTAGTTCAGAAAGAGATATATAAAATAAGAGATATAATTCGTACTGCTTCTGAGCGTTTAAAACCTCCTTCTACAATAAATCTTCAAAAAGTGGATTTAAAGTCAATAATTTCTTTTGTTTTAAATAAGTTTGAAAAAGAGATATCTTTTAAAAATGTTGAAGTATCACAGGAAGTTTTTTCTTCTGATAAAGATCTTATGGTTGAAGCAGATTTTCAAATTTTGTCAGATATAGTATCAGAAGTTATACAAAATTCTTTAGAGTCGTTTTTCCAACTCACAAATAATAAAATAATTATAAAATTACTATCCTCTGAGTTATCTAAAAAAATAGTCATAGAGGACAATGGTTGTGGAATACCTGAGCATTTGTTGCCAAAAGTATTTGAGTTATTTTTTACGACAAAGTTTGAACAAGGGCATTTTGGTATAGGTTTATTTAAAGCTTTTTGGTATATAAAATTATTTAATGGCAAAATAGATATAAGTTCAGTTTTTAATAAAGGTACTGCTGTAACATTAGAATTTCCAGTTGTAGACTAACTAAAGGGAGATTTTATGTCTAAGTATGATGTTTCTTTAGATGCGATGAGACATTATTATCGTGGTAGGGTTTTTGAAGCAACAGGTGAGTTAGATATAGCTATTGAGGAGTATAAAAAAGCAATAGAATATGGTGCTGACTATGCTGATGTTCATAATTCTTTAGGTAGAGCTTTAGCAAAGAAGGGTTTTTTAGAAGAAGCAAGGATAGAGTTTGAAAAAGCACTTCGACTTAATCCAAGATATCTTGAAGCACAGAGAAATTTAAATGAATTATTAACAAAGATAAGTATTCTTTCGAAAGAGAAATTTAATACTCAACAGACAATAAAAGAAGAAAGTATTACAGTTTTTCCACAACCAGAAAAAGAAATAAAACCACAATTTCAAAAATTAGTAGGATTTAAGATTCCTTTAAAAATAAATTTACTTTTTGGTGTAAGCATTTTGATTTTGTTTTTTGCGTTATTATGTAAGAAATTTGTTTTAAGGGAAAAGTTGCCAATACAAAAGTTTTATGAAACTACATTAGAGACAATATCTTCTATAAATGCTATAGATAATAAGCTTGTATTAAGTAGTTGGTCATCACAAGAAGTTGCGTTTTATAAAATTAAAGGTGATTTTTTATTTATGATAACATCTTTTAAGCTTTCCAGAGACAACATTGTACCTACATCTATATGTTTTGTTTCAAATTATTTATATATTTTAGATGCTTGGAATAAAAAAATATATAAATATGTAATAGTTAAAGGAAAAAATATTTTACTTAAAGTAGTTAACTTGTCTCAAACTGAACCTATTTGTATTGTGGCTTATAAAAATAATATCTTAGTTTTTGATAATAAAGACAAACAAATTGTTGTATATGACAAAGATTTAAATAAGGTAATAGAAAAATTTCCTTATTTAGTAAAGGATATAATATATGCTTCTTCGTATAAAGATAAAATATGGATTTTAGACAAAAATTATACACTTTATAAACTTAAAGGTTACAAAGAAATAGTGAACTCTTACAAATTAGATTTTTTAGCAAATAGAGTTATCTCAAGCTTTTTTATAGACAAAAATTCTTTATGGCTATCGGAAGAAGGAAACTCTCATTTAATAAATTATAACAGAAGCATAATTGAATAATTAAGAAAGGAGTTAAAGCTATGGCACATGTTACTAATGGAAGGGATAGCAACCCTAAATATCTAGGAATAAAAGTTTACCATGATCAAATAGTAAAACCTGGACAGATTATTTTAAAACAAAGAGGTACGAAGTTTTTAGCTGGGAAAAACACTTATATTTCTAAAGATTTCACAATACATTCAAAAATTTTAGGAAAAGTTGTTTTTAAACATCTTAGTAAGGACAAACAAATAGTAGAGGTTGTTCCTTTAAGTTGATATGTTCGTAGATGTTGTAAAAATATATGTAGAATCAGGGAAGGGTGGAAATGGTTGTGTAAGTTTTAGAAGAGAGAAATTTGTTCCATATGGTGGTCCGGATGGTGGAAGAGGCGGTAAAGGTGGTGATGTGTATTTAAGAGCAAATCCTAACATTACTACTCTTTATGATTTTACTTTAAGACCTCATTTCAAAGCAGAGGATGGAGAACATGGGAAAGGCAAAAATATGTATGGAAAAGATGGAAGAGACTTATATATAGATGTTCCTTGTGGGACAGTTGTTTATAAATTAGATGAAAACAAAAATAAAATTTTTTTAGCAGATTTAACAAAACCCTATGAAGTAGTTTTAGTTGCTAAAGGAGGAAGAGGTGGTAGAGGGAATGCTGATTTTAAGTCATCCACAAATCGTGCTCCAAGGATAGCTGAGTTAGGTCAACCATCAGAAAAAGTAACTTTGATTTTAGAGTTAAAACTTATAGCAGATGTAGGTATAATAGGCTTACCAAATGCTGGAAAATCTACACTTTTGTCTGTGATCACAGCAGCTAAACCTAAAATTGCTGATTATCCCTTTACAACACTGTCTCCTAATTTGGGCACTTTAGTGTATCATGATAAAAAGTTAGTAGTTGCAGACATACCTGGGTTGATAGAAGATGCACATAAAGGAAAAGGTTTAGGTACTGATTTTTTAAGACACATTGAAAGAACAAGGATGTTGGTGCATTTAATAGATATAAGTTGCGGAGATTTTGAAAAAATCTATAAAAATTATCAAATAGTAATAAATGAGCTTAAAAGTTACTCTGAAAAACTTATTAAAAAACCTATGATAGTTGTATTAAATAAAATAGACACGATATCTTTAGAAACAAAGAATACTTTAATTAAAAAGTTTAAACTAAAATTGAAGAAATATCCAGTTTTAGCTATATCTGCTTTTAAAAAAGAGGGTATTAATGAGTTAGTAAAAAAAATTGTACAAATCATAGAAGACATAAAAGATGTTGAGCCTATTTTGGAAAAAAAGCAAGAAATAATAGAATATAAAGAAGATTTCAAAATTGAAAAAATTGATAATAAGTTTATAATTAAAGGGAAAAAAATTGAGGATCTCGTAAAAATGACAGATTTTTCTTCTAAAGAAAGTATTGAGAGATTTCATAGTATTCTTAAAAAATTAAAGATAGAAAAGAAATTGAAAGAAAAAGGAATTAAGGTTGGTGATAAGGTTTTAATTTCAGATGTAGAATTTGAATTTATTGAGTAATTATTGACTTTTATAAATCATTTTTATAAAATTTTCAACTATAGAATTTTGTTTATATTTGTTATGTCTGCCGGCGTAGCTCAGTGGTAGAGCAGGCGCCTTGTAAGCGTCAGGTCGGGGGTTCAAGTCCCTTCGCCGGCTTTGTAATAAAACAAAAAGGGCCCGTAGCTCAGTAGGTAGAGCACCGGCCTTTTAAGCCGGGTGTCGAGAGTTCGAATCTCTCCGGGCTCATTTTTATTTGCGCCTGTAGCTCAACAGGATAGAGCAACGGCCTTCTAAGCCGTGGGTTGTGGGTTCAACTCCCGCCAGGCGCGTGTTTTTTTGTGGTGGTTGTAGCTCAACTGGATAGAGCACCTGGCTGTGGCCCAGGTTGTTGCGGGTTCGAGTCCCGTCAACCACCCATAATATAGTTTAGAAAATTGTTTTTAGAAGGGCGGTTAGCTCAGCGGGAGAGCGCCCGGTTTACACCCGGAAGGTCAGAGGTTCAAATCCTCTACCGCCCATATTTTTCAATTTATACAATTATACAAACTAACTAAGATTTAATTTTGATTGGGCTCGTGGTGTAGCCTGGTTCAACACGCTGGCCTGTCAAGCCAGAGATCGCGGGTTCAAATCCCGTCGAGCCCGGTTTTGATTTTTAAGGGGGTGAAATAAAAAAATGGCGGAAGTAATTTTGGAAAATGTTACAAAAAGATTTGGGAATGTTGAGGTGGTTAAAAGAATAAATTTAGAGATAAAAGACAAAGAGTTTACAGTACTTGTAGGGCCTTCTGGTTGTGGTAAGACTACAACTTTAAGAATGATAGCAGGTCTTGAAGAAATAACTGAGGGTAAAATTTACATTGACGGTAAAGTAGTAAATAATCTTCATCCTAAAGATAGAGATATAGCAATGGTTTTTCAAAACTATGCGTTATATCCTCATATGAAAGTATATGATAATATGGCATTTGGGCTTAAAATTAGAGGGTATTCTAAACAAGAAATAGATGCTCGTGTCAAAGAAGCTGCTGAAATTTTGGGAATTTCTCATCTTTTAGACAGATATCCTAAAGAACTCTCAGGTGGACAGAGACAGCGTGTTGCTGTAGGAAGAGCAATAGTAAGAAAACCAAAAGTTTTTTTGTTTGATGAACCACTTTCAAATTTAGATGCTAAATTAAGAGTTCAAATGCGCGCAGAGCTTAAAAAACTTCATGAACGTCTGCAGACCACTATAATATATGTCACACATGACCAAGTTGAAGCTATGACATTGGGAGATAAAATCTGTGTTATGAAAGATGGAGTAATTCAGCAAGTTGACAAGCCTATAGAGTTGTATGATAATCCTAAAAATAAATTTGTCGCAGGATTTATAGGTTCTCCACCTATGAATTTTGTAGAAGTAGAAATAGTTGAAGAAAATGGTAATTTATATGCTGACGAAGGAAGTTTTAAATTAAAACTTCCTTCATCCTTTAAAGAGAAAGTAGAAAATTATTGTGCAAAGAAAGGTAATAAAATGATATTAGGAATTAGACCAGAACATATGTATGATAAACTTTTCTATACAGGCCCAATCAAAGAAGAAAATTTAATAACTTTAACTGTAGATTTTATTGAAACATTAGGTTCTGAAATATATCTTCACCTTAAAAGTGCAAAAAACAGTTTTGTAGTGAAAGCAGATCCTCATGATACAGCAAGACCTAATCAGATTATTGAAGTAGTAGTAAATGTTGAAAAAGCTCACCTTTTTGATATTGAGACAGAAGAGACTATAATATAATTTTATTTTTGTTTAAAAATAGATATAAAAAACTCTATACTTCTGTTGTAAAGTTTTTCCTTATCAGGAGGAAAGAAACATCCGGGAATTTGTCCATTTTTTCTATGATATAAGACACATTCACAACATTTTCCTTTTCTGCTGCAAGGTTCATAACTACAGGTACAATTTTTTAGATTTGCTGTAATGTTACACTCTTTCATTTGAAACTACCCTCCTTTTTCAAATAAATATAGCAAAAAAATTAAAGTAGAAACTAAAGATAAGATACTTCCTATTTTAAAACTTAAAGGCTCAAATTGAAAAATTACTTGATTGTATCCCTTTTTAAGATAAACACACATCATATATATATTACAATGGTATATTTTTCCCGAACGACCATTAATATAACATTTCCATCCAGGATAAAAATTTTGAGACATAACTAAAAAACCATCTGCATTATTTTCTATTTCTAAAGATACTTTGTTATGTCTAAAGTCAAGATATTTAATAGAATAATAAATTTTTTTAGGTTTAAAATCAATATTAAATTTTTCGTTGGAATGAATTATTATACAGTGTGTTAATTTGTCTTTTATTTTCTTTATAAGTTGAATTGATTTTTTTAGATCTTTTTCTGACAGATATTCATTCACAAAATATATTCTTTCTTTTGCAAAAGGATTTTCGTATATTTTCATATATTTTCTGTTGAAAATCAAATTACAATATTTTGTAGGTTGGCTTTCAGAGGATAGAATATACTTAACATTAGATATAGAAAAAAATGGCAATGCTTCATCCAATGATTTTTCAGAATACACTATGTTTAAAAATTCAAAAAAGTTTTTTAATTCTATATCTTGTCCTCTAAAGTTATATATAAAATAATCTAAATTTATGTTACCTAATAAGTTATCTCTATAAGTAGCTATTGCATTATACAAATCCTCAGCAGAAACTGTTCTTGATAAAATTTGGGTTTTGGGTGTCAATGCAAATCTATATAAGGAGATATCATTTGAGTTTAATAAAAAGTTGGTAATTTCTTTTTTTTCATATAGAATTTTAGAAGGTAAAGTGAGCATTATTTTTTTTGAATATAATTTTAATTCTAAAAAAATAAGTAGTGGTATAAAGATTAAATATTTATTTAAATTTAATTTTTGGATTTTTAAAATAAATTCAGCTCCATAAGAAGCCAATATGCATACAACAAAAACTAATATATAACAACTAGTAGCCGGATATCTAAAAATTCTTATTATTGGTAAAATTTTATATAAAAAAATAAAAAATAAAGAGTTTTTTCCTAAAGCATATAAAAAAAATAATAAAAATATACAACTTAAAAAAATTTTCTCTTTTAAATATTTTTTTGAAAAAAAACCTATAAAAGTTAACACAGAAGTAGTGACTCCAACATAAAAAGTATAAATCCAATAATTAGGTAAGTAAAGAATTTGATGGGATTCTTTAGTTGGCAAAGTTTTAATAAAGTCTATTTGCCAACTAAAGGGATAAAATAGATTTATAATATCTAATAATTTGAGAGAATACTTAGAAGATTCTTCAAAACTCATTCCAAAATTTTTTATTCCTCCTCCACTCCTAGTAGATAAAAATATAAATTCTAATGTTGGTAGAAACTGTATTGCTGAAAGTAGTAATGAGAATATACTACTTGTTATAAACATAAAAAAAATTTTAATATTTTTATTTGAAAATGATAAAAATATAGAATAAAAAAAACAAAATAACAAAGCATACATCCAAATTTGTGTGTGTCCTGCTAAAAATTGCAATGCTATTGCAAAAGAGAGTAAAATTGTGTGTTTAAGAGAAAAATTATTAGGTAGCTTATCTATTAAGAAAATAATTAATGGTATCCATACTATAGAAGCAAATACACTAAGAAACTCAATACGCGAGATTATATATCCATTGAAGCTCCATATTATACATCCTATTAAAGAACTTATTGTAGATAAATTTTTATTTTTTAACATCAGAAACATAAATAATCCAGCCAGAAATAGATGAATAGTTATAAAAATTTTGAAAGCAACTGTAAAATCTTTGATTATATAGAAAACTAAGCTAATTGGATAAAAAATTTGTGCTTGGATATTAGCTATAAATGGCATTCCACAGTGATTGTAGGGATTCCAAATAGGAAGAGACTCTAAATATTCAGAATAATCTATTTTTTTAAAGCATTCATTTATAAATGTTTTCCACGGTTTAAATTGTAAAATTATATCTCTTTGAAAAAATGTTTTGTTAGTAAAAATTATTTCTGACAAAAAAATTAAAACAGATAAGAATATTATACCTACAAATAAAATATTTTTATTTTTCATTAAACTAAATTGAATACTTTTAAGGCATTATAATCTGTAATTTTTTCTAACTCATTTACTTCAATTTTTTTAATTTTTGCTAATGTTTCTAAAATGTATTTCAAATATAAGGGGTTGTTTACTTTTCCCCGGTAGGGGCTAGGGGTAAGATATGGAGAATCAGTCTCTAATACTAAAAAAGATACATCGACATTTTTAAATGTCTCTTTGAGACTTTCGGATTTATCAAAAGTTATGATTCCACTTACTCCTAACATTAATCCTAAATCTATAATTTTTTTTGCAAACTCATAATCTTCGCTAAAGCAATGCAGTATTCCTTTTTTGATATTTTTTTGCTTCAAAATTTCGTATAATATGTCTTTACTTTTTCTTGAGTGAATTATTACAGGAAGTTCATATTTTTTTGCAAAATCTAACTGTAGATTAAAAGATTGTATTTGTTGTTGGGGGGGTGAAAAATTATAATAAAAGTCTAGACCAATCTCTCCTATGGCTAATAGTCTGTTTGTTTTTTGTAATTTTTTAAACATTTCTAAAAATTTTTTTTCATCATAATTTTTAGCATTATGGGGATGTATTCCTAAACTACAATAAAGAAACTTATACTTAGCTGAATATTTAATAAAATACTCTATGTCCTTCTCATTTTCACAAATACATATAACTCCTAAGAAATTTGAGGAATTTAGATTTTCTAAAATTATATCCAACTCTGAAATAATTTTTTCATCAAATAAATGTGAATGAGTTTCAAACATATGTGTTTTCTAAATTTAAAATTTTTTCGTTTAAATTTTTAACATAATTTTTTAAATATTGGAGTTCTTCAAATTTACACCATGGTTTAACTTTATTAGGTATTCCGTTAAATAAAAATATACTATTGTTATAAAGAAGAGGATCTATATCTTCTTCTGACAATCCTAATTCATAAAAAATTTTGCTTCTAGGTACTAAAGAAAATTCATTTAGTCGTATTCTGACTTTATACTTATGTAGTAGATTTATAGATTTATAAACATCTTCTATTGTTTCGTTCGGTAAACCTGCTAATAGGTAAACTGAAATTTCATTAGTTTTATATCCCGCTGCTGTTAAATTTTCTAAAGCCTTTTCAAAATCTTTTAGATTCACTTTATTGTCTACTAATTTATGTGTAAAAGAAGATATAGTTTCTAAACTTAACCTTGGGTCTGTAAAATTTAATTGTTTCATTAAATAAGCTATATCTTTTGTTATGAATCTTGGACTTATCCCATTTGGAGTATAAAATTTGATTTTTAAATTTAGTCTAATTAACTTATTAAATAATTCTGTAATATAATGTAAATTTTTTGCATTTAAAAGAGCATCATCGTATAACACAAAATTTTCACAATTTGTTAGATTATAAAGATAAGTAATTTCATTAATTATCTGGTTAGTGCTTTTCATTTCATATCCTGCAAAAATACTTTTTGAAGCACAGTACTTGCAGTTGTTAAGACATCCGTATGAAAATCTAATTACAACATACCATATATATTTATATAGAGTATAATCAGGTGGTGGAAAATTTGAAAAACTTTTATATTTTGTTTCTCCTTCTAATAAATTAAGATATTTTAAAATTTCACAAAAACTAAAATTTTTAGATATTAAGTCTACCTTATCTGAAAAAAGTTTTTCAGAGTGTTTTGGTAAAAGTATAGGATAAATTCCTCCTAAAATAATTTTTGCTTTTGGTAGTATTTTTTTTGTTGTTTCTATTATTTCTTTTACTCCTAAGTACCAATAAGTCATTGAAGAAGTTACTATTACAAAAGATGCGTCTTTATTACAAACTAAAAGTTCCTCTATAGTTCTTTGTGAGATTCCGTATCTTTTATATTTTAAAGGGATATTTTTTAAAACCTCTGGTTTTGGAACAATTTCGTAAGGATATTTTCCAGTACCATCTGTTTTAGTAGGAATAGATTTAAAATAATTTCTATCTAGACAATCTAATAAAATTACCTCAATGTTGTAATTTTTAAGAATATTTGATAAATAAAGAAGTCCCAAAGGTTTAAGCCATACATCATAAGCACTAAAGTCATATATAGGTGGGTTTATTAAAATTACTTTTGTCATTTTTTTAGTTTTATTAAAAACTTAAAACTTTTTCAACACTTTAATTTTAAGTAAAAATATTGTAGATTACCACTCAATATGAAAAATGTAATTTTATTAGGCATAACAAGTCTTTTAACAGATATGTCGTCTGAAATGATATATCCTATTTTGGGACTTTATCTAGCTTATTTAAATACTCCCTTTACCATTATTGGTGTTATAGAAGGTATAGCAGAGAGTATATCTAACTTGCTTAAAGTTTTTTCTGGTCAGTTTTCAGATAAATTTAAAAAAAGAAAGCCATTTGTAATATTTGGCTATTCTTTTTCTACGATAGGTAAAATCTTTCTTTATTTTAGCAAAAACTGGCCGTTTGTTTTAATATCAAGGATAGTTGATAGGTTTGGTAAAGGGGTAAGGACGGCTCCAAGAGATGCTTTAATTTCTGAATCAACAGAAGATGCCAAGAAAGGCAAAATTTTTGGATTACATAGAAGCATGGATACTTTTGGTGCTATGTTAGGTGTGATAGTGGTTTACTTTTTATTTTTATACAATCCTGAAGAAATACCATTTAAAAAAGTATTTCTTTTATCCATTTTACCAGCTTTTTTAGGAGTTTTGATTTTATTTTTTGTAAAAGAAAAAAAGAAAGAAACCCTATCCTTTGAAAAGAAAATAAGTTTAAAGTTTTATGATTTTAAATATATACCTTTTGTTGCAAAAAAATATATATTTATTTCTGTAATTTTCGCTTTAGGTAATTCCTCCAATCAGTTTTTGCTTATAAGGGCAAAAAATTTAGGCATAAACTATCTTACAACAATACTTTTATATTTAATTTACAATTTATCCTATACTCTTTTTTCATACCCAGCAGGATTTATTGGAGACAAAATTGGAAAAAAAACTGTAATAACTGTTGGATATTTTATTTATTCCTTAGTATATTTATTTTTTGCTTTTATGAAAACTACAGATTTCATATGGGTGTTATTTGTGATTTATGGAATCTATATAGCATTAGTTGAAGGGCAAGAGAAAGCATTTTTATCAGAAATATCTCCTTCAGAATATAAAGCTACTATCTTAGGACTTCATTATACATTAGTAGGATTTATGCTTTTTCCTGCAAGCCTTATTGCTGGTTTATTGTGGGATAAGATTGGTCCATCTGCTACATTTTTGTTTGGTAGTATTATGAGTTTTTTATCTTCTATTTTAATGATAATTCTGATTTAATTTTATGAACTTTTTAGATATAATAAAAACAAGAAGAAGTATAAGAAAGTATATTCAAAAACCAATTCCTGATGAAATAATTAATCAAATTTTAGATTGTGCTAGATATGCTCCTACAGCAAATAATAAACAACCCTGGTTATTTATTGTAATAAAGAATAATGACTTAAAAACTCAAATAGCAGAGCTTACGGATTATGGTAAGTTTATAAAAGAAGCATATTGTTGTATAGCAGTTTTTTGTGAAGATACTAAGTATTATTTAGAAGATGGTTCTGCAGCAACCCAGAATATTCTTTTAGCAGCTTGGAGTTTTGGAATAGGAAGTTGTTGGATTGCCGGAGATAAAAAATTTTATGCAGAAAAGATAAAAGAATTACTTTCTTTAGAAGCTAAATATAAATTAGTAAGTTTGATATCTTTAGGATATCCTAAAGAAAATGAACTTAAATTAGCACAGAAAATAAATAAAAAAGAACTAAAAGATATAGTTAAATTTTATGAATAAAAAAGAAAAGACAGTATATGAATTCTCTGCTGGAGGGGTAGTAGTTGATAAAAATAAAAATGTTCTTGTTGTAAGAACTAAGAATTTGAAGGGAGAGACTGTATATACTTTTCCTAAAGGGCATATTGAAAAAGAAGAAACTCCCCAACAAGCTGCTTTAAGAGAAGTAAAAGAAGAAACTGGTGTGGAGGCAGAAATAATAAAAGAAATAAAAGATGTAGAATATTGGTTTATACAGGATGGTAGAAAAGTTCATAAAAAAGTGAAGTGGTATTTTATGAAACCTGTAAAAATACAACAATCTAGAAGTGATGAAATAGATGAAGTGTTGTGGTATGACATTAAAGAAGTAGAAAAGATTCTTACTTATAATTCAGATAAAGAATTGATTAAAGAAATAATTAAAGAGATAAATTAAGGAGAACTTTATGGAAAAAAATAAAAAAGAAAAATATACTTTTGAAGAAGCTTTAAAAAGATTAGAAGAAATAGTTTCAAAATTGGAAACATCAGAAGTTCCTCTTGAAGAGACAATAAATCTTTTTGAAGAAGGGATGGAATTAGTTAAATTTTGTAATCAAAAGTTAGAAGAGGTAAAACATAAAGTTGAGATGGTCGTAAAAACAAAAGATGGTTTTACATTAAAACCCTTTGTAGAAAAGCCAAATGATACGGTTGAAAAAGAAAAAAAGGATGAGGAAGAAGATATAGATGAAGAAGAACTCCCTTTTTGAGGAAGAACTTAAAAAAGATTTAACTTGGTTTACTAAAAATTTTAGAAAAACTTTAGAGGCATATTTAAAAAATTTTCCTCAAAGATATAAAAAGATGATATTTTATTTTTTATTTCCTGGCGGTAAGTATATAAGGCCTATATTAATGTTTTGTTCCTCTAAAATGTTAGGAATTAAGAAAGAAGATGTTTTTTATCCTGCTTGTTGTATAGAGCTTATTCACAATTACTCACTTATTCATGATGATTTACCTTGTATGGATAATGATGACTACAGAAGAGGTCGTCTTAGTTTACATAAAAAATTTTCAGAATCAGATGCTATCCTTATAGGGGATGGACTTTTGACTTTAGCTTTTGAGATACTATCAGATTGGCAAAATATGAAGCATGATATAATTTTAAAGGTTTTAAAGCTAATTTCAAACTATGTGGGTTTTGATGGTCTTATAAAGGGTCAGTTTATGGATTTAGAGGGTAAAAAATTTTTTTATGTTAAGAAGGACAAAAAATATATTAAAAAATACCTAGAAGATTTAAGCATAAACAAAACAGCAAAATTAATAGAAGCATCTATAATAGTACCTGCTATAGTGAGTAATTTAGATTCTAAAAAGATGAATGTTTTAAGAAATATTGCTCAAAAGATAGGTCTT
>JANXCA010000099.1 GCA_025060535.1 Endomicrobiia bacterium | reverse complement strand
AATTTCTACAGATTCACAGATTCTTTCTATGCTTCTGTGTTTTAATTTTGTACCAAAAATTTGAGGTGTTTGACAAAATGAACAGTTGTATGGGCACCCACGAGTTATTTCAATCGGTCCATAACGGTTAAAGTAATATGGGACTGCTGGGTATTTGTTTAAATCAACATCTGAGAGTTTTATTTTTGTATTTATGATTTTTCCATCTTTAATGTAAGAAAGATTATTTATGTTTGAAAAATCCTCATCGTTAATTAATTTTTTTATAAGTTGTAAAATAGTATCTTCGGCTTCATGCAAAACAACAATATCAAATCCTAATTTTAGTGCAGTTTCAGGTGAACCAGTAGGATGAGGTCCTCCACAGATTAAGATTAAATTTTCAGTTTTTTTAATTTTTGAAACTAAACTTTTAATTGAATCTATTTGTGGGGTTGCGAAAGAAATCAAAAGTATTGTTTTTTTATATTTTTTTGTTTCACTTTCAATATTTTTTATAACTTCGTCTTCGGTATATATTAGTTTTATGTTGCAATTTTCAAGAATTTCTAAAGATGTTTGTAAGCTTGTAAGTAAAGAGTTTATGCTGTATCTATTCTGTTTTGTATATAAGAAAATTAAAAGGAATTCTTGCATAACTATAAGTTATAATAATAATCTTTAGGTGTTAATTCTTTAAACTCATCTGTTTTAGATATAATTTGTTTTCTTATGTCTAGGCAAAGATCACATTTAGATATATATCCTTGAGATTTTTGCTGATAGTTGAATTGTTTGGCTATATAATAGAGTTCTTCTAAACTTTTACATAATGCTGAAATTATAGGTTTTTCTTTTAGATTAACATCTAAAGGCTCTTTTGTTTCAAATATATTATTTAAAGATATTCCTGCACAAAAACTTGGAATATAGTTACCATAGTTGTCTATATGTATATGGTAAGGATTTTGGAATTCCTTTAGACAATTTTCATGGAAGAATGTTTCTTTAGGATATTTTTTAAATAAATTTTGAAGTTTATATGTTGCTCTTCCCATAGGTAAAAGTTCCATATATTTAAGTGGAGTGTGTCCAAATTTTTGAATAAATTCTTCAAATTTTAATATAGAAGAAATATTAGATTTTTGTAGAATTTCGTAAAAAATATCTTGATAAAGTATAACACCCGAATATCCAAAAATCTCTAATGAGGTTTCATATGCAATTTTTATATTTTTTAATTTTACATATTCTATCACAAATGGATTTATACTTAGAAGTATTCCATCTAATCCTGCAGATTTCAGTTGAGATAATTTTTTAATAGATGTTTGTTTATCTTTTGCCCAAAAGCAGTTTGTTTCAACTAATACTGGAAATATATTATAGTTTTTTGCAATTTTTATGAACTCTACTAATAAATCAAAATTTAAAAACGGTTCACCACCAGAAAAATGTATTCCAGCATTAAATGTGATATAAGAAGATTTTGGAAGCCATTTAGAAAGTAGTTTCAAAAGAATTTCTACATTTTTTTTATCTAAAAAGTCAGAACTCCATTTAGGTGATGAAGCATAAACACAATGTCTGCATATAGCAGAACATCTATAAGTGAGAAATATTCCACAAGAGATTGGTTTTGGTATATGTAATTTTTCCATTAAGAAATTATATATAATTTAGTTATTAAAAATCAACTTAATATGTTGAAGTTTAAAAGTGTTTTTTGTAAATTCAAAATTAGTTATGAAATATGATTGCTGTTGTATAGGTAGAAGTTGTATTGATTATATAGCAGTAGTGAAAAACTATCCCCAGAAAGATACTAAAACTCCTCTTCTGCAGTATCAAATATGTCTTGGCGGGCAAGCTGCAAATTCATCCTTAGTGTTGGCAAATTTAGGAGTTAAAACTTTACTTGTTACTTCTTTAGGACAAGATAAATTGGGAGATATGGCCAAGAAGTGGTTGAGAAATGTAAAAAATCTTAAAACAATTATTATTCCATCTTTTAAAACTCCTTGCGCTTTTATCTGGACAGAACAAAAAACAGCAAAAAGGACTATAGTTTATGAAAAAATTGATAAAAACACATTATATCCTAAAAATATTATTGAAAAATCAATAATAAATTCTCATTATCTTCTTTTTGACCACCAAAGTTGTAGGGATTTATATGAGATATCTTATTTATTTCCCAAATATAAGATTAAGCTCATGATGGATGCTGAAAGAGATGATAAATATATGTTTAAGATGCTTCCATATATAAGCTACTTTGTATGCAGTAAAGAACTGGCAAAGTCATTAAAGCTATCAGTGAATAAGTTATTAAAAAAATTTATTAATATGGGACCTGAGATAGTTTGCTGTACATTGGGTGAAAAAGGCGCAGTTGCAATAGTAAAAGGAGAAAATAAAATTTATTATGAAAAATCCTATAAAGTTTCTCCTGTTGATACTACAGGAGCCGGAGATGTTTTTCATGCTGGTTTTCTTTATGGCATTATTAAAAAATGGAAGATAAAAGAAATTCTTAAATTTTCAAATAGATTAGCTAGTTTATCTGTAAAATATATAGGAGGCAACAACTTTTTAAATTCAAGTGAATTTAAAGTATTGCTTTAATTTTTATTAATAAAATATATTTACTTTAAATTTAGTTTGATAAAATTTGAAAAATCGTTATTTTTTAAATATCGGAAGTAGTGTTGAACCTTCAGGTATTATATAAGATAATGAAATTTTTTTAAGATACATTTTTGACAATTTTAAGGCTGTATTTATATCCTTTGAATATATAAATTTTAATTTCTCTACTAATTCCTTGTCAAGAGAAGATACTAAAATACATTTAAAATTTTTCAAAATTTTAGCTGTAAGATAAGCTCTATGAACTTCTACTTCAATCTTTTCTTGAGGTAAAGATAGTATTTCCTCTATAGTATTATTAATAAGTGTATCTCCAAATATCTTTTGTCCTATTTTTTCTTTGCATTCTGCAAGAAGAATTATCACTCCATTAGGTCTTGTTACCATACTTGCACAACTTAAGCTTTTTTGTGCTTGATAGAGATTTATATCTCTAGGATATCCCCCACAACTTATTATTGTGAGGTCAGATAAAGTATTTATTTTTACCGAGGATATTTTTGTTATAATTTCTGTACCTTTTTTAAAAACTTTTTCTAAATCTCCACTTAAAATTTTTATTAGATTTTTCTTAGAATTTTTAATAAAATTTATACAAAATATATTGGTTTTTTTCTTTAAAAGATAATATGTCTCCATTATATCCTTATAAATTTTATTTTTATGTAAATTTCCCATAACTGAAAACTCATCTACTACAAATGAATGATTGTAAGTTATTGATTCCCTTGAAGCGACACCTGGCAGTAAAATTTTGGCACCTCCTGAAAATCCAGCAAATGCATGAGTGTCTATATTTCCTGTAAGTATAACTAAGTCTGATTTTACTACATATTTATTTAAGTAGACATTATTACCTAATGATGTCCTTCCTATAAAGACGAGCTTGTCTTTGTCATCACAGTTATGGCTTATAAACTCAAATTTACTTACTAAATCTATACCATAAAGATTTATATTTTCTTGTTGAGTATGAGCTCTATGGGTACCTGTAGCTATAATAAACTTTATATTTTTGTGATATTTATTTGGTATATATTCAATAAGTGCTAATAGAACATCCTTATAATATGGTGTTACTCTGGTTATATCAGGGACAACTATAGATATAAGTTTGGGGTTAATTTTTTCAATAATACTCACTAAAGATTTATTCCCTAATGGTTTGTTTAAAGAATTTTTTAGACTCGTTTTTATGTCTTTGATTTCTTTTAAATCTTTATAGACTTTAGGTTGTAAAATTTTTATTCTTTCTGAAGGAATTTTTGGAAGTGTTATTTGAGTATTTCCATATTTTAATGAAATTTTCATATTCCTATGTTTTTAAATATACTGCTACTGCCCCTAGGAGGAATTGAACCTCCATACTCCCGTCCGGAGCGGGATGCTTTATCCGTTAAGCTATAGGGGCGTTTATATTATTAATTGTGTGTCTATTAAAAAGCAAGATTTGTGGATAAATCAGTTTATTTTATAAGAATTTGAAAAATATCTATTAAAGAAAGATCTTTAATTTTTAGTGTCCCTCCACCTTGGGCAAAATCATCTCTGCCACCAAGTTTTATCCCTAAGTTAAAATTTATTTTTTCAATGAATTTTTTTGTTGTAATTCCTTCCTTTAGAAGTTTTTCTGTAATTCTTAATACAACCGATATTTTTTC
>JANXCA010000098.1 GCA_025060535.1 Endomicrobiia bacterium | reverse complement strand
AAATCAATATTCACATGGGATTCATTATGCTGTATTTGATACTGATTTTCATAGAACCATACCAGAATATTCGAGAATATACGGTATAAACGTTGATTTTTATAAAAAAGGAATTAAAAAGTATGGGTTTCATGGAATTTCGTATTCTTACGTTTTGAGAAAGATGTCAGAGTTTTTGAATAAAAAAAATCCCAATTTGATTATTCTACATCTTGGTTCAGGTTGTAGTATCTGTGCTGTAAAAGAAGGGAAAAGTATAGATACTTCAATGGGCTTTTCTCCATTAGAGGGATTAATCATGCAAAATCGTCCAGGCGATATAGATCCAGGTTTAGTATTATATTTATTTAAAAAAGGATATATTGACTATGAAGACTTGTATTTTAGATCAGGTTTTACATCCATAGCAAAAGTAAAAAATTTCTCAGAACTAGAAGAAAAATATTTATTAGGAGAAAATTTAGGAGTACTTGCAATGAAATCCTTTATACACAGAATAGTAAAATATATTGGATCATACCATATTCTTCTTAATGATATTGATGGGATAGTATTTACGGGAGGGATCGGGGAAAATAGCAGTCTAGTTAGAAAATTGATATGTGAAAAAATAAAATCAATTGGAATTAGTATAGATGATCAAAAGAATAAAAATAATGATTTTAAGATTTCAGATAGCAATAGCAAAATACATGTATATGTCATAAAGACTAATGAAGAGGAAGAAATGTTAAAAATCGTTCTAAAAGCATTATAAACATTATAAAATAAACATTATAAAATTGTTTATATATGATTTAGTTTAACCCAACTAACATTATTTTATATGTTTTAAATGATGTATAATAACGAGCAATACATATAATTTTCCTTTTTCCACTTTTGTCAAAAAAAACTATATATTCAACATAATCAATTTTTATATTATATTTATTTTTTGCTATCTTTTTAATCTTTTTTTCAAATTTTATGAGATTTTCAAATTTTACTTTTTTATTTTTTGAATTTGAATAATCAATATCAACAACATAGTATTTATTCTTAGGAAATAGAAGCTCGTGGAGTTCCACTATTAAAGAGATATTTTTATTAAAACCATGAGAAAAGCTAGTAACATAAATATTCTGAATTCCCAGAAATCTGTTTATGATATTTCCCAAATTGTCAACATTTATCAATCCTGGAATATTATCTATATTTCCATTTTCATCTATTTTGGTTATATATAGTAATGACTTATTTTTTTGGTAATATTTTCCAATTATAAACAAGTCAATATTCTTTTCAAGATAATATAGATAGCTTAAATTATTGAAAACGATAAAGCCTTTTTTTCCGAAATTTTTAACTAACTTTCCTGAACCATCTATCTTTATAATATATATCCTTTTTTCTTTAGTATTATTTAGAGTTACTAGTATATTATTGGATAATATTTTAGCTCCACCAACAGAAGTATAAGAAAAAGGAATAGTATTATCAGATATATATTCTATACTACTTATTTTAGCAGTCACAGAAGACAATACAGCTATGGCATTTAGCTTTGTTCCTCTAATTTTATAATCATATGGTGTATGAAGAACATATATTTTTTGATCTTTTAAGAGAATTTTATAGGAATTATCTGAAAACAATTTTTCATCCCTTTTAAATATATGATTTAGGCTTATAAAACCACTATTATTGAAAATCTTATCTATTTCTCCCTTTTTATTTATTTTTAGCAAGTAGTAGAATTTTTTATCACTAACTTTTATTAATCCAGAAATAAATATATTCCCTAACTCATCTTCTTGTATTGATGAGATATAATTTTCTATACTGTAATATTCACGCTCATAATTATAGTTTATATCTCCAATAATCTTCACCCAATTGAAAGTAAATATTCCCTTATCAGCAAAACTTAGATCTACTGAAAAGTCATCTTTTAGTCGCACTAAATAGTCTATATTATTTTTCGATATTGCTAAAAGGTAGCCGCTTTCCAATTTAACAAATTCTTTTACCGAAAAATCATCGTAATCTTTTTCAAAAGATTCAAAAACATTTTCAAGAATTAATGTGTATTCAGGATTCAAATTTTTTCTTTCAATATTAATCTTGGATATAAAATTTAATTCGAATATCCTTTCTTTTAAACATATTCCAGCAATAAAAATACTTTGTTGATCAACAGAAATATCTCTAGGTATATATATACTTTCCTTAAGTTCATCAGAATCAGATATTATAATACTGGATAAGAGCAATTTTCTTTCCTCTTTTCCATTAGAATCAATTATAAGCAAATAAGGATATAATTCTCGATCAGAATATAGATAATACAAAACATATATTTTCTTATTGTAAATAAGAACTTTACGTATTGATACATTAAGTATGCTACTAATATCATTTTCTTGAATTTTAATATTTAAATTTAAAACCTGTTTTTTATCTACAATAGGATCCTTGGTTATCTTTTTTATATACAAATATCTGTTACTGTAGTCAGTATATATTGCTAATAAATCTTGATGATCCAAATACAATCTATGAAGCCGATAATTTTTCAATGAAAGATTTTCTACTACCTTGGAATTTTTTGCTCTAAAATCAACATAAAGTAATCTATTATCTTTATCAACGAGGTAAATCCCATCGCTACTATAAAAAATTTTATCATCATCCAAAAATACACTGGTATACAGATAGTCAGGTAAGTTTGAAGCCACATCTTCTATTGAGATTCCCTTTCTATTGGAATCATTTGATATCTTAACTATCTTTCTTGATTCTTCTTTTTTACTGCGCACGGAAAGATATACATTGTTTTGATTATCTATTACCAGAACATCTAGATCCAAAATAGATTGATTTAAGTATTTTTCTTTCTTAAAATCAACTTTTAATATTCCCTGCTCATAGAAATCATAAACAAATTCTAAATCCATAGTAAGCTTGGATATAACTAGTTCTCGAATAAAACCTTTTGAATCTGTAAAGACTATCACAAGGAATATGTACCCATCATTTATGTTTATCTTAAGTTCCCATTGATTACGGGATATCTTCTTTTTTATTTTTATTTCTATTTTTTCCAAAGTATTTTTGAATTTTTCTGAAAATTTGTTATCGATCTCTTTATTATTTAGTCTAGCTATAGATTTTTTGAGATGGTTTATAAGATAAAGTTTACCTTTATAATTGTGTATATTTGATATTTTTTGATAAGATCCTAATGAATGCTTTTGAGGATTAAATGACTCTATTAGGATTATTGGGTCTAGTTCTTGATTATTATTAAAGTCAAATTTTTCTATTTTCTGATTTATAGATTTAGAGAAAATAGGATTAATAAGTATGATACAGTAAATTATAATACAAAATATTATTCTTTGTTTAATAACAAATATCATTATTGATGAATTGTAATTTTCGTAGATAAATAGCAATTATCTTTTAAAATTGGATATTTTTATGGAGGTAATTTCAAGATTAATTGATTTAAAGACATAAAATTAATTGGTTTGAGGATATATGGGGTTAATTGATTTAGGGATGTAAAGGTTAGGGATTGTAAAGCCTCGGTCGATTAGTACCGGTCACCTGCACCCATTACTGAGCTTCCAGCTCCGGCCTATTTACCGGATAGTCTTTCCGGGACCTTACCCGCAGTTAGCGGTGGGAGACCTTATCTTGGGGTGTACTTCCCGCTTAGATGCTTTCAGCGGTTATTACATCCACACATGGCTACCCGGCGCTGCTAACGGCTTAACAGCCGGTACACCAGCGGTGTGTTCGCTCTGGTCCTCTCGTACTAAGAGCGACTCCCCTCAAGTCTCCTGCGGCAGCAGCAGATAGGGACCGAGCTGTCTCACGACGCTCTGAACCCAGCTCACGTACCGCTTTAACGGGCGAGCAGCCCGACCCTTGGGACCTTCTTCAGCCCCAGGATGCGATGAGCCGACATCGAGGTGCCGAACGGCGCCGTCGATATGAACTCTTGGGCGCCACAAGCCTGTTCACCATTTCTTAGGTTTCCCTAAGAGGTAGACTATCTCTTCATCCCCAATCTGAGGAGCGCGGCGTTTTGACCAAGTTTACTAACCTGGTCCTTCGGCAATCACGCCTCCAGTCGTTACAGGGCCAAAGGAGATTTTATATCTCATTGAATCAATAACATAATTTTTAATCAATGAAAAAAATCTCTCTATATCTTTTATAACAATTACCGGAAAGTTTTTTTTATATTTTATATAGATTTCTATGGAATACAACTCTTCTATCGCATTTTTCAAGCTCAAAAGATCTTCTTTTGAATACTTGGGAAGATATATTTCAGCGGTGCGAT
>JANXCA010000097.1 GCA_025060535.1 Endomicrobiia bacterium | reverse complement strand
TATATCCAGTCCATCTTAATCCTAATGTTAGGAAACCTGTATTTGAGATTCTTAAAGGGCAAAAAAATATACATCTTATAGAACCAATTTCATATCCTTACCTTGTATGGCTTCTTAAAAATTCTTATCTTGTACTTACTGATTCAGGTGGTATCCAAGAAGAGGCACCGTCATTAGGTAAACCAGTATTAGTAATGCGAGAAGTTACAGAACGTACAGAAGGAATAAAAGCAGGTACTGCTAAACTTGTTGGAGTTAAAAAAGAGACTATTTTTGAATCAACAAAAAAACTTTTGTTAAATGAAAAATCCTACCTTAAAATGGCACAAGCAAAAAATCCATACGGCGACGGTAAATCATCAAAAAGGATAATTAATATAGTATCAAACCTTCTTATATAAAAATTTTTTTATCACTGTTGACAAATAAAGTTATATTTTATAAATTGTTCAAAATTTGAACAAACCACAATCAATTACTTAGTGAATATTTTCAATTTTTTGATAAGTTAGAGCTGTTAGAAAGTATAAAGAAAAAGTATGATATCAAAAAGTGAGAAAGAAGAATTATTGAAGTTGTTGCAGTCAAAAAAGTTTAAAGAAGATATGAGGATAGTTAGCAAAAATAAACACAATCCATTTGTTAAAGAGGGAACAGTTGATATAGATAAGTATATAGAGTTTCTTAATCAGTACAACAAATTTATCAATCATACACCTAAAAAGTTTAAACCTATTTTGATAAAATGTAATAAAATTCTATAAAGACAGAGACTACTACTATAGTACTATAAAAAGCACGAAATGAATGTCAGTGAAAAGCTAATAAAAGAGATAATAGAAAAAATTACACAAAAAGTTGAAGTTGACAAAATAATGATTTTTGGTTCAAGTGTAAGAAAAGATGGTACTAAAAAGAGTGATATAGATTTAGCCATATTTGGACTGAAAGAGATCGAAAAACTTCCTGTTCTTAAAGAAGAACTCAACGAGGAGATTCCTACACTGAGGGATATAGATATAGTAGTATTTGAACAGTTAACCAATGAAAGATTAAAACAAAGAATATTAGAAGAAGGTGTTATTATTTATGAAAGAAGTTCTACAAGATAAACTTAAAAATTTTTCTGATGCACTAAAAAGATTGAAAGAGGCACTAAAAGAAAAACATACATCGCTAAGTATTGATGGTACAATACAAAGGTTTGAATTTACATTTGAGACAGCCTGGAAAGCATTAAAAAAATTTTTATACTATGAAGGAATAGATACAAAAACTGTCCGTGAATGTATAAAGAAAGCATACCAAACAGATTATATAGATAATGAAGAAATATGGCTTTCTATACTTAATGACAGAAATCTAACTTCACATATTTATGATGAAAACCAAGCAAAAGCTGTATATGAAAGAATATCAACTCAATATATAAAAGAGTTTGAAACTCTTGAGAATAAACTAAAAGAAAAAATTAAAATTATCTAAAATGAATACATCACAACTTACAGAAAAAGAAATAAATATTTTAGAACAATTAGCAAGAAATCAAAAAATAAGCCAAAGGGAAATTGCAAGAAATACTGGTCTGTCATTAGGACTTGTGAACTTAATAATAAAAAAACTCGCAAAAACAGGATATGTAAAAATAAAGCAATTAAATAGAAAAAAAATAGAATACATTCTTACCCCAAAAGGATTTGCAGAAAAAACAAAAAAAACTTACAACTACATATTAAAAATTACAAACAAATTCTTAACAATATACAGTAAACTTAATAATCTAATTGTTGAATCAATAAAAAATGGCAAAACAAACTTTTATATTTTTGCTGACGATGAGATATATAGTTTGCTTATGCTTATATTTAAAACATTAAATAATAAAAACATCAAACATACAAGAATATACAAGCTGCCTCAAAATTTTAATGGTAGCTTAAATGTTTTGTATTTAATAACAGATCACACTATGAAGTTCAGAAATAGTCCTAATTTAGTTAATTTAATCCAATACTTAAGTTAAACGCTATATTTTCAAATAAAATTATATAAGATTACGATAATAAATTTATGTTAAAAATTTATTTTAATCTATTAGAAACCATAAAAAATTGGTTACAATCAAAAACTAAAAGAGTTTTGTTAGAAAATTTTTTATCATTAAGTTTTTTACAAGTTGCAAATTATATATTTCCTTTAATAACTTTACCATATCTTGTGCGAGTGTTAAAACCTGAAAAATACGGGCTTATAGCATTTGCAAACTCTTTTATTAGTTATTTTATGATTTTAACTGATTATGGTTTTCATCTTTCTGCTCCAAGAGAAATTTCTATAAATAGAGATAATAAAAAGAAGCTTGCCGAAATTTTTAGCTCAGTGATGGTGATAAAGTTTTTTTTGATGTTTTTGTCATTAATTATAATGACAGGTATAGTTTTTTTATTTGAAAAATTTCGTCAAGATTGGTTGTTATATTATCTGACATTTGGTATGGTTTTAGGTCATGTAATGTTTCCCAGTTGGTTTTTTCAAGGCATTGAAAATATGAAATTTATAACTTTGTTAAATATCTTTGCTAAGTTTGTTTTTACAATTTTGATTTTTGTTTTTGTGAAAAAACAAAAAGATTATTATTTGGTTCCTTTTTTTAATTCTTTAGGTTTCATTATAGCAGGAATGTTAGGATTTGTTTTTGTTAGAAATTTAAATGTTAAATTTTTTATACCCAAACTTAAAGACATTATTTATTATCTAAAAGAAGGTTTTTATATATTCATTTCTACCATAGCAATCAGTCTATATACCATTTCTAATACATTTATTTTGGGTTTATTTGCTGATAATACGACAGTAGGTTATTATGCTGCCGCAGAGAAAGTTATTAAGGCAATACAAAGTTTATTAACACCACTTTCTAACACTTTTTATCCTTATATTAGTAAAATCGTAAATGAATCTAAGCAGTTTAGTATGGTATTAATAAGAAAATTTGCGTTTATAGTAGGTTTGACTACTTTCTTAATTTCTTTAGCAGTTTTTATGTTTGCTGATTCTATAGTTATTATTTTTTTAGGAAATTATTACTATGATTCTATAATAGTTTTGAGAATATTGTCTTTTTTACCGTTTATTATAGGGTTAAGTAATGTTTTTGGAGTTCAAACTATGTTACCTTTTAATTTTAAAAAGGCTTTTTCTAACATATTGACAATTGCTAGTTTGGTGAATATAGTAATGGCTTCGTTATTAGGATTTATTTATAAACATATAGGAATTTCTTTTTCTGTTTTAATGACAGAGACTTTTGTTACTATTAGTATGTTCTATTATTTACACAAAAAAAATATAAAATTATTCTTCTTTAAGAAATGAAAAAATATATCCTAGGAGCAGGATTTACTGGATTATCAGCAGGGTTTAAAACCAAAGCTAAAATTTTTGAAGCAAAAGAATATCCTGGAGGAATTTGTGCTTCTTATAGTGTTGATGGGTATAAATTTGAGATAGGTGGTGGCCATTGGATTTTTGGGGCTGATGGAGAAGTATTAAATTTTATAAATAGGTTTGTAGAAGCTAAAAGTTATCAAAGGACTTCCGCAGTATATCTGCCTGATTTAGATTTATATATTCCTTATCCGATACAGAATCATCTTTTTTATTTACCAAAAGATATAAGAAAAAAAGTATTAGGTGAGATTATTAACTCTGAAGAAAAAGAAACTACTACAATGGCAGAATGGTTAGAAGTTAATTTTGGAAAGACCCTATGTGAATTGTTTTTCTTTCCTTTTCATGAACTTTATACAGCTGGACTTTATAAAAAAATTGCTCCTCAAGATAAGTTTAAAAGTCCTGTAGATAAAAATTTGATAATAAAAGGTGCAGAAGAAAAAACTCCACCAGTTGGTTATAATGTAGTATTTGTTTATCCTAAAGAAGGACTTGATGTATTGGCAAAGAAAATTGCTTATGAATGTGATATTGAGTATAAAAAAGAAGTTGTAAAGATTGACCTAAAAAAGAAAGAAATATTATTTAAAGATGGTAGTGGTGTGAAGTATGAAAGTTTGATTTCAACCATTCCATTAAATAAAATTATGGAAATTGCAGATATTAATATAAATGAGAAATCTTTGCCTTTTACTTCTGTTTTAGTACTAAATATTGGAGCCAAAAAAGGTGATAAGTGTCCTAAAGAACATTGGATTTATATTCCTAAAAGTAAAGCAGGTTTTCACAGGGTGGGATTTTATTCAAATGTGGATAGTTTGTTTTTACCAGCGAGTTCAAGAGATTCTGAAGATAGAGTAAGTATATATGTGGAGAAAGCATTTTTGGGAGGGACTAAACTTACTAAAGAAGATAT
>JANXCA010000096.1 GCA_025060535.1 Endomicrobiia bacterium | reverse complement strand
CCTGAGGTTTCTGCCAATTAATGCTGTATATAAGAACTTCATGTCCCTGTGAAATCAGAAATTTAATCAACTCATTAATGTAACTTTCAGCACCCCCATGAAAGGTATATTTTTTTCTAACTATTGCTATTTTCATCTTGCTTTTTAATAGAGTTAAATATTACTAATCCAATGCTTATGAAAATTGAAAAGTAGAAAAATTTTGTAGGATTAAAGAACGCAAAAATACCAAAATAACCGATAAAGGATGATAAAACTGAAAATCTAAGAAGATTCAAAAAATTTCTTTCAGAATTTAATTTAAACAAAAGTTTTTTTATTATCAAAAAAAACATTCCAACGAATGGAATAAAACCTATTATTCCTTGATGAAATAAAACTGCTAAAAAAGTATTATGGGGTGTTTCAAGTCCTATATTTAATTTTTTAGGAGAAGTTTTAAAAGATGTATTCATAAAGGGTGTATCGCTGTGAAATATTTTCTTACCATAACCCCATCCTACTATAGGTCGATTTAATGATGCTTCAATAGCAGAAATCCAAGCGATAGTTCTATAGTTGAAGGTAGTAAAATCTTCTTTAGTTTTAACAATTTTAGTTTTAACAAAATCTGAAGAATACCATCCAATTATTCCTAATATTCCAATAAATAAAAGAAAAGAAAAAAGTCCTTTTATAAATTTTTTTCTGAAATAGAAAACTATCCAAAGGATCAAAATTATAAATAAGCTTAAATAAGCTGTTCTTGTAGCATTCAAAATTATTGCAAGTACCGTAGCTATTATTATTAAAGCAGTAAGAATTCTAATATTTATATTTCGTTCATATAAAAAATACAGAATACCAAACGAAATTAATAAGGAAAGAAGTCCTCCGTATCGATTCAAAGTAGTATGTAGCAACCATGTATCAGAATAGTAAATATTCTTAAAAAAGAAGGAATAATAACCATTTAAATTATAAATTATCAGAAGTAAAAGAAGAATAAAAGCAACTCTTTTAAGCTTTATTTCATTGTTAATAACCCATAAAAAAACAGGAAAAAAAAGAAAACTCTTCAAAGGTTCTTTTATTGCTTGTGACAGAGAGTAAGAAGGCTCTATTGAAAAAAATATAGAGATTATAATACTTAAAATATATAGATAAAAACAGATAGAAACAGAATCCTTAAAAAAATTGGCCTTAGAAAAATCAAATTTAATAGCAATTAACCATAAAATAAAATTGAAAAATAGTATAAAATTTAAAATTCCCTCTCCTTTTGATAAAAAGGCTAATAGGATAACAATATAAGTATTGATCTCCATAAGAAGAAGAGGTATGTTTCTTATAAACTTAGCTTTCATAAAAATTCTCTAATTTTTTCAATAACATCATAGGGTGATATTGAGGTAATACATTGAAAATCTTTTTCGCAATTCTTACCCTTACATTTATCACATCTCTCATTACCTCTTAAAACAATCACTTTTTCTCCAATTGGCTTCCATCTTTTCTCATTTGAGGGACCAAAAAGAGTAATTATTGGAATACCAAATAAAGAAGCAAGATGCATAGGTCCGCTATCATTTCCTATATAGAACTTTATAGTTTTAAACAATGCCATTAGTTCACCAATAGAAATTTTGGTACTTAAATCTAAAGCTTCGTGTTTCATGTAGGATCTTACTTTTAATATATCATCTTTGTCTTTTTTGGAACCTATAAAAACTACAATATATCCTTTTTCCACTAAATAATCTGCAACTAAAGCAAATTTCTGGGGAAGCCATTTTTTATAAATTTTGCCTGCTCCTGGATGAATACATACAATTTTGTCGTGTTTTATAGCTTCCTTACTGGGAGAAAAAAATTTTTTTAAAGAGACCTCCCACTCATTCTTTATGGTAGGCTTTAAATTATTTATGATGGGAATTCCTAATTTTAGAGGAATTGATATATAGTATTCATATTTGTGAAGATACTGATTAGGTGAAATTTTTATATTATAATAATAGGATTTATCAGCATTGCTAAATCCTACTCGATATTTTGCTCCAGATAAAAAAGAAATAAAAGCACCTACTGTTCTACCTTCATAGTCAATTGAAAGCGTAGGATTTAAACTTCTTATCTCTTTTATAAATTTTAAAAAATCTTTAATTAACCAAATTTTTGACTTTACTTTTCTTAAAGTATAGGGAATTATTTTAGTATTATCAAAAAAGGCAAGCAATATTTCTTTATAAGATTCATCAACGATTATTCCCTTCACCTTATTTTCCAAAAAACACTCTACTGACTTTATGGCAGGTAGAGAAACAATCAAATTTCCCATATGCTTATCTGGCATTAGGAGTAATACACTGTCTACTCTATTCCAGTCAAAAGAGAACATCTTTAAGAATATCTATCATTTGCCTTATTCTTACCTCATAAGTATGATCTTTAAGAACTCTTTGTTGTCCAGCCCAAGCAATCTTTTCTCTTAATTCTTCTTTAGGTAAGTAAAATTTTATTTTGTCCATCATTTCTTCATAATCACTAAAAGTAATAATTTCCTTGTCTGGAACTACTACTTCTTCTATTCCATCAACATACTGACACATATAAAAAGCTCCACATCCTAAAGCTGTATACATTCTTGCACTCATTGACTTTTTAATATGAGGCATTGAGTCAAATGCAAGAAAAATTTTTGAAAGAATACATACTTTTGCAAAACTTTCATTATAAACAAATTCTCCACCATATGCTTTACCAAGCCTTCCCAAAATTAACGGAATTGTCTTTATTTTTCTTGGTATAGGAGGTCCCCACCACTTAAGTTGAAGTCCTTCCTTAAGAACCCTTGTTAAAGCCTCTCTTCTTGGTAAATACTGAGGTTTTGAACCAAGATTACCTATAAAGGCTATATCTGATGAGTATTTTTTTATGTCTTCTTTAGTTATTTTTTTTATCTTAAAAAAATCTGGCTCAAATGCCTGTGTAAGCCAAAAAGTATAGGGATTATATTTTTTAAATTCCTCAACAAGCCCTTCTGACATAGTGAAAAAAACATCAACAACTCTAACATAAGGAATTAACCATCCAGGAATTACAGGGTCAGGATACCATTGAATTACTTTTGTATATTTTTTACACTCTGTTATACTTTCTATATCAATTTCATCCTTTGTAATAAGTATAAAATCAGGCTTAAAAATTTTTACTTTTTCTAACAACTTATCTCTAAAATTGCTTTTTTTGTCAGGATTTAAAAAAATAACTAAATGACCATTTTTTTCGAAACCTGCTTTATAATACCAACCGTTATTCCAGGGTTTACCAAAATTTGTAACTAAAAGAACTTTAAATTTTACCATACTTTTTTTTATATAGCTCTAAAAAAAGATTTTCATACTCTGCAACTGTATTTTTTATAGAAAAAATCTTAGCTCTTTCCTTTGCTTTTTTGCTTAAAGTCTTTCTTTTATGCTCATCTTCTACAAGAGCAATCAACGCCTCTTTAAGTTTACTTGTATCTTTCTTAGGGAAATAAATTCCGCAATCACCTAAAACCTCTTTTATTGGGTCTAAATCAGAAGCAACAATCGGTAATCCTACAGCCATTGCCTCAACCAATGTCACTCCCATACCTTCCCATAAAGAGGGAAAACAGAATATATCAAGAGAACTTAGAAATATCGGAACTTTTTCTGGCTCAATTGCTCCTAAAAAATAGGAATCAATTTTTAGGGATTTAGCCAGAGTTTTTAACTCATCCTCTAAAGGACCCTTGCCTCCAATTGCTAAGGAAATATCCAATCCTTCTAATGCTCTTACTAAATATTCAACTCCCTTTTGTGTAGTCAACCTCCCTAATGTACCAACAATAATTCTTTCCTCAGGTAAACCGAAAAAGTATCTTGCTTCTTTTTTATCTAAATTAGTTGTAAATTTTTCTATCTCTATACCATTATAAATTACTCTAATTTTTTCTTTTGGTACTTTATCAATTCTTTCTATATCCTTAGCTACTCTGTTAGAGACAGCTACAATAGAGTCGCAAAAATTGTAAAGCAAAAAATTAAATAATCTTCTATGGAATTTAGGTTTATTTATCTGTTCATACATATCATGATAGCTACAAACTATAATTGGAGTTTTTGCTAATTTCCCAGCAATTCTTCCATACAAATTTGCATGATATGCATGAGTTCTAAGTATATGTATATTTTCCTTTTTTAAGATTTTATATATTTCGTAGACTGCACAAAAATCAAAACTATGAGTCTTCATCCTATTTAAAATATGCACTTTTATACCATCTTCCCTTAACTTTTCAGCAAAAAATCCACCTTCTTTTATACAACAGACAATAGGATTGAAAAGATCTTTATTGTAGCTTCTTACTATTTTATACAACATATTTTCCATTCCACCTATAGGAAGCTTAACTATAAGATGCATTACATTCAATTTC
>JANXCA010000095.1 GCA_025060535.1 Endomicrobiia bacterium | reverse complement strand
TAAAAAATGCAATATATTTAATATTGTTACATGTCTTTTCAAGGAGGTGTTCAAATGAAGTTAATTAACAGGAAGCAAGGTACTTTTACTTGTGGCGGCTATACTTTTCCTACTAATGTTCCTGTTGAAGTTCCTAATGAATTAGCTGAGCATCTGCTTAGAAAACCAAGTTTATTATTAGAAATTTATAAGGAGGATGAAAATGGCAAAGAAGAAGCCCAAGAAGAAAAAAGGCAAAAAATAGGGAAGTAGTCATGAAGAAAGGTTTTGTTACTATCCCAGTTTCCAAGTTGAAAAAAGCTAAGTGGAATTACAAACTTCCGGACCAAATTCTGAAAACTAAATTGATGGAGAACATTAAAACCAACGGCTTAATTGAAAATCTCATTGTAAGAGAACTGGATAATGGCTCTTTTGAAGTAATCAATGGCAATCACAGGGTAGATATTGCTATTGAACTTGGTATTAAAGAAGTTATGTGCTACAATCTTGGTAAAATTCCTGATGCGTTAGCTAAAAGGATAGCTATTGAGACTAATGAAACTAAATTCACACCTGACCCTTCTAAACTATCTGAACTGATACAAGAGTTAACACAAACTTATTCTATTGATGAGCTTGTGGAAACTATGCCTTATTCTGCTTCTGAACTTGAAGCATTTACTAAACCTTTAACTGATTTTAATTTTGAAGGTATTGAGGAACACACAATTGAAGATGTTAAAGTTGGTAAAGAAACTGAGCTTGGAAAATGGAAAAGAAGCACTACTAAATGTCCTAACTGTGGGTTTGAGTTTTAATGGCTGATATTAAACCCATAGGTGAATTATGGGAACAATGGGCTAATGAGCCTATAGAGGACTACTTACTTTTCAAACAGTGGCTTGACCTTAAACCCAAAAGAATATTATCTAAGTTATCTGAACTTACTGGAGTATCAGTTGCAACTTTGAGTGAGAAAAGGAAGAATTACGAATGGGATATTAGAGCTGATGCTTATGATAAGTATCTTGATGAGCTGAAAGAACAAGAGCAATTAGCTGCTATTAAGGAAACATGTTTAAGACACGCTAAACAAGCTGAACTTCTCCAATCTATTCTCCTGACTCCTGCCAGAGTTTTAGCTGAGAGGATAAGAAGTAGTGATCTTAGTGAATTTACTAAGATGTCTACAGAGGAACTTTTGATGTATGTAATTAATACGTCTAAAGTTTTAAAACATTTAGTTGAAGTTGAACGATTAGCCAAAGGGCTTTCTACGGAAAATATTTCCCATTCTGTAAAAGAAAAGATAGAGATTGTAATACAACCTGCGGAGTATCTTAATGATACAACTGAAGGCGACTAAGGTTTTTTATAGAAATCTTAACTCTAAAGCCAAAGTTGTTCTAAATAGAGGTGGAGCAAGAAGTTCAAAGTCGTATTCTATTTTACAGGTTTTGATTTATAAGTTCCTTACAGAAGAAAAGAAAAAGTTTTTAATTATGAGGAAGACATTTCCATCTTTGCGAATAACTACTTGGTATGATTTTAAGAAAATTATATCTGAGTTAGGTATAGAGCATAAAATAAAGGAAGAAAAAAAGTTTTTCAACTATTACTACAAAGATAACTTTTTACATTTTGGTTCTTTAGATGATGTAGAAAAAATTAAAAGTTCAAGCTGGAATTATATATTTCTTGAGGAAGCAACTGAGTTTGATTATGAAGAATATGTTACTTTGAAATTGAGGCTTTCTGCTCCGTCTGTAGATGGAAAAAGAAATCAAATGTTTCTGGCTTTTAATCCTATTGATGAAAATCACTGGATAAAGAAGAAACTTATAGAAAAAGAAACTGATATTGAAGAGATTCATTCTACTTATTTAGATAATCCTTTTCTTGACGCAGATTATAAACAACAGCTTGAAGACCTTGCTAATCAAGACATAAATTTTTATCGTATCTATGTTTTAGGGGAATGGGGTAAGCTTGAGAATTTAATTTTTGACAACTATGAAGTTATTAAAACAGCGAATGAGGATGATTTTGGTGATTATTTTTATGGTTTAGATTTTGGTTATACTGCTCCAACTGCCTTAATAAGAGTTGTTGAGTCTAAAGAAAGAAAAAACACGGTTTATGTATTTGAGGATTTGTATAGAGCCAGTCAAACTACTTCCGAACTTATAGAGCAACTACGTAATATTGTTGTTGATAAAAGTAAACCAATATATGCTGATTCTGCTGAACCTGATAGGATTAAAGAAATTAAACAAGCTGGGTTTAATGTCAAACCAGCCAAAAAAGGAATTTTAGAAAGCATAGATGCGGTTAAAAGATTTAAATTACTTATCCCGGAAAGAAGTGTCAATTTACTAAAAGAAATTAGAACTTATTGTTGGCAAGTTGATAAAGAAGGTAATCCAATTGATAAACCTATTAATTGTATAGACCATGCAGTCTCAGCTCTTAGGTATGCTTTACATACTCACAAAGGTAGTAGAAAACTAAAAATTAGAATGATATAGATATCCTGTGATTTTAGGAGCTTATAGTGAAAAAATGGATTGACAGTTTGTTAAACAAAATAGCTTTAAGCTTTATAAAAAAGAAATACAAAGAAGGTGATATTTTATGGAGAAGCATTTTTTCTAGTCAGAGTAAAGGTATTGTTAGAAATCCTTATGAAGTTTCAGCTTGGGTTTTTGGAGCAGTTAATGCTATAGCAAGAAATATATCCCGCATTCCATATTATATATATAAAAATGTAGACAATAGCGATTCACTTGGGACTGCCAATATTTTAAAAGATGGTGAGCTTGTTGATTTATTTAAGCGACCAAACAAACTATCAACATGGCGACAACATATAATGGGAACCGTTATTTCTCTTGAGTTAAATGGCGAAGCTTTTTGGATTTTGGACAGAAGCAATGTTTCTGAAGTTCCGAAAGAGATATGGTTAGTAAATCCTACAAGATTTGAACCAATATGGGATAAGGGCAACACTAAGATAATAGGTTGGAAATATAGGAATAAAAATATAGAGTTAGAGTTTTCTTTATCAGAAATAATTTTCTTCAAATATCCTAATCCTTATGATGACTTAAGAGGTTTAGCTCCCCTTTCTGCCGCTACTTTAGGAATATCTCAAGACTATTACGCTGCTGAATTTAACAAGAAGTTTTTTGAGGAAGGTGCTGCTATTAGTGGTGTAATTGAAGTTGAAGATGAGCTATCACCAGAGGCATATACAAGATTATTGGCTGCTTTTGAAGAAAGGCACAAAGGATACACTAAAGCTCATAGAGTCGTTCTTATAGAAGGCGGAGGTAAATTTACACCATATACACCATCTTATAGAGATTTTGAATTTACTTCATTAAGAAGACTTAATAAGGAAGAAATTTTGACTGCTTTTGGTGTTAATCCAGTAATAGTTGGTGATTATAAAGATATAAAATGTTATCATCCTGATACTTATGTTCTAACTTCTAAAGGTTTTATTAAAATAAGTGAAGTCAAGGTTGGAGATTTAGTTGCGTCAATGGATTTGTCTACAAAAGAAGTGGATTATTATCCTGTATCTAATACTTATTCTTATTTTTACGATGGCTACCTTTACAAGCCTGCCAATAGTCATTTTGCTTATGGGGTAGATTTTCAAGTAACTCCGGGGCATAAAGTAGTTGTTTCTGATATTGATGATAAATTGAGTTTACTACCAGTAGAGAAAATTAATTCAAGTTATAGATATGTTAAATATGGCAAATTTAGCAATAAAGACAATCCTAGTATTTTGGTAATTGAGGATGATAACGGTAAGGCGATTGGGTTTCCTCTGAAGAGTTTTATTTCTATACTAGCATGGTATCTGGCTTGTGGCAGTGTTACATCAAATAAAATGGTAAGATTTAGTATAAAAACACCAGAAAGTAGAAATAAATTTAGGTATTATTGTGAAAAGTTTAGTGAGTATATAGATCAAACATCTCAAATTACTTTTGTTTTAACTGACAAAAACATAACATCTATGATATTAACTTACATTACTCAAGATAAGAAAATAACTCGTAAACTACTTGATTTGGACCCAATTTATCTTTATCACTTCATTTATATTTTTAGTCAAACTGATGTTGTAGAAAAAGGTGATAAAACGGCATTAACTTATTCTTTTGATGAAGACTCTGTTAATGCATTTATGGAAATGTGTGTAAAGTGTAATATTCCTGCTTTTTATGCTACTGTAGGTAGCCAGTTAAAAACATATATCTTAAAATTAAGCTTTATTGCTCCAAAGGATACATATTTTGATGGTCTAGAAAAAGTGCCTTATACAGGAAAAGTTTATTGTCTTGAGGTAAAACCGCATCATAATTTATGTATTATGTTTAATGGCAAAGTATCGTGGTCTGGAAATTCATATGAAGGTATTAACGCTGCTCATAGAGCTTTCTGGGTAGAAACGATAGTTCCAAAAGCTGAGCTAATATCTGATGTAATAAATTATCAATTCATGCGTTATTTAAAAGATGGAACTTATAGATTTGCTTTTGACTTCAATTCTATTGAAGCATTGAGAGAAGATTTTTATAGGAAAGTTGACAGTGCGGAAAGATTATATCA
>JANXCA010000094.1 GCA_025060535.1 Endomicrobiia bacterium | reverse complement strand
AATATTATAGAAGTAAAATCCTATCACTTTAAAGGTGTTTTAGAGAAAGGACCTTATTTTGAACTCAATAAGGATGAAAATTATAAGCCTGAGATATTAAATACCGAAGAATATATAGAGCTTAAAGCAGGGAATTTGAGAGTAAAAATAGAGAAAAAAGGTTCCTTTAAATACACCTTTTACTGGGGGGATAGAAAATTAACCTCTTCAGGATACAAACATATGGCATATGCTATTGATGAGAACAAAAAAACTTATATGGTGGAGAGCTTAGATCTTTCTGTAGGAGAAATGGTTTATGGGCTTGGGGAAAGATTTGGACCTTTTATAAAAAATGGACAAAGTATAGAAATGTGGAATGCTGATGCGGGGACTATCTCTGACCAAACTTATAAAAATGTACCTCTTTATTTAACTAACAGAGATTATGGAGTATTTGTGAATCATTCCGAGAAGGTTTCCCTTGAGATAGCTACGGAAAATGTAGAAAAGGTTCAGTTTAGTGTTCCAGGAGAGAAGATAAATTATTTTGTTATAGGTGGAGATAATTTAAAAGAAGTTTTGGAAAATTATACCCTTCTTACAGGAAGACCTGCTCTTCCTCCACCATGGTCCTTTTTATTTAAAAATTCAGAGGATTCTATTAGAAGGTAAGAAATAAGTTCTAAAAAAATGTAAAAATGATAGAAAATTTTGTGGGAATCAATTTTAATGTATTCATGAATCAATACATTCCTGAAACTTCCAATGCACTTTATTTTAATATATTTTCTTAGTTAGTTATAGAGCATATTTGATAAAGAGATTTTTAGATATTACCCCTGATGTTTAATATTACTTTAATACCTATCAAAAAGCTTCTTTCTGTAATTTATCTAAGATTTAATTTATTACTAAATTTTATTTCTTTAATATTTTAGAAACTTAGAAAAGATATTTTTAATTCTAGTAAATTATCTCTTATAAAATTGCTATCAAAGATCATATAAATTCCTTACTTCTAATTTTACAATCCTTTAATAGCCTAAATAATCTTTAAGACCATATATTTTTTCTTGATTTCAAAAGAGAACAATCGATTAATAGTCAAATTTTAAATAATTTTACAGAATTTTTCTAAATTAAATTTACTTTTTCAAGAAAATTCTTATTTTTAAAATTTCTTCTACCTTTGTAATCTTAATAGCTTTCTCTTCATAATTTAAAACAAAGATTTTATTAGCTATATTGAGACAATATATCATCTAGATTATGGTTTGCTATAATTATTACTTTTTGTATTTAAAGATTTTTGATATATTCAATAAATTTTCTTATACTCCTAGGGTCAGCCCAGTTATAAATTCATCATTTTATCTAAAAAAACATAATTAAATTCTTTATAATTAGAAGTGTTCCATAGTCCAAGAAAGATTAAAATAAGTCCATTTCTTACTCCATGACTCATTGTTCACCAAGAAAAAGGTAATTATAGTTAAAAATTTTAAAGTTAATATTTTTATATCTTTTGTCTCTTCTTACATTTTATTTCAAAAGGGCCTTAATAATCCTAATAAAAAATAGGAGGTATCGGCACAAAAATTAGGAATATATTGTCAATAAAAAATTTCATTTTTCACTGTTTATGGAAATCTTGGTTATTCTCCTTTTTTATATTCAATTTATTATTGTTCGAATTTTATTATTTTTTGTTTTTTAATTATATGCTATAATGTTATGTAAATTAATAAATTTAATATTAGAATTTTTTAAAGGAAGGTGATCTAAATGAGACTTTTATCTTTTAGAATCTATTTGGTTATCTTTCTTCTCTTTAGTATTTTATTACTGTCTATAAGATTTGTTAATTCTCAAACAACTGCAGATTACAAATTTGAATTGGAAAATCTCAATATAAGATTTAGAAAAGAATTAACTGCAATTATTCAAGAGGCGGAAAGATCTTTTGGGGTTAAGGTCAATACTTCTAATATGATATGTAAAGTGGTAAGATTTCGTGCTGCAAGTGAATTATCAGATTCTATAAAATCAATGATAATAATAAATACACCCACTGATGAAGCGGAAAATATTACTTATGATAAACTTAATAGGGGAATAAATCTTTTCTTCACATTTTTTCAGATACCTGAAGGATCAGAGATAAATTCAGGATTTTATAAAATTTTTGTAGCAAGAGACCCCAAAGGTAGAGATCAGTATATAGCACAATTCAAAGATATAAACGGGAAAGTAATTTTACAAAAACCTATTACTGTTAGAGAAGTTGATACAAAAGCAAAAGGAGTCCAAGTACAAGTAAGTTTTAAAATAATCCCAGGGAAACCACCTACTATTGAGATAGATATTATTATTAAACCAAAGGAACCACCCACTCAAACTCGTGCAATATATTTAAATACTTCGTTTAGAATTGGAGATAGAGAGGTTCAGGCTTTGCCTTCAAGTGAACCATATAAAAAGATTTTAGAGGTAACAAACAAATACATTAAAGGAGTAGATAATATTTTTCTTCAAATCTCTAAATTATGTAAATTATCCATTATACAATCATGGGATTCTATGTCAATAAGTGATAAGATATTTACTGTATACACAGTATTTGAGAATGTTAATAAATTATCAATAAATGATTTTACAGAAGAACAGGATTTCTTTTTTGGCTATTTACCTACTTTAGAAGACCAAAATATACCAGCAGGTTTTTATAATATAGCATTATACAAAGAATCGGGAGGTTTTTATGCTCAACTAAAAGAAAAAGGAGTTATATCTGAAGAAGAATTAAAGAAAAAACTAACGTTAAAGCCACTTGCGGATAGAATTATTATTGAACCGATTTCATCTGAAGTAAAATCAGGATTTTATGGAGGAATATATTTTAATGAAAAGTTAGGGAGAGTAGTTTTGGAAATTGGATATATATGGAATGACACTAAAATTAAAGCTATGACCAATAAAGGTTCTTTTATTATTAGTCCCAAAATGGATTGTGGTTAAAAATTTAATTTTCATATAGCAAAATAATCACTAATAATACAATAAACGAGGAGGGTAAAAAATGCTCTCCTCGTTTATAAGAACAGCTCTTACAAATGTGTAAATTACTTATTTTGTGTTTTCTTAAAATGCTCTTTAAATCTATCTTTCAATCCTATTTGCCATTGATATTTTAGATGTCTTGGTGCTACAGTTAAAGTTTTCTTAATTTAAGCGCTTTTATAGCTAATCCTGCAGTTATAGTTTTATATGCTTCTGGGTGATCTGTAATGAAAAACATATCCATGGAAGATTTAAAATATAACCGTAAACTGCTTCAATTTAATGAGGGATAGAATCTATTTATAAATATTTACTGCTACAAGGAGAGTATTTAAAGAGGTATATTTTACATTTTATGGCTTCTAAATATAAAAATACTTTCCATGTTTCTTCTTTTATGGGCACAAGGAGAAAAATTTAGATTATATAGAATAGACTGAGGATGGGGAAAATAAAAGCCTTCAATCTTTATTAAATGGAAAATTTTGTACCTCAGAGGACTCAAATTCGGAAAAGAACCTACATGTACTTCGATAAGGAATCTCTTTTTCCTTTTGGACATGGTTTAACTTACACAGAATTTAAGTATTCAGATCTTAAAATTAATGCGGATAGTTTTAATCCTTCTGAAGTTATAGATGTGGAATTTGAGATAGAAAATATAGGAGAAAGGGATTCCGATGAGGTACCACAGGTTTATGTAAGATGTTTAAATTCTAAAGTTAAGAGACCAAAGCTTCAACTTAAAGGTTTTAAGAGAGTATTTATTCCTAAGGGAGAAAAGGCTAAAGTAAATATCACTATTCCAGTATCTGAGCTTTTTATATGGGATGTAAGGAAGGGGAAATATTTAATAGAGAGAGGTGATTACGAGATATTAGTAGGTGCTTCTTCTCAAGATATAAGGCTAAGAAAGAAGATATTCATTAATGGGGAAGAGATTGAGAATAGGAATCCCTATGAGAAAAATATTGCTTTTAATTTTGATGATTGTAATGGAGTATTTTTTGATACAAAGAGAGATTTTGAAAGTACTTATGTAATATTTTCAGGAGATGATTCGTGGTTGCTCTTTAAAGATTTATAATTTACAAAAAGAGCAAGAAGTATAAGAATGGAACTTTCTTCTCCTTCTCCTTTCAAAATAGTTTTATATTTTAGCAAAATAGATAAAGAATTTTCCTTTGAAATATTAGATACTTCAGAAGAGTGGAGAGAAATAGTATTTGATTTAGAAGAAGTAGAAGGAATACAGGATCTTTATATAAAAGGAGAAAAAGGGTTAAAAATAAGTTGGTTTAAGTTTGAGGGAGAAGGAGGTCTTCTATGAGATTTACAGATGGACATTGGAGAATAAGAGAAGGAATAAAGATCCATTATCCATGTATGATATGGGATTATGAGATTAAAGAAGGAGAAATTGTTGTTTTTGCTCCTTCTATTTTTGTTAAAAATAGGGGAGAAACCTTATTTGGTCCTCTTTTTGAGATTCATTTTACTTCTCCACTTCCCAATATTATAGAAGTAAAATCCTATCACTTTAAAGGTGTTTTAGAGAAAGGACCTTATTTTGAACTCAATAAGGATGA
>JANXCA010000093.1 GCA_025060535.1 Endomicrobiia bacterium | reverse complement strand
AGGCTATAACATGGTTTTTTGAACACGAAGAAATGGGAATAATATTAGAAGATGATACTGTGCCGAGCTTGAGCTTTTTCTGGTTTTGCGAAGAACTGCTTAAAAGGTATAAGGACGATAAAAGAATTGCAATAATCAGTGGTAACAATTTCCAAGACGGAATAAAGAGAGGAGATGGCGACTATTATTTTTCCATATATAACCACATTTGGGGTTGGGCTACCTGGAGGGATAGGTGGGAAGGATATGATTTTGAATTAGATTCATTTAAAGATGATAAATTTATAGAGGAGCTATTTGTAAATAAGAAAGCCATAAAGTATTGGAAAAATATTTTTTGGAAAATGAAAAGAAGAGAGATTGACAGTTGGGCTTATCCGTGGACTTTTCATTTATGGAAAAAGAAACAACTTTCAATACTGCCACAGGTCAATTTAGTATCAAATATAGGTTTTGGAGAAGAAGGAACACATACTAAAGTAAAACAAAAAGGAATAAGTGAAATTCCGGTGGAAGAGATTGACATTTTAAATCTCAAGCACCCAAGCAGAATTGAGAGAAATGAAGAAGCGGATGAATATACATTCAAGAAATGTTGCGCTCCAAGACCTTTGTGGTTTAGGATAATTCGTAAAATAAGGACATATATAGGTGCAAGATGAAATGTAAAATTTGCTTTCATGAGTCAAATTTTATATTCGCTGCCACAATTTTAAAAAAATATAACATTAAATATTATTTTTGTGATAATTGTGGCTTTCTTCAAACAGAAGAACCATACTGGCTTGACGAAGCATACAGTGAACCAATAAGTATTTCTGATACAGGCTACTTACAAAGAAACCTTTATTTATCACAGAAGATGACTATTCTACTTTCAATTTTTTTTAACAAGGAAGCTTCTTTTTTGGACTATGGGGGGGGATATGGTGTATTTGTAAGGCTTATGAGAGATATAGGCTTCGATTTTTACTGGTATGATAAATATGCAACAAATATTTTTGCAAGGGGTTTTGAATACAAAGATGATATGGAGATAGAGGCAATCACCTCATTTGAGACATTTGAACATTTTGTAAACCCTTTGGATGAAATTAAAAGCATGATAAGAATTTCTAAAAATATAATTTTTACGACAGAACTTCTTCCTTATCCTATACCAAAACCTCAAGAATGGTGGTATTATGGTTTAAATCATGGACAACACATTTCCTTTTACAGTAAAAGGACGCTACAATATATTGCTAAAAAGTTTAATCTTAACTATTATGGAATGGGCAGTTTGCATTTATTAACAAATAAAAATATACCAAAGGTCATGTTTAGTATCTTAAAACTTGACAAATTTGGGTTTCACAAGCTTTTGCAGATAGGACTTAAAAGTAAAACCTTAGATGATAATACTAAATTAGTAGGGGGCGATAGTGAACGAAACATATATTAAACAACACAGATACTTTGAGTTTAGGAGAGTATCCTTTGATGACTATAAAAAAGTAAAGCCATTTTTTTACCGCTATTGAATTTTATTTCTACTTTTATAGAACAAAGGAGGTCATGATGAAGGAGATTTTTGATACCTACATAGAGAATGCCTTCGGAGATTATAAGCAAGCAGAATTTAAGTTTAGACAATTTGAAATAAATTATAGAAAGTGGTTCCCATCAGATAAAAATGCAAATCTCTTGGATATAGGCATTGGAAGAGGTGAAATGCTTAAATGTTTTGAAGACTGGGGCTATACAAATTATATTGGAATTGATATTAGTCAGGACTGTGTGAATTTTTGTAAATCTTTAGGATTGAAGTGTAAATTGGTTAATGATGCAACCGATTTTCTATTAGAAAACGCAGAATCTTATGATTTAATAACTATCATTGATGTTTTAGAACATATACCGAGAGAACGCGTTATTCCCTTTTTAAAAGCCGTGCATAAAGCTTTAAAAGAAGGGGGGATAGCTATTATACAAGTGCCAAATTTAGCAGCACCAGAGGGCTATCTTCACCATTTTAATGATTTTACACATTATGTTGGATATAATGAGCACTCTCTAAGACAAGTTTTGATTGCTTCAGGATTCAGAAATATACATTTTCAAAAATTTGAAGAGATTACTTCCTTAAGTTTTAAATCTGTAGTAAGAAAGTTATTGAGATATTTTTACTGGCATTATGTTAAATTTTTGCGGAGAATCAGCGGAAATCTTCAACAGGATATTTTAACACCAGTATTTTCTGCGATAGTAAAAAAATGACGTGTAAACTTTGTACTAAGGAGACAAATGTCGTGTTTATCCTGCTACTAACCACTAAATTTATTGATAAACCCGTGTACATTTTTAAAACAGTGATAATTTAGAATTACAGAAATATTACAAGGAGGAGAGTTTGCGGCATGTTTTACAAGACAGCACTTAAGAATTTTCTAAAAAAGCCCTTAAAGAAATTTAGAAAATTTATTCTTGGAGATATTGAAAGAAAAATAGAGCTGATTCAGCTTTCCCTTGGTAGGATAGAACTTCGGCAAATAAGTAATCTTGAAGTAAATAATCTCCACGATGTCGAATTTAAAGTATTTTCTAACGCAGGTGAGGATGGCATTATTCAATTTTTAATTCAAAGAATTTTTATAAAAAACAAAATTTTTATTGAATTTGGAGTTGAAAATTATACTGAATCAAATACAAGATTTCTACTAAAAAATAATAATTGGTCAGGCTTGATAATAGATGGTTCTATAGATAATATTGAATATATAAGGAGAGATTCTATATATTGGCAATATAATCTTAAAGCAGAACATGCTTTTATTACTGCAGAAAATATTAATTCAATAATCCAAAAAAATGGTATCTCAGGAGAGATAGGTCTATTATCAATAGATATTGATGGAAATGATTTTTGGGTTTGGAAAGCAATTGAGTGTATATATCCGTGCATTGTTATATGTGAATATAATAGTTTGTTTGGACCAAAAGCCAAGGTAACTATTCCATATAATCCTAATTTTCAAAGAACTAAAGCTCATTATTCGAATCTGTATTTCGGAGCATCTTTAGCTGCGCTGGAGATGTTAGGAAAAGAAAAAGGTTATTCATTAATTGGTTCTAATAGTATAGGTAGCAATGGCTTTTTCATTAGAAATGATCTACTTGGTTATGTGAGACCACTCAAACCACTGACTGCAGAAGAAGCATATGTCAAATCACAATTTAGACAGTCAAGAGATAGAAAAGGAAATTTAACTTTTTTAAGTCATGAGGAGGGGCTGAAATTAATTGCTGATATGCCAGTTCTTGATTTGGAAAGAAATAGAATATTTAGAATTAGTGAAATTATTGGCCGTACAGAAGATACAAGGAGGTATAACCATGAATGAAACATATATTAAACAACACAGATACTTTGAGTTTAGGAGAGTATCCTTTGATGACTACAAAAATGCTAAGTTACCATTATGGATTAAAAATGAACTACATGATAAAAATGCTAAGATATTAGACTATGGTTGTGGCTTCGGTCAAAACTTAATCGCTTTGAAAAACTTAGGTTTTAAAAATGTATTTGGTGTAGACATAGAGAAAACTGCCATAGAGTTTCTACAGAGGGAGGGGTACTGCGTAAAGGAGCTTGATTTATAGAATTTGAAAAATCCGTTTGATTTTAAGTTTGACGTCATTCTACTCTTACATGTAATAGAACATATACCTAAGGACAAGGTAATAGAAACTTTATCTCTAATTAAGAAAGATTTTTTAGCTCAAAATGGAATGGCGTTGATTGCTGTGCCTAACGCTCAATCAAATACTGATTGCTACTGGGCATACGAAGACTGGACTCATACCACGCTTTTCACAAGTGGTTCTATTTACTATGTGTTAAGGGCTGCAGGATTTACAGAGATAGAGTTTTTGGATATAGACTGCACCTTGGGTCTTCCTATCCACAAAAAATTAATTAGAAAGTTCTTGCTAAAACTATACATAGCGAACAAGAACTTTTGGAATAGGGTAACTTCTAGTAGCTACCACAAGCCTTCGCCCCAGATATTTAGTTATGATATAAAAGTTAAGGCAAAATGAAAAAAATTCTTAGTGGTTTGAAAACAATTATCAAACTTTTACTATACAGATTAATAGATTTTCTCCTGCCAGTGCCCGGTAAAATCAGACCAAATACGCTTTTGTTAGTGCGATTAGATGAAATAGGTGACTATGTGTTATTTCGTAATTTTATTGAGATGCTGAAGAGAAGCGAAAAGTACAAAAATTATTCCGTGACTCTTGTGGGAAATATGGCATGGAAAGACTTGAGCGAGAAGTTAGACGGCAAGTTTATAGATAAATTCATATGGATAGATAAGAAAAAATTTGCTAAAAACCTATTATATAGATATAAAAAGCTAAAAGAAATAAGGTCAAACGGTTATGAGGTCGTTATAGCTCCAGTCTATAGCAGGGATTTTTTCTACAATGATAGTATAGTTAGGATAGTGAATGCTAAGGAAAAGATTGGGAATTCTGGAAACTTGGCTAATATGAAAAAATGGCAGAAAATACTGGGAGACAAGTACTATACTAAGTTGATACCCTCAAGAGACGAGGTCATGTTTGAATTTTATAGAAATAGAGAATTTTTTG
>JANXCA010000092.1 GCA_025060535.1 Endomicrobiia bacterium | reverse complement strand
TGGGACAGTCAGTATATTTACCCATAAGTTCTGCTCTTAAATATTTTAAAGATGAATTTATAGCTCATTATAAAGAGAAATACTGTGTTGCGGGAAGATGTAAGGAGAAGAAAATTTTAGTTGAGAGAATATAAAAAAAGGGGGATAAAAATCCCCCCTTTTTTATCCTTTAACTGCACCCTCTGTTAATCCTTTAATAAGATATTTTTGAATAATCATAAAGAATATTATTACTGGTAGACCTGTTATTACTCCCCCTGCAGTTAATAAGTCCCATCTTATTATATATTCTCCCATAAAGGTGTGGAGTCCCACAGGAATAGTTCTTGCCCTTATATCAGAAGTAAAGGTAAGAGCATATAGAAATTCATTCCAAGAATAAATAAATATATAAATGGTTGCAGCAATTATACCAGGGGAAGCAACAGGAATAATTACATGTCTTAAAGCGCCTAACTTACCACATCCATCTATTTGAGCAGCTTCATCCAATTCTCTAGGAATAGAGTTTAAAAAACCTGTAATCATCCAAGTAGAAAAGGGAACAGCAAAGGTACTATGAGCTAATATTAGAGATAAAGGTGTGTTCAGGATTCCTAAATTCCTCATAAGTAAGAATAAGGGAATTGCAAGAAGAATAGCAGGAAACATTTGAGTAATTAGAAAGATGAAGGAAAGGGGCATTTTACCTTTAAAATCAAATCTTGAAAAACTGTAGGAAGCAAGAATTGCTACAAATAATGCAATAATTACAGTAAATATTGCAACAATTATACTATTTTTCATATAAGATAAAAAAGGAGTAGTTTCAATAAGTAGTTTATAACCTTCTAATGTAGGTTTATGAGGAAAGTATTTTAAAGGAAAGGTATAAAGCTCATTAGGAGATTTGATTGAAGTGATAAACATCCATATATAGGGGATTAATATAAAAGATAACCAAATAAAGATAGTAAAATATTTAAAAAATTGATTTTTTCTCAATAGATACTCCCCCTTTTTCTAAGAAGTCTTAAATAGAGGGAAATAAATATTATGAGAAATAAACCCTGTAATATAGCAATCGTAGCTCCATATCCAAAATTTAGTTGTTTATAAGCAGTGTGATAAGACATTAATGGTATAATTAAACTGCTAAATCCAGGTCCACCATCGGTCATAATAAGAATTAGATCCATATGATTTGCAGTCCATATAATTCTAAGCATGGTAGTAATAATTACCGTAGGAAGAATAAGAGGCCAGGTTATATGAGTAAAAATCTTAAAAGGACCTGCTCCATCTATTTTAGCAGCTTCATAAAGTTCCTCAGGTATTGCCTCCATCGCTGCTAATAACATAATAGCAAAAAAGGGAATACCTCTCCATATATCTGCTATCATAACAGAGGGTAGAGCAGTATTCTTTTGAGCCAGCCATGGAATATATTTGGATATTATTCCCAGTTTTAGGAGAATATCGTTTATTATTCCATAATTACCATCCAACATCCAAATCCACATAATAGCAATTAAAATACTTGGAGTAACCCATGGTATAAGAGATAATCCTCTTACAATAGATCTCCCTCTAAAATTTTGCCTCAAAATAAGAGCTCCTAATAAGCCACCTAAAAATTGAAAAAGAACTACACCTATAATCCAAAAAATAGAATTTCTTAACGCTATGGAAAAAACAGAATCTCTTAAAATTTTTAGATAATTCTCAAAACCTGTATATTCAGAAGCATGAGGTTTTAAAGGATTATAATTATGAAAACTTAACCAAAGAGCTCTAACAATAGGATATGCGACAACCCCAATAATAAGTATAAATGCAGGTAAAAGAAGGAGAAAAGGGAAGACCCTTTTCTCCCATCTGTAAATTAAATTACTTCTTTCTAAGTGCATTTGCGATCTCCACCATCATTTCCTTAGAAGTTATTTCTCCAAGCAGTGCTCTTTGCATTAAACTTAGCCATAATTGAGCACTAATATAACCTACTCCTGGTAAAGGAGGCCATGCTATAGCATATTTTGCCTGATCCAAGGAAACTTTAAAGAATATATTATTCATATAATATGGCATAGATGCCACAGATTTTAAAACTGGAAGTTGCCCCTGTCTAGATCTGCACCATTTATCCATTTGATCCTTTTCTGTTAACCAACTAATAAATTTAAAGGCTGCATCTTTATTTTTAGAGCCTGAAAGTATTACATTTCCACTCATAGTCATCATTGTTGCAGGCCTTCTTGGATCAGCAGGAGGCATAGGAACCACCCCTACATTTTCTTCTCCCAATCTTTGAGTGACTAATACAGAGGAGCCTACATGATGTGCCATCATTGCTGTAATTCCTGCCTGGAAAGCTCCTAAAACTTGTGCATAGGCATCGGTAGGGGCAGAAGGGGGAGCTACTTTATGAACTCTAAATAGATCTATATACCATTGATTTGCTAAAATTGCCTCAGGAGAATCCGCTATAACTTTTCCTGTTCTATCTACTAATCTTGCTCCTTGAGCTACCATAAATGCTAACCATTGATCCTGTCCTCCGGCACCACCTCTTAAGCCAAATCCATATCGATTTTTAGATGGATCTGTTAATTTTTTAGCTGCATCTAAGAATTTACTAAGATCTGTTGGAGGTGGCAAATTTTTTTCTTTAAACCAATCCTTTCGATAATATAAATAGAAAGTTATAAGTTGATGGGGCATCATATATATAGGGCTTTTTGCATGTATTTTTCCAGTAGTCCAAAGATTTGTAATTACATCTTTATATCCATTCCAATTATTTAAATAATTATCTAAAGGTTCTAAAGCACCAGCATCAACAAAGGCTCCAAGCCACCAATCTTTAAATCTTGCACAATCGGGTGCAGTTCCTGCTCCCACTGCAGTTACCAATTTATCATAGTACTGAGCTAATGGAATTAACTCATATTCAACTTGAATATCGGGATTTAGAGAATTAAATTGTTTTACAAGATCTGGAAACATAGGATCTGTAGGATCGTCTAACCATAACCAATATTTTATAACAGTCTTTTTTTGACCCTGTATAGGTGAAATAAGAAGCGCCAAAATCAAAACTAATATAAAGAAAATCAAAAACTTAGAATTTTTCATTTAAAAATACACCTCCCCGTTCGTTAACTTATTAAGAGTAAAAAATATTTTTTTACACCTCCCTTCTTATATTATCTTTATATCTTGATAATCTTTCATAAACATCTATAAAATGTTCCTCTAAAATAATTTTTGTTTTCTCATAATCCTTAACTTTTGTATTTTCTAATATTTTTTTATGATAATTAATTACCCCTTCTTGATTTGCTGAATATAATAAAGGTTCATCGAGATGTTCAAAGAGCCCCCAAAAAATGTCTAAAATTTTTACTAGTATTTGATTTTTTACTCTTCTGAAAAGAATTCTATGAAACATCATATCTTCTCTTACGAAAGATTTCCCTTCTTTTGATTTGCTTTCCATATTGGTTATTACCCTTTCAAGTTCTTTTAAGTCTCTATCTTTAATAGATTCTAATGCTTCTTTTAAGAAAGAGATCTCCAATATTTTTCTAATTTCTAATAAATCAAAAATACTATAAACATCAAAGCGTAAACTGTATGCTAAATTATTAGCTAAGATATCAAAACTAAAAGATTTAATATACCAGCCACTACCATGTTGAGAGATTAAAATACCTATTCCTTCTAACGCTCTTAAAGCTTCTCTTATAGTACTTCTGCTTACCCCAAATTCCTTAGAAAGTTCCGTCTCACTGGGAAGTTTGTCTCCTGGAGAAAAATTTTTTTCAATAATATACTTTTTAATTTGTTCTTGAAGGAATAATTGAACATCAATTGAGGGAACTTTCTTAAAAATTCTCTCTTTTTTTCTTTTCATTTTATTTCTAACTATCTCTAAATTGTTAGATGTCATACATCTTATCTCTTGCTTAAAATATAGCAATGAAAATAATTTTTGTCAAGAAGGATATCTTAAAAATAAATTTTTATGATATAATAGCTTCTAAATTATACTTTGGAGGTTAAAAAATGAGGGTTTATCTTAAAAAAATTTTTTTTGATGAAAAGATAGAAGAAGACACATTAAAATATTTAAAAGGATTAGCCCATAAGTGCAGAGGAGATATTTTAAAGATGACCACATTGGCAGGATCAGGACATCCAGGAGGATCCATGTCCTCTATTGAGATGTATCTTACCCTTTTTCTCTTTGCCAATATTGATCCTAAGAATCCAAGAAATCCTGACAGGGATAGGATAATAATAAGTCATGGACATACATCTCCTGGAGTTTATTCCGCCCTTGGAAATTTAGGATTCTTTGATATTGATAAAGCAATAGCTTATTTTAGGCTTGCAGGAAGCATTTTTGAGGGACATGTGGAAAGATATGTTCCGGGAGTGGAATGGAGTACTGGAAACTTAGGGCAAGGTCTTTCTGCAGGATGTGGTATGGCTCTTTCCGCAAGACTTCTTAAAAAAGATTTTCATGTCTTTGTGGTAATGGGAGATGGAGAACAACAAAAGGGACAAATTTCTGAGGCAAGAAGATTTGCAGTAAAATATAATCTTTCTAATTTAACGGTCCTTATTGATTATAATAAACTTCAATTATCGGGTCCCTTATCTTCTATTATGCCTCAGAA
>JANXCA010000091.1 GCA_025060535.1 Endomicrobiia bacterium | reverse complement strand
TCACTCAGATTGATAAACCAAAAAAGGACTGGGCACAACCTTTAGAAGCATTAAAAGATACATATGAGCATGAACAGAAAGTTACAGATTATATTCATAAAATATTAGATTTAGCTATTAAAGAAAAAGATTATGCTACACAGAATTTCTTGCAATGGTTTGTAGCCGAACAAGTTGAAGAAGAAGCACAAGCATTGGAAATTTTACAAAAACTTGAAAAATCAAAAGATTCAAGCTCCTTATTTGTTTTAGACCATCATTTAGGAAAAAGGGAATAATTTTTTAAAATTTAATAAGGGAGGCTGAGAAATTATGAAAAAAAGCAAATCTACTAAAAAAGCAAAGAAACAAGAAAAAACAAAATATGTATGTGAAAAATGTGGATTAATAATCAGTGTTGATGAAGTTTGTGGGTGTGTTGATGCGTGTGATATAATTTGTTGTGGTGAGCAGATGAAACCAAAGAAGTAGGATGGAAAAATTATTAAAAATATTTATTTCTGTAATAATTAGTGGTGGAGTAGGTTATATTATTGGTTATTTTTCAAGAAAACTTGGCAGTAGTTGTTCGTTGACTTCTACACCGTGGGATTCAATAATTACAGGTATACTGTTTTAGGAGTTTTGTTAGCACTAAACAAACCTTGATTTTGCAAAGGAGGTGTTATGCAACTTTTAAATATTTCTGAAGTATATCAAATAGCAATAAAGATTGAAGAGAATGGTGTGAAATTTTATTCTTCGTGGGCTAAAAAGACAAAAGATAAAAATTTAAAAGATATATTATCGGCTCTTTCATACGCTGAGGTTGAACATAAAAAAATTTTTGAAAAAATGCTAAAAGAAATAGAAAACTATGAACCAAAAGAGGCATTTCCTGAAGAGTATTTTCAGTATCTTCGCGCGTATGCTGACGGAATTGTTTTTAAAATCAAAGAAATGAGTAAAGAAGCCAGAAAAATAAATTCTATAGTTAAAGCTTTAGAGTTTGCCATAGAAAGAGAAAAGGACTCTATTTCTTATTATCAGGAAGTAAAAAATATTCTTCCACAAACTCAACATTCAGAGTTGGAGAAGATAATAAACGAAGAAAGAAAGCATTTTTTAGACCTTACTCATATAAGAGATTCAGTTTCAAAAAGAAGTAAAAAATAATTCTTGACTTTTTATGAAATTTATTATATAAATTTCTAAATGTGTAATGTTAAATTAAAGGAGGTAAAATTATGGGAGCACTTATAGGAGGAATAATAGTTGCAGTAATAGGAGTTTATTTGTGGATAAAATGGCCTGGTCAGGTAATAGTAATCCAAGGAGCTCTTCCAATAATGCTAATATGCGGAGCAGCATTAGCAGTTTTGGCAGGAATTGTGTCTATAAAAGATAGTATTGAAGCAAAAAAACTTGAAAAAGAAGCAGAACAGGCAACTCAGTCTTCCTCTTCTTCAGAAGAACAAAAATAACTTATAATTTTTAATGCATTATGTATTTTATTCTTCGTCTTCTGAAGAAACTCATAAATTAGCTTCTTATATATTAAAAAAATATCTCAAAAACTGTGAATTTTTGATATTTTTGTTAAATGGTGAGTTAGGTAGTGGAAAGACTGAATTCGTAAAAGGTATAGCTAAAGAATTAGGTTTTAAATCTTTTCAAATAAAAAGCCCTTCCTTTACTATAATAGAAGAGTTCTCTAATAAAAAATTCAAACTCTTTCATATAGATTTATATAGAATAGAACCAAAATTTACAAACAGAATAATATTTAATCTTATAGAGGAAATAAATTTTGATAAAAAAATAATTTTTTGTATAGAGTGGGCAAAAAAATTAAAAAATAAAGTTTTGGAAATATTTAAAAATTTTAAAAAATCAAAAGTGTTAGAAGTAAATTTAAAAATTAAAAATTATAAAAGAAAAATTACAATAAAAACTATCTAAAAACAATGAAAACTAAAAATAACATTCTCTCTGTTGACACATCTAGCTGGATTCTTTCAATGAGTATTTATAAAAATAATAATTTTTATAAAAAAAATATTAAAACACAAGACCACTCAGACACTTTATTTAGGTGTTTGGATGTTATGTTGAAAAAGACAAAATTAAGTATAAAAGATTTAAATTATGTTGGAGTTAATATAGGTCCAGGAAGTTTTACTGGATTAAGGGTGGGTTTAAGTTTTGTCAAAACATTAGCATTAGAGTTGAATTTGGAGGTAATTTGTGTTAATTCATTTGATATTCTTATGTATGAGTTTATGAAAAAAAGTAGAATTTATAATAAAAAAGATGAAATAATAGCTTTATTCCCGTCGGTAAAAAATGAATTCTATTTTTGTAGGTATTTAATTGATAATAAAAATTCAAAAGTAGTTGAGATAGGATATAGAAAAATTCAAGAGTTAATAAAAAATTATTCTGATGGTAATTTTATAATTCCTAATAGGTTAGATTTGGAAAATTTGGAAAATTTAGAAATTACAAAAGTAAATTTTTCATCAGAAATAATAATAAAAATTTTTCTTGAAGACAAAAAAAATTTCTATAAATTAATAAATCCAAAAAATCTCTTTCCATTATATATAAGACACACATATTATTAAAAAAAATTTTAACAAATATTGACAAAATATGGTAAAATTTGATAAAATATAATAAACAATAACTAAATTAGCAAAAATATGAAAGAAAAAAATTCAATGATGGATAGTTCTTCACAATTTAAAGAAATAATGGATGTGAAGGAACTATCAAAGTATTTAGGTATTGGTAAATCAAAAATTTATCAACTAATTAGGGAGAAAAAAATCCCTGCTTCTAAAATTGGTCGTCAATATAGATTTTCAAAGTCAGTAATTGACAGTTGGCTTAAAGAAAATTTAATTACAAGAGAAGAACTCCAGTACTCTTTGGAAAAGTTATTTAAAAAAGATAAAAGTAAGTGAAAAATAACAAAGAAATTCCAGATTTTTTTATTAAAAATTTTATTTCTACTGATAATTGGTATTGTCAGCTTAAAAATAGGATAACTAATCTAAATAAAATTAGTCGGTTTATAGAACTCACATTAGAGGAAAAAAGAGGACTGCTTCATACAAAATTTAATTTTGCTATTCCAGAATACTTAATAGGTTTAATGGATTCTTCCTCTTCTAACTGCCCAATAAGAAAACAATTTATTCCTACTATTGATGAAATAAAAATTACACCAGAAGAGTTAAATTATTCTAACATCCAAAAAGAAACATCTCTTAAAGAAGAAAATTCCACAAATAAGATACCGTTTGGATTAATACACAATTATTTAGATAGAGCGATTTTATTACTTACAGACCAATGTGCAGCTTACTGTAGGTTTTGTTCAAGTAAAAATTTTGTTGGTAAAAATAACTGGACACTTACACATGGAGAGTTTGGGTTAGTTGTAAGATATCTAAAAGCACATCCGGAAATTCGTCAGGTAATTTTATCTGGTGGAGATCCTTTGGTTTTGTCAGATGAAAAGTTAAATTTTTTCTTGTCAAATTTAAAAAAAATACAACACATTTCAATTATTCGTATAGAAACAAGAATTCCAGTAGTTCTACCACATAGAATAACTCATAAACTATGTGAAATACTTAAAAAATACAGTCCTATTTATATTAGTATTTTGTTTAACCATCCAAAAGAAATAAATGACTACACAAAATATGTGTGTAATATGTTAGTAGATAGTGGTGTGGTTCTTTTATCTAATACAGTATTACTTAAAGGTATAAATGATAAAGCTCAAATTCTATCAGAGTTATTTTATGAACTTTTAAAAATAAGGGTTCGTCCATATAATCTGTTTCAGTGTGATATAGTTGAAGGGACTTCTCACTTCAGAACTTCATTTTCTTGTGGAATGAGATTAATAAAACAGTTAAGAAGTTCACTTTCAGGTTTAGCGGTACCTAATTTTATAATAAAAGTTCCTAATCACGGAAAAATTCCTATTTCTCCTCAGTGTTTTATATCTAAAACAAAGGATTCGGTTATTCTTAAAGATCTTGAAGAAAAAGTGGTTGTCTACCCAGAAACTAAATAATTTAAAAATAAAATTCTAAAAAAGGAGGTTTAAAAAAATGGCGGAAAAAGTAGCAAAAGTAGGTGTAAAAAAAGAAGATGGGTATCTGTACTTTGTAGATAAAGACGGAGATGTTTCAAGAGTGAAAATGGCTCGTGGTGGTAAAAAAGGTGGGAAACCTCAAAAAGTGGCAAAAGTAGGTGTAAAGAAGGAAGAGGGATATCTTTATTTCATAGATAAAAACGGGGATATCTCAAGAGCGAAAATGGTAAGAAAGGGAAAAAAGAAAAAATAAATTTAGATTTATCTAACAAAAAATAACAAAAAAATTTTGGTGTGGAGAAGAGTAAAAGAAAAGTGAGATAAGTTTTTATAAAATAAAAAAATTGTGGAGCCGACCGGGCTTGAACCGGCAACCTTCTCCACGCCAAGGAGACGCTCTCCCAATTGAGCTACGGCCCCGTGTAATTTGTTTTATATTACTAAAAATATAAAAAAAATTCAATATATTTTATTTTTTTTAAAAATAGTTGAAAAGAAAAAAATAACTTTGTATAACTTATATATGAATCATAGGAGAATTTTGTTCTTTTTAATTTTTATTATTTTTTTATTTCTAAATATTCTTTTTTTACTCACAA
>JANXCA010000090.1 GCA_025060535.1 Endomicrobiia bacterium | reverse complement strand
TTGGGCAATTCATATTCTTCTCCAAAGGCTTCCCCTTCATATCTTGCTCCGGCTCCGCCTGTTACATACATCTTTCTTTCCACAAAATTATGCCATAGTCTTTCTAAAGCATTTAAAAGAGAAAGTTCTCCTGTTTCTATAAAAAGATCTGTAGCTCCACAGTTTAAATAAAGAGATCTTACCGCATGTCCAACAATCTCGTCTAATTCTCTAAAAGGTTTATGATCAATATGATATAGATCTCCACCTACAAGGCCTTTTCCTCTTTCATCAATGAAAAATTTAGCTAATTTGAGATATTTAAAATCTTTAGTTTCTCTGTATAATTCCACTAATGCCATCTCAACTTCAGGATGTCCACAGGTTCCCTCTTTTTTCCCTGGACCAAAAACTGAATCAATATGATCAGCAAATCTTATGGCAATATCTAAAAGATTCCTTTTTCCTGTTGCTCTATGATGAGCAATTCCTGCCTGAATTAAATGCCCTGCACAATAAAGTTCATGCATGTCTTTAAGATTGCTCCATCTATCTTTTTTCTTCTCAAAGGTGAAATAAGTATCAAGATATCCATCCTCATCTTGAGCAAGTCTTATTTCCTCAATTACTTCATCTAAAAGCTCTTCTAATTTTTCATCCCTTTCCCCCATAAGAGAAAAAGAGGCTGCTTCTATCCATTTATATACATCAGTGTCGTTAAAAAAGAATCCAAAATAATCCCCTTGAATTTTTCCGCTGGCTCTTCTAAAATTATTTATTCTTTGGGTCTGTTCTAAAAGTTCATATTGAGTTGGAATTGTGGCATCTTTAATAACTTTTAATCTTTCTCCTAAAAATCCATCAGTAAATTTTACAGAAGAGATAGAGACAGGATGAAGTTTTGAGTAGGGACTATTAGAAGTATCAATAACATAAGCTCGATTCATAAATTTCCTCCTCCATATATCTAAATTTTAAATTATCCTCTTAAGCCAGTTAAAGTTATTCCCTGAACAAAAAATCTTTGACCTATAAAAAATAAGATTAAAGGAGGTAACATGACAATTACAGATGCTGCCATTAAATAATTCCATTGTCCTGTATAAGTGGAGACAAAATTAGCAAGGGCAACAGCAAGGGTATATTTTTCAGTACTGTTTAGATAAACCACAGGACCAAGGACATCCCCCCAAACTCCCATAAAGGTAAATATGGAAACAGTTAAAAGAGCAGGTTTTGATAAAGGTAATACAATTTGGAAAAGAACCCTTAAAGGAGAGGCACCATCTATATATGCTGATTCATCAAGCTCATAAGGGATAGTTAAAAAGAATTGTCTGAGCAAAAATATATTGAACATTCCTCCTCCAAACCAAGCAGGAACTATTAATGGTCTATAAGTATCAATAGATCTCAAGGTTTTCCAAAGAATAAAAGTTGGAATTAATGTAACCGCATAGGGAACCATTAGAGCAGTTAAAAGTAAAATAAAAAGCACATCTCTTCCTTTCCATCTCAAACGGCTAAAGGAAAAGGCAACTATAGTAGAGGTAAGAAGAACACCAAGTTCTACAAGAGAAACTATGGTTAAATTGTTTAAAAAGTATCTTCCAAAAGGATAAACATTTAATGCTTCTTTATAATTCTGCCATCTAAAGGGTTTGGGAATCCATTCTGGAGGTAAGATAAATATTTGCCATGTTTCCATTAAGGAACTTCGTAAAAGCCAAATAAAGGGAAGGGCAAAAATCAAAGAACTTAAAATTATAAAACCATATAAAAGAAGTTTTTTAATTATTTTTTCTTTTTTACTCATGACCTATCATCTCCCTTTCTCAGCTTCATAATAAACCCAAAAAGGAGCGGTTTTAAAAATTAAAATGGTAAGTCCAAGAATTATAAGAAAGAATATTGTAGAAATGGCACAAGCATATCCCATTTTTCCATATCTAAAGGCATTTTGATAAATATAAAAAACCATAAAAGTACTTGCATAATTTGGTCCCCCATTGGTCATAACATAAGGTTGAACAAATCCTTGTAATGCTCCAATTAACCCCATTACTGTTTGAAAAAAGAATGTTGGAGTCATCATAGGAATAGTAATATATCTAAATCTATGCCACCAATTACCTCCATCAATGGATACTGCTTCATAAAGTTGCTGAGGAATTCCTTGTAGACCTGCAAGGAATATTACCATAATATATCCCATTTGCCATGCACTCATGAGAATTAGAGAGGGAATTACTTGATTTTCATTATATATCCATTCGAAGGTAGGAAGCTTTAAGATTTGTAAAATACTATTTAGAAGCCCAAAGGTAGGATTAAATAGCCAAAGCCAAATCACTGAGTTGGCAATTGCAGGAACAATAGCAGGAAGGAAAAAAATAGTTCTAAAAAGAGATTTAAATCTTATACTCTGGTTAAGTAATAAAGCGGCAACAAAAGCAGTTATTCCAGAGCTTATTACACTTCCAATACCAAAATAAAAGGTCACCCAAAGGGATTTTTTAAATATAAAATCGTCAAAAAGCTCTTTAAAGTTTTCAATCCCAATAAAATTTGGTGTTCCCGCTATACCCCAATCAGTAAAGGCAAGAAAAAAAGAGGCAACCATAGGACCAAAGTTCCAAAGAAAATATCCCAAAATCCCTAATATTGCCAGCATAATACCCCATCTGGTCTCCATCTTCTTCATATTTTAAACACCTACCTTATTTAACTAAAATAAAAAGGGGCACCTTAAAAGGCGCCCCTTACATTATTATCTATCATATCTTCCCTTTAACAAGGGTGCGATCTTTTTTGCAATCTCATCACAGGCGGACTGTACACTAACCTTTCCAAGGAATGCACTGGAAAGTTCTTGATACATTATATCATTAATTTTATCAAAATTTCTTAAGTAATAAACAGGAACGGGCTTGGCATATTTCAAGGTATAATCTATAACTGCTTCTTTATATTCTGGAGGATGTATTCCTGTATCTCCAATCCATTTCTTAATATATTCAGGGTCAGTATACCACCATTTCTGAATTGGCATCCATAACCCATTTCTTAGCAATTCTAACACAGTCTCACTATTATTTAGAAATTTATAGAATTTCCATGCTGCATCTAAAACTTCAGGCCTATCTTTAACTGCTTTTGTATATATTCCTATGGGATTCCCAATTACACCTGTTACAACCCTTTTCAGTATGGGTAATGGAGCAACCCCTAATTTTAATTGCCCTGCCTTAACCAATCTTCCAAGTTCTAAAAGAGACCATTGTCCATCAATTACCATTGCTACTCTCCTGGTTTGTAGAGCTATATGATAGGCAGGGAGTGCTCCTAATTGGGCAGGAGTAGGTGCTACCTTGTGTTTGTAGATTAAATCTACAAGAGCCTGTAATCCTTCTACTGCTTCTTTTTTGTTTATTGTAGGAGTCATCCCAGTAGGATCACATAAGTCTCCCCCATTGGACCAGATAAAGGGGAACCAAACCATATACCAGTTTCCAAAGGCAACACCAAAGGTCTGAACTTTACTATGGTCAAAACCTGGTTCATTAGGATGCTTTCCGTTAACATCTACGGTCAATTTGGTTGCTGTTTCCACAAACTTCTTCCAGGTCCATTTTGTAGGATCTGTGGGAGGATAGGGAACTCCTGCCTTATCAAAAATTTCTTTATTGTACCATATAACCATTACCTCTGCTGCAACACTGGTGCCTAAAGTTTTTCTTTTCTTGTCAAACCAAAAAGCTATAGAGGGAAGTCTATTCTCCATTTTTATTGCAGGATCAGGATCTTTTCTTATAAGAGGAAGAATATCAAGAAGCTCTCCTTTCTCTGCCCAGTCTAAGGCGATAGTTTCCATAGTATATCCAAGGGTTGGAGGAGATCCACCAGCTAACATAGCACTTACCTTTGCAATATAATCTTCCCAAGGAATATGCATTGCTTTAACAGTTATTCCGGGGTTGTTTTTTTCAAAAATCTTTGCCACCTCTGGCATTACCTTTGCTTCTTCGGGACCACCCCAAAAGGTAAAAACAATTTCAATAGGTTTTTGGGCTATTCCCGAGAAGGATAATAGAAAGGAGAAGATTAATAGAAGGAAACTAATTTTAATTAAAAATCTCATTTTTAAACCCCCTTATAAATGGATTTTTCAATTTTAAAAATTTATTTATTATCTCACCTCCAATTGTTCATATAATCTTCTGATAAAATGGTCTAACCAATTATAATATTTTTGAACAAAAATTGTCAATAATCTTAAAAAAACTTCTAAATATTCTCTTCTTGAGGTAGATTTAGAAAAATTGTATAATTCTTTTAAAAATGGGTAAATATACAAGAAGTATTATTTTTAGAGAATACGAAGGAAATCCTATTCTTTCTCCAGAAAACTGGACTTATCCTGCTGTTAGTGTCTTTAATCCTGGAGCTATAGAAATAAATGGAGAAGTAATTTTGTTAGTTAGAGTAGAAGATTATAAAGGATTTTCCCATTTAACTATCGCAAAAAGCAAAGATGGAATATCTAATTGGGAAATAGATAAAAGTCCTACATTAACTCCTGATCCTAAGTTTCAAGAAGAGATGTGGGGAATTGAAGATCCAAGGGTGGTTTTTATCAAAGAAAGAAAAGAATATGCAATTACTTATACTTCTTTTTCTCCAGGTGGTCCAACTATTTCTCTTATTCTTACGAAGGATTTTAAAAATTTTACTCGTTA
>JANXCA010000008.1 GCA_025060535.1 Endomicrobiia bacterium | reverse complement strand
GGCAAAATCATCTCTGCCACCAAGTTTTATCCCTAAGTTAAAATTTATTTTTTCAGTGAATTTTTTTGTTGTAATTCCTTCCTTTAGAAGTTTTTCTGTAATTCTTAATACAACCGATATTTTTTCATCTTTAGTAGAATACAAAAGTATTAAATAGGATTCATTTTTATACTTCTTCGTCAGTTCATCTGAGAGTGTTCTTAGAAACTTGATGTCTGTCTCTGGAATATATTTTATGTAAAACTTTATGCCATTTTTTTCTTCTAATAATTCTTGAGCTTTTTGGGAAACTAGGCCTAACTTTAGATTTTCTATTTCTTTTTGAAGTTGTTTGTTTTGTTGGATAATTTTTTCTATTTTTGGTAATATTTCTTCATAATTTTTTGTACTAAGGAGTTCTGATATTTCTGTTAGTTTTTGCGTTATGTAATTTATATATTGATAAACTTTTTTACCACAAATTGCCTCTATACGGCGAAGGTTAGTACCTACAGAAGATTCTGAAAGTATCTTAAAAATACCAATTTCTCCTGTGTTATAACAATGGGTTCCCCCACAAAGTTCAATACTAAAAGGTTGTTCAATTATTTCTTCATTTTCTATTCTACCACCGATTACTACCATTCGTACTTTTTTCTCATACTTTTCTTCAAATAATGCAACCGCTCCTAATTTTTTTGCAATTTCAAGGTCTGTTTCTATAATACTTACAGGCAAACATTCTAAAATTTTTTGGTTAACTATTTTCTCAACTTGTAAAATTTCATCCTCTGTTAGTGCTTTCCAATGTATAAAATCAAACCTAAAATAATCATCTGCTACCAAAGAACCTGCTTGTGCTACATGACTACCTAAGACTTCTTTTAATGCTTTATGAAGAAGATGGGTAGCTGTATGATGTCTCATTATATTTTTTCTTCTTTCAATGTCTACTTTAAGAACTACTTCATTATTTATTTCAATGTTTTCATAAAGTTTTGTAATGTGAATTATTCTATTTTCAACTTTTTTTGTATCTTTTATTTCACCTATAACTTTTTTGTCTTCAACACTTTCTATTACTCCGCTATCTCCTATTTGCCCTCCCGATTCTCCATAAAAGGGTGTTTTATCAAATATTATTTCTACTAAATCTGTTTTTAGTGCTTTATTTAATTTTTGGTTTTCTTTTATTATTCCTAAAATTCTAGCAGTTGCAGAAAGTTGCGAATAACCTAAAAAAATTGTTGAAGGAAATGAAGTATATATGTCTTTAGATATTGCTTTAATTCCTTTCCAACTTGCTTTTGCTATTTCTTTTGCTTTTTTTTGTGCTTCTAAAAATTCTTCTTCGTCATAAGATATATTCTTTTCTTTTAAGATTTCGTCAATTAATTCCTTTGGGAAACCATAAGTATCATATAATTTAAAAATAATCTCACCACTAATTTTACCTTTAGATTCTTTAACAACCTCTTCTATTAGATTCAAACCAGAATCCAATGTTTCTAAAAACTTCTCTTCTTCAGATTTTATTATTAAAGCAACTTTTTCTCTATGAAGTTCTAATTCAGGGTATGAAGTTTTCATTTCCTCTACAACTTTTGGAACAATTTTATATAAAATTGGTTGATTATAGTTTAGAAGTTTAACATATCTTAATGCACGACGGATGATTTTTCTTATAACATATCCCCTTGCTTCGTTAGATGGCAAAATACCCTCAGATATAGCAAATGTAGCTGCTCTTATGTGGTCTGAAATTGCATTTATATAGTTTGTAGAGTCTGAAGTAGATGGTAAGATGTATTTTAGTAGTTCTTGTCTTATTGGAAAAAACAAATCTGTTTCAAAAACACTATTTAAGTTATTTACTACCATACATAAACGTTCAAGGCCCATTCCTGTATCAATGTTTTTTTGTTTTAATGGTATAAGTTTCCCATCGAGTTGAAGGTCAAATTGAGTAAATACTAAATTCCAAACTTCTAAAAACCTATTACATTCACAATCTGGGCCACAACTGGGGCGTTTACATCCAAAGTTTTCTCCTAAATCATAAATTATTTCAGAACAAGGTCCACAAGGACCAGTGTTTCCCATTTTCCAAAAATTTGTTTCTTCAGAAAGTTTATAAATTCTATCTTTTGATACAATTTTTGACCATATTTCATATGCCTCTTCGTCATGTTTGTATACTGTAATATATATACGACTTCTATCTAATTGAATAACATCTGTTATAAATTTCCATGCCCACTCTATCGCCTCTTTTTTAAAATAATCACCAAAAGAAAAGTTACCTAACATTTCAAAAAAAGTAAGATGTCTAAATGTATGACCTACTTTTTCTATATCAGAAGTTCTTAGACACTTTTGAATGGAGCAAGCACGTTTTATATCTGTTTTTTTTCCTAAAAAATAATCTTTGAATTGAACCATTCCAGCTGTTGTAAAAAGCAAGCTAGGATCAGCACTTGGGATTAAACTGTCTGATTTAAATACGATGTGATCTAATGATTCGAAATATTTCAAAAATATTTCTCTTATTTGATGTGAATTTGTCATTTTTATTTTAAATAGGTTATAATTATAAATATAGATATTATTAAGCTTGTCCAAGGCAATAAAGTATTAACTATCCATTGTCCTGAAACAAATGGTTTTTTAGGAACATAGACTACATCAGCTGGCTGTAGTTTTATATTTTTTCTTAAATCACCTTTAAGTAGCTTTTTGGCATTTATGTTAATTAGTTGTTTAGTCCCATCAGGATTTTCTCTAAAAATTCTTACTGATGATAAATCAGCTATATCAGATGGCCCCCCTGCTAGACTTAAAGCTTTTAATATGTCTAAATTATCTTGCCATTCAAAACTACCTGGTGAAATTACAGCACCTATTACAGAAATAGATTTAGGTTGTTTAGGCACTTCTATTATATCTCCTGGTTCTAATAAAATATCTTTTGAAGTGTCTGTAACAATTTCATCAAAGTTTACCACGATTGTTTTTTGTTTACCTTTTTCTCCTCTGTAAATTTTTATATTTTTAGTCCCAGCATAAGGAGTGAAACCTCCAGCAAGTGAAATTAGTTCAAAAAGTTTTAAACCTTCAGAATATTGATATCCCCCAGGGGATCTAATCTCTCCCATAATAAATATTTGTTTTTTAGCAAAATATCTAATTACAATACTTACTTTTGGTTTTGAGATATATACCGATAAGTTCTTTTCTAAAAGTTGTTGAAGTTCCTTTATTGTTAGTCCTTCAACTTTAACAGAACCTAAAAGTGGAAAAGAAATTTTACCATCGGGAGATACTATAACCTCTGTGGATAGGTCTTCTGCAGGAAAAACTCTAATATATAGTATATCTCCTGCAGAAACTTTATACTTTTCATCTTCTATAAACTTTTTAGTATTTTCAGTACTTTTTTGGGATTCTATACGCAATGATGATGTAGATTGTTCAATTGAAGGTGGGTTTGAAATTTTAGGTTCTGACTTAATAGAAGTTTTTTCTTGTTGAGCTTTTACTGTTTCAATTTCTTTTACACGTTGTGTTAAGTCTAAGTTTGTATTCTTGTATTTTTTATGGATCCTTTCTAAGATATACAATTTGTCATTTGCAGATAAATCTTTTCTTTGGGTTGTAATTTTATAATAATAGCTTAAATCAGCTTGAAGATCTTTCTGAGTAAGATTTTGAGAGTGTAAAATATTTATTACTGAAATAATTAAGAGTATAAATAAAAACATAAACATGTTTTTTTTCATAAGATTATATTATAATAAAAGTAAGAAAATTTTTCAACTTGTCATTTTTTTAGAAATTTCATACAATATAATTCCGCAACTTACACTTACATTTAAAGATTGTACTTTATTAGAATGTCTGATAGTTATAATACCGTCGCATTCTTTTATAATATTTTTTCTTATACCTTTTTCCTCATTTCCTAATACTATTGCAATATTCTGATTTTTTACAATATCTGAGATTTCAGTTACATTTTTAGTTGATTCACTTATAGTTGTAGGTGGCATAGTAGCGTATATCCAAAAATTTAGTTTTTTAAGTTCTACTACTGCGTTATATACATTTTTAACTTTAACTATATCTAAATTAAAAACTCCACCTTTAGAGATTTCAATCACTGTTTGAGTAATTTGAACTTGATTCCATTGTTGAATTATGATATGTTCTATGTTAAAAGCTGAAGCTGTTCTTATTATTGCTCCTAAATTGTGAGGATCTTTGATTTCATCGAGAATTAAAACAATGTTTTTTTCTTTATTTTTTATCTTATCTATTAATTCTTTGATAGTTAAATATTTTATTGGAGAGGTGACTAAAAGGATTCCACTATAGCCTTGGTTAAAAATACTCAATATTTTTTGCTTTGGAACAGATAAAAAAGAAATTTTGTTTTTCTTAGCAAGTTCAAGTATTTCTTTTATATCACTACTTTCAGCATTATTAGCAATATAAAGTTTGGACACGTATTGTGGATTATTAGTTAAAATTTCTTTTATTATTTTTTTTGAAGTTATAAATCCTTCCATCATATTCATATATTAAAACTTCTTTTTTATTCTTGGTCCATATGCTGTGTCTTCTATTACATAACCCAAATTTAAAATTTTTTGTCTAAGTTGATCTGCTAGTGAATAGTTTTTATTTTTTCTAGCAATTTCCCTTTGTAGTACTAATTCCATTATATCTTGAGGGATTTCTTTTTCTCTGTATAATTCTATCCCTAATATATTTAACATTTTTAAGAATTTTTCATAAATGTATTGATAGTCAAATTTGTTTTCAGACTCAAAACTAAAAGCAAAAGATATTAGTTTGTGAATGGCACCTAAAGCTAAAGAAGTATTTATGTTATCATCCATAGCATACTCAAATTCTTTAAAAATGTTTTCAATATGAGTTTTTAGATTTTCATTTAAAGGTTCACTTTTTGATAAGTTTTTAATCCTTAGTTCTAATTCATCTAAAAAATTAGAAAATTTTTCTATAATAGATTTATATTGTTGTAATTCTTGAAGAGAAAAATCAATTGGTTTTTGGTAATGTTGTGAAATTAAAAATAATCTTATAACATTTGGAGGAAAGATTTGAAATAAATCCTTTAATGCAAAAATGTTATGAAGTGATTTAGACATTTTTTGTTTATTTATAGTAACAAATCCATTATGGACCCAGTAATTTACAAATTTTTTATTAGTAAGAGATTCAGACTGAGCTATCTCGTTTTCATGATGTGGAAATATTAAATCTTGTCCTCCTCCGTGAATATCTAAAGTTTCTCCCAAATACTTCATACTCATAACGGAACATTCAATATGCCAACCCGGTCTTCCTTTACCCCAGGGAGAATCCCAAAAAGGTTCATCTTGAGTTTTTGTGAATTTCCATAAAGCGAAATCAACTACAGAACGTTTTGTCTCATCAACGTCAATTCTTATTCCTGAAATAAGTTCATTTAATTTCTTTTTAGATAATTTACCATACTCCGGAAATTTTTCTATATTGAAATACACACCTGTAGGTGTAATATAAGCTATCTCTTTCTTTATAAGTTTTTCTATGGCTAAAATAATATCATCTATATGATGTGAAACCCTTGGATAAAAATCAGCTGGCATAATGTTTAGTTTTTTTTCTGTTTCAAAATAAGAAACAATGTATTTTTCAACAACTTCATTTATGGAGACCTTTAGTTGTCTTGATTTCTCAATAATTTTGTCATCAATATCTGTAAAATTTTGAATAAATTTTACATTGTAATTTTTATATTTTAAATACCTTCTTAATACATCAAAAAAAACATAACATCTAGCATGTCCAAGATGGGTTTCATCATATGGAGTTATACCACAAACGTACATTTTTACTATATTGTCTTGCTGTGGTTTAAATTCTTCAAGTTTTTGTGAGATAGTATTATAAATTTTCATTTTTTTATTAAAACTACACTATAACATTGAATATAATTTTCAAAACATTTTATTCCTTCTGTAGTTTTTCCTTTTATGTTTATATTAGATACTTTAAAAATTTTCTTTAAAGATGTTAAAATTTTTTGTTTATATTTTGAGATATTAGGTTTATTGCATATCAAAACTGTATCAATATTTGAAATTTTTAACTTTTTATTTTTCAATAAAATCATCACTTTGTGTGCTATTTTTTCGCTAGGAAGGTTTTTATATAGTTGTCCCTTAGAAGGAAATAATTCACCTATATCCTTTTCTCCAATAGCAGATAGTATTGCATCGCATATAGAATGAATAATTACATCTGCGTCAGAGTGTCCTTTTAATCCAAAGTTTTCATCTATATAAACTCCGCCTAAAAATAACTTTCTATCTTTTGTTATTTTATGAGAATCATACCCGATTCCTATTATATATTTCATTTTTATTTTAATTCACAAAAGTTTTTAGTAAATAAAGATCTTCTTTAGTTGTTAGTTTTATATTAGTCTTTTCTCCAATAATTCCTTTTACCTTATATCCTTCTAATTCAGCTATTTGAGAATCGTCAGTGATTTTATTTTTTTTTATCCATTTATATAAAACATTTTTTGAATAAATGTGATCAAAAACTTTTTTTTTAAAAACTTGTGGTGTTTGTGCTAATACTAAATTTTCTCTACTTTGTGTTCTAATGATCTCATATTTTGAATTTATAAGTTTTATAGTGTCTACAATAGGTATAACAGGAATGACACAGTCATAATTTTTAATTTTTTTTATACACTTATAAATCAAATTTTTGCTTATCAAGGGCCTTGCTATATCATGAATTAATACTATTTTTGCATCTTTATCTACATATTTTGATGCATTAAAAACAGAATCATATCTTTCTTTTCCCCCAAAAACTATTTTGATGTCTTTGTATTCTTTTTTAAAATGAAGATTTTCTACCTTTTTTATATCATTTTTGTCTATAACAAGTATTATCTGTTTTGGATATTTAAGTGTAATAAATTTGTCTATTACATATTCTAATAGTAGCTTATTTTTTATTTTTATAAATTGTTTTTTAGTAGAATGTTTAAACCTTTTACTTTTTCCAGCAGCTAATAAAATAACTGAAATTTTTTCCATAATTTATAATGGTTTAGTAAATATAATTCTACCAGAAGGAGTTTGAAGAGTAGAAGTGACAACTACATCTATTTTTCTGTTTATGAACTTTCTACCATCTTCTATAACTACCATAGTTCCATCATCTAAATAACCTACACCTTGATTATAATCTTTTCCTTCTTTTACTACATATATAGAAAAACTTTCCCCAGGCAAAAATACAGGTTTAAGTGCATTTGATAGCTCATTTATGTTTAACACAGTAATTCCTTCTAGAGAAGCTATTTTATTTAAATTATAATCTACTGTTAAAATTTTAGCACCTATATCTTTTGCTAATTTTATTAGTTTTGCATCTGTTTCTTTTATTTCTGGATAGTCAATTTCTAAAGTTTTAATAGCATTTTCTTCTTTTAACTTATTTAACATCTCAAGGCCTCTTTTTGCTCTTATTCGTTTGTTATGTTCTTGGGAATCAGCTAAAAGTTGAAGTTCATGAAGTATAAATTTAGGGATTAAAAGAGGTGTATCTAAAAATTTTGTTGCTACTATGTCTACTATTCTGCCATCAATTATCATTGAGGTATCCAAAAGTATAAGATTACTTTTTGAATATTTTGATTTTTTGATTATATCTTTATCTAACAAATCAATTTCACTCTTTTTTTGCACAGCTATAACTAATCCTAGATACGCAAATCCTATTCTTATAAGCCATAAAAATTTTCTAAAAATATCTGAAATTTTTGGTTCTTCCAAAAGAAATATTAGGTAATCTATAACTTGTGCAGTTATAAGACCTAAAACTATTCCTATTATAGCAATTATTAAGGTGTCTAGTTTTATTTTTATAATGATATATTCTAAAATTAAAATTAAAATTCCAAATATTAATCCAATTATTACTCCAAATATATTTTTTTGTATTAAGAAGCCAATAAGAGAACTCAATAATACAACTATTGTTCTAAAAACCCAAAAAACAATCATAAATTCCTCCTTGTTATTCTGTACCTATATTTTTTACTATTTAAATTGTTTTCTCTTGTAAGACAAAATCTTAAGTTTTAACTTAATTTTTTGTATTACCTACTTGAGTAGAATTTAATATTTAAAAATAAAAAATATATATCAAAGCTTTATTAACTCTGTTAAATCTTTAACTATAATAAAAGGTTTTACTAATTTCAATTTATAAATAGGATATGTGTGAGCTACTCCTATGGTTGTAAACCCAGCGGTTTTTGCTGCTTTTAGTCCATTTATTGAATCTTCTATTACGTATATTTCTTCATTTTCTATTTTTTGTTTAAGTTTTTTTTCTAATTTTTCTTTTGCTAAGATAAAAGGTTCTGGAGATGGTTTACCATTTTTAACATCTTCGGCTGAAATAATTATTTGAAATAATTTTCTTAGTTTTAGCTTCTTAAGTATATACAAAATTTCTTGTTTCAATGCGCCAGAGACTATGCAAAGTTTTATATGTTTAAATTTTTTAATATATGTTATAAATTTTAATGTATCTTTAAAAAATTCAAATCCATTATTTTTTAGTTCATCCATAAATATTTTGTTTTTTTCTTTTATTAGTTTTTTTATTTCATCTATAGAAAGACTTTTTTGTTTTTTTAATAAAAATACTTTTCTAAAACATCCTTTGTCATCATAAGCTAAATAATTTTTCAAATATTCTGCCTTAGAAACATTAATATTAAATTTTTTTAGTATATTGTTAAATGCTTTAAAATGTAGCCACTCAGTGTTAGCTATTACTCCATCAAAATCAAAAAATATTGCTTTACAATTTTCAAAATTTATTTTTTTCATAAATTATTTATTTTACAAGATATTGAGAAATAATTCAAGATTTTATAAAAACATCATTAACTTATGATTTTAGCTTCTTAAGCTAAAGGAGTATTTATTGCCTATAATGTAGCTTTTATTGTGTGATAGAAATTTAAAAATTTTTTGTTTTTCTTAGAATTCTTATTTTAAAAGATAGGATGCTTTTCTTTCAGATTAAATTATTTTTTAATTTTTAAAATTTTAGAAAATAGGAGGAAAATAATGGATAAAAAAGAAATAATAGAAATTGTAAAATCTAAAAACATAAAATTTATAGAAATGTGGTTTACAGATATTTTAGGAAGAATAAAAACATTTACTATTACAGCTAATGAATTACCAGAAGCTTTAGAAACAGGTATGGGATTTGATGGTTCGTCAGTAGAGGGATTTGCTAGGATTTATGAGTCAGACCTAATAGCAAAACCAGATCCTGACAGTTTTAAAATTCTTCCCTATAAAGAAAATACTGCTAAGATGGTTTGTGACATATACACACCTGAAGGAACTCCTTATGAAGGTGATCCTAGGTATTGTCTTAAACGAAATCTTGAACAATTAAAGAATTTTGGTTTTGATGAATACTATGTTGGTCCAGAATTAGAGTATTTTTATTTTAAATCAAATAAATTACCAGAAATTGTAGACACTGCAGGATATTTTGATTCCATGCCTGGAGAGGATGCCGGAGATTTATTAAGGACAAAAACTATAGAATATTTAGAAAGTATGGGTATCCAAGCAGAATATGCACATCATGAGGTAGCTCCTAGTCAACATGAGATAGATCTTAAATATGATTCTGCTTTGAAAATGGCTGATAAGGTGATAACATATAAAGTTGTAGTAAAAGAAGTAGCAAGACAAAATGGACTATATGCCACATTTATGCCTAAACCAATTACTGGAGTAAATGGTTCTGGTATGCATGTTCATCAGAGTTTATTTAAAAATGGAAAAAATACATTTTTTTCTGAAAAAGATAAATATCATCTTTCAGATGTAGCTAAATGGTTTATTGCTGGTATTCTTAGACATTGTAGAGAAATATGCATTGTGACAAATCAGTGGGTCAATTCCTATAAGAGATTAGTCCCTGGTTACGAAGCGCCAGTTTACATATGTTGGGCTTCAAAAAATAGGTCAGCTTTAATTAGAGTACCTGAATATAAACCAGGTAAAGAAAAAGCTACAAGAATAGAAGTAAGATTCCCCGATCCTGCTTGTAATCCTTATTTAGCATTTGCTGTGATGCTTAGAGCTGGGCTTGAAGGTATAAAAAATAAATACCCTTTACCCGAACCTCTTGAAGTTTCTGCATATGAAATGGAAGAAATTGAGAGAAAAGCAAGAAAGATTGAAGAGCTTCCAGGTTCCTTAATAGAGGCAATAGAAATTGCAGAAGAGTCAAAATTATTAAAAGAAACATTAGGAGAGCATATATTTTTGAAATTTTTAGAAAATAAAAAAATAGAATGGGATAATTATAGAACAAAAGTTACAGATTATGAAATTAATCGCTATTTTTATATTTTGTAAAAATGGATTTTCAATATAGTTTTATACCAAAAGTTTATTTTAATAAACTTTTAGGAAGTTATAATGATGTAGAGATTTATGAAATTTCACTATTTGCTCCCATAATTGCTAAACATTATCTCCCTGGGCAGTTTGTAATTTTGATGGTTAATGAATTTTCGGAAAGAATTCCCCTTACAATAACAAAAACAAATCCTTCTGAGGGTAGTATAAATCTAATATATCAAGTTGTCGGGTTTACTACTAAGCTTTTAAGTAAATTAAAACAAAATGATGTTATTTATCACATCGTAGGACCTTTAGGTAGACCTGCAGAAATTAAATATTACGGAAAAGTAATTTTTGTAGCCGGTGGAGTTGGAGCTGCGGAAGTTTATCCTGTAGCAAAAGCATTTAAAGAATGTGGAAATTATGTAGCTATTATTTTAGGTGCAAGGACAAAATCACTCTTGATATTAGAAGAAGACTTTAGAAAGATTTCAGATATTTTATATGTAACAACAGATGATGGTAGCTATGGAGAGAAAGGTTTTGTGACAGATGTATTAACAAAAATTTTAAATGAAGAAGAACATATAGATTTAGTTTATACTGTAGGACCTTTAGTAATGATGAAGAATGTGTCTGAGATTACTAAAAAACATAATATCAAAACAATTGTTTCTTTAAATACCATAATGGTGGATGGGACAGGAATGTGTGGTTCTTGTAGAATAAGTTGTAGCGGTCAGACAAAATATGTTTGTTGTGATGGTCCTGAATTTGATGGACACAGTATTGATTGGCAAGAAATTATTGCAAGGAATAATACTTATTTGCTTCAAGAAAAAGAAATTTTAAAAAATTTATAATTTTTCAAGCTCTTCTATTTTTATTTCTAATCCACTTTTTAAAACTTCCCCTTTAAATATAGGAGTTCTGTTATAAATAGAAAGTTCTCCCTCTGACAAGAGGTATAGTGTTTTTTTTACTAAAGGTAATTCATATTTCACTCCTTGTTGTCTTATTTTTGTAAAGTCATAATCTTTAATTTCAAATCTGCAATAAGTTAAAACAGGGCCTCTGTCTAAATCCTCTGTTACTATATGAATCATCACACCATGTTCTTTGTGTTTTTCTTCAATTATTTTATTTATCACTTCTTGCCAAGTGCCTTTAGGACCCCAAGGAAGTGCAGGATGTAAATTTATGAAATTAAATTTTTTAGTTAAAAACTCACTTAGTATTAACATATAACCCGCAAGCAAAATTACATCTACTTTGAAATTTTTTATTTTTTCATATACTTCTTTGTCAAACTCTTCCCTCCATTTTTCTACTTCTTTGTGTCTTAAATCGGGCTTGAATTTTAAAGATGAAAAGGAGAATAAAGGAATATTGTAAGATTTTATAGTATTTATAAATTTGTCTGAATTTTCTCCCTCACCTAATTCACGATTGATAAATACAAATTTAATATCAACGTTTAATTTATTTGCTTTAATATCTTCATAAATGTAATTGAAAATTTTTAAAGAAGTAGTGCCTCTTGAAGTAGCAAACCATCCAATAGAAAGTTTTGAATTCATCATTATTTAATCTATTCCTGATATAATTACGGTAGGATTTTTATTAGAATTTTTGGAAATTTCTCCTATTTCTAACGCTTCTTTTGAAAAAAAGTTAAGCACTTTATCTTTGATTTTTTTGTCTACTATAATTATCATACCAATTCCCATATTAAATGTTCTATACATTTCTTTATCAGGTACATTTCCTTTTTGTTGGATTATGTTAAATATTTTGTAAGGTTTCCAATTATCTTTAAAAATTATTGCTTTGTGATAATAAGGTAAAACTCTTACAATATTATCATAAAATCCACCACCTGTAATGTTAACTATGGCTTTTATTTCTTTATTAGGTTGAAAATTTTTAAGTAGTTCTGTTATGTGTTCAACATAAATTTTTGTAGGTGTGAGTAAAATTTCAGAGAATTCTATCAATTCTTTTTTATTGAAGATTTTTCTTATTAAAGAATAGCCGTTGGAATGTATTCCGGAAGAATGAAGTCCAATAATTTTATCTCCTTCTTTTATATTTTTCCCTGTAATAATTTTGTCATTTTCTACAATACCACAAGCAAATCCTGCAAGATCATATTCGTTAGGTTTATACATTCCTGGTAGTTCTGCAGTTTCTCCTCCTAAAAGTTCACACTTTGCAATTTTACAACCTTTTATTATTCCAGAAGCAATTTCCTTTAATATCTTAAGATCTATTTTACCACAAGCAATATAATCTAAAAAGAATATAGGCTTTGCACCTGAAGTTATTATATCATTAACATTCATTGCAACTAAATCAATCCCGACACTTGTATGTTTGTTTACAATTTGAGCTATTTTAAGTTTTGTGCCCACTCCGTCTGTAGTTGCTACAATTGATATGTTTTTGTTTATCTTAAAAAAACCGCTAAAAAAACCAATTTTAGGATATCTTTTTTTAAGCCATTCAACAAATTTATTGGCTTTGTCTATATCAACTCCTGCTTTTTTATATGTTATCATAAATTAATCCTTTTTTCCCTATATCTGTTCTAAAATATTTATTTTCAAAATAAATTTTATCAACTGCTCTATAAGAAGTATTAATTGCTTCTTGTAAAGTTTTTCCGATTCCTACTACATTTAGAACTCTTCCTCCAGAAGTAAGAAATTTATTGTCTATTTTTTTAGTTCCTGCATGGAAAATCAATACATCAGAAATTTTTTCTGCTTCATCTAAACCAGTAATTTCTTTTGAAGTTTCATATTCTAAAGGATAACCTTTAGAAGCCAAAACTACACAACAAGCATATTTATTTTCAAAACTTAATTTAGAAAAATTATGTAGGTTTTTATTAATTGTATGAATAACAAGTTGTAAAAAATCATCTTTTAAAAGAGGTAGTAATACTTGTGTTTCAGGATCTCCAAATCTACAGTTAAATTCTAACACATAAGGTTGTGGTTGGGTATTTAAATTTTCTATCATCAATCCAAAATATATTACTCCGCAATAACCAATTTGAGAGTCTTTTATACCACAAAGAAAATTATTTATAATTTGAGAATAAATTTTTTCTTCAAGTATTTTTGAAACAAAAGGTACTGGTGAATAAGCACCCATTCCTCCAGTGTTGGGACCCTTATCTCCATCATATATTTGCTTATGATCTTGTGAATAAGTTAAAGGTAGAATTGTTTCACCATCACAGAAGGCTATTACAGATATTTCAATACCATTTAATTTTTTTTCAATCACTACTTTTTCTCCTGCTTTATCAAATATTTTTTTAATCATCATTTCATATATAGTATTTTCAGCTTCTTCCAATGTATTACATACCACAGCGCCTTTTCCTGCAGCTAAACCATCTGCTTTTATTACTATACCATCCTTATATTTTGAAAACATTTCTTTTAATAAACTCTTTGCTTGTTCATAATTTTCTGCTACTACAAAATCAGCTGTTGGAATGTTGTATTTTTTCATAAATTTTTTTGCAAAAATTTTACTACCTTCAAGTTGAGCTTGAATTTTAGTTGGAGAAAATACAGGAATTTTATATTGTGAAAGATAATCTTTTATGCCTTCAACAGATGGTTGTTCCGGACCAACTATCACTATATCTATTTTATTTTCTTTTATAAATTCATATATTTTTTCAAATTCATTTAGTTTTATTGAAGATTCTATTTTAGCATGTTTTGAAATTCCACCATTTCCTGGTATGCAATATAGAGAATGTAAAAACTCGGATTGAGTAAGTTTCCATACAATAGCGTGTTCTCTTCCTCCTGAACCAAGGACTAATACTTTGTATGATGTATTTTTCATAAGATTTTATAAGTTAAGGTTAAAAATATATATAAATTATAATAATAAGTCAATAATTAAAAAGATAAGAAGGTCCAAAATCTTCCCAACAAGGACCATTTATTGGAATGTTGTATTTTTTAGATAAATTTATGATTTTTTTATCAATGATTTTTTTATAATTTATATTAGGAGTGATTTTATTTTTATAAAGAAGATTATATTTATCAATTAGATCAGAAAAATGAACCCTTAATAAGTTATAATATACTTGTTTTTGACTTAATTTTTTGATATCTGTTAGGTTGTTTCTTAAAGTAAGATAATCCCACCATATATAATTACAGTTAGCTGTTTTGACTGAATATAAAAGATTACTTAAAACTTCATCTTTATCAGTAATATAGGGAAGAATAGGCATTATAGCTACTCCACACTTTATACCTTGTGATGTTAAAGTTTTAATACAATATATTCTTTCTTCAATTGAAGAAGCATTAGGTTCAAAAATTTTTTTTATTTTATTATCAGTAGTAATTAAAGTGATAGAAATATTTACTCTATTAGAAAATTTTTTAAAAAGTTCAATATCTCTTAATATAAGTTTTGATTTTGTAAAAATGTGTATATTATAGAAAGTATGTTGAAGTAAAATGCTAAGAATTTTTTGAGATAAATTAAATTTTTCTTCAACAGGTTGGTAAGGATCACAGGAGGTGCCCAAGTATATCACCCCTTCAGGATATCTACTTATATATTTTGAAATATCTTTTATTAAAACTTCAATAGCATTTTGTTTTATTTTTACCTTTGATATATCATTTGCTTTACTATATTTTTCAGCCTGGACATAACAATATTTACATAAATGAGAACATCCTATGTATGGGTTTATAGAAGCATAAATTTTACTATTATATTTTTCAAGATTCAAAATTGACTTAGAATAGACAAATTCTACATCTTGCATTAAAATTTTTAAATTGAGACATTTTTAGTAAGTTTTATTTTTTTCTTATTATACAATAATTTTTCCTTTTGTTTTATAGTTTTATTAAATAACTTTAAGATTTTAGAAGAGAAAAAATTACCCATTCCCCCACCTAATGATAAGAAAAAAACTAACCAAAATTTGTTTTCAGAGGAAGTAAGAATGTCAGCGAATACAAGACCTGTAAGCATCCAACAGATAAAGCCTATTATTCCACTATACCATGATTTTATTTTAACAGAAGAATAAAAATTTTCAATATTTGAGACAAAATTTATAAGAAAACCTGCTAAAAAAATGCTTAATATATCAATAATTTTTATCATAATTTTGGAGTTTTTTTGATTTTTAAAATAATTTTTTAAAGAATATAAGATGTAGATCTCCATATTTTAAGACGACAGATCTTTTTATTTTGTTACAAAAATTTTCTATTGATAAATAAAAGAGAAATTAAAAAGTATAAAATATCTTGTTATTTAAAAACGCTTATAAAATCAAGGTTTTTTAATATATTTTCTAATTCCTCAGTTTTTTTCTTTAAATCTTCTGTGGGTTCTACATATACGGGATTGCCATAAACTATGTAAGACTTACTCCATGGCAAAGGTATAGTATATCTGTCCCAGTTTTTAAGTTGGATTCTTTTGGTAATATAAACTCTCACAGGAATTATTGGACGGGCTGTTTTCTGTGCTAAAAATATTATTCCGGGTTTTACTTTGAAACCGGGTCCATGGGGACCGTCCACAGTTATAGCTGAACTTTTGCCGCTTTTTATTTTCTCTATAAGTGCTAATGTTCCAGAAGATGCTCCTTTTTTACCTGTTGAACCTCTTACAATATCATATCCAAATTTTGATAATATTTTTGTTTGGAGTTCTCCATCTCTTGATAAACTCGTCATAATTACTATATCACTATGTCTATGTGCAAAAATTAATAAAAACTGCTCTCCGTGAAAAAAGGCATAAATTTTATTTTTTATTTTTTTTATATTTTCATAATTTACTCTTTTAATCCGTACTGTTCGTGAAACTACCTGTATTATAAACCAAGCTATGTATGAAATAATTTTTTCCTCTATAATTTTTGTGATATGAAAATTTCTAAGCTTATTTATTATTTTCTTAAGGAATTTCATTTACTTCTTTCTAAACCACAATACATAGTTTAAAGAAGTATACTCAGGTAGGAGCTTTTGGTGTGAGTAATAAACTTCAATTTTTTCTGATATTAAAAGCTGACAAACTCTCTCATATAAATTTTCTGGAACTAAAAAAACTGTCCCCATTTCTAAATCTTTGTTTTGTTCTTGTAGTATTTTACAAATAAAAATCACAGATGAATTTAAATATTCTTGTAAAAGAGCAAAAGTAATTAGTTTTTTTATTTCGTCTGTTATTGAAGATAAAAATTCAGTTATTTTTTTACCTAATGTTACAATAATAAATGTTATTTCCTGAGTATTTTTAGGAATAGAAAGGTTATTTATTATATCATGAATTTTTTCATTTTTTATATTATAAGTTTCAAAAACAGCCGAAGGAAGTATAATTTCTGCTATCTCTTTATCGACAATAGAAATTAAAGTGTCTATTTCATCTGTAATATTAATGTTATTTTCTTTTAAATATCTATATATTTCTTTTATTCTATAGCTAACTTTAAATTTTTTTATCTTCATTTTTGTTTTAATATATTATATTCTAAAACTAAAGAAGAGGCAATAAATATAGAAGAGTATGTCCCAACAATTACACCGAACAGCAATGTTAAAGCAAAATCTTTTATTATTCTGTTTCCTAAAACAAATAAAGAAACTACAGCCATCAAAGTTGTTCCAGAAGTAAGTAGTGTCCTTGTGAGTGTTTGATTTATACTTATGTTCATAATTTTTTCTAACGATTCCTTGCGTAAAAGTTTTATGTTTTCTCTAATTCTATCAAATATAACAATAGTATCATTTATGGAATACCCTGCTAATGTCAAAAGTGCAGCAATTATAGTTAAGTTTATTTCTCGACCTAAAACAGTAAGAAAACCTATTGTTAAAAACACATCATGGACTAAGGCAATAACTCCTGCTATTCCCCATATGGATGAACCAAACCTAATAGCAACATATATAATAATACCTGCTAATGAAAATAAAATAGCTAAGAAAGCTTTTCTAGTTAAATATTTGCCTATTGTAGGTCCTACAAATTCTCTCCTTATTATTTCATAATTTAAATTCTTTGTCTTTAAAATTTCTTCTATTTCCTGAAATATTTCTTCCTTAGTTAGTTTTACTTTTATTAAGAACTCTTTATGGTGGGCAGTAATAATATTTTGAATTTCAAAAGGAGGAATTTTTTTTTCTAATAGTAAGTGTCTTAATTCAGATATTTCTATTGGTTGATTAAATTTAACCTGAATAATCGTCCCTCCTGTGAAATCTAATCCTAGATTTGGACCTTTATTCACAATTAATATAAATAAAGTAATTAAAATAAGAATTAAAGATAAACTCATAAAAACTCTTCTTTTAGCAATAAAATTTATTTCTTTCATATTGTTAACTACTCCTTTTTTGTAAGGGTAAGGAAGTTAAAATAAAACTTTGTGATCAAAGGTTTTTATTGATAAAAGATAATCATATATTAGTTTTGTCATAAATACAGCTGTAAAGATGTTCGCTATTAATCCTATAAACATTGTAATACCAAAACCTTTAATAGGTCCTGTACCAAATCCAAACAAAAACACCGTAGTTATAAGTGTTGTAAGGTTTGAATCAACAATGGTCTGAAGAGCTCTTTGGTATCCTAAATCAATAGCCACTCTAAGTGTCTTTCCATTTTTTATTTCTTCTTTTATCCTTTCTAAAATTAAAATATTTGCATCAACTCCTACTCCTATTAATAAGACAATTCCTGCTAAGCCTGGAAAGCTTAAAGTAGCTTTAAGTGCTGTAAGAGCTGATAATACTAAAAATATATTAACCATCAAAGCTATATTTGCTATAACGCCTGAGATTTTATAATAAACTATCATAAATATCAAAACTACTATGCTACCAATGATTAAAGCATTTCTTCCAGAAATTACAGAATCCTTACCCAGAGTTGGTCCTACAGTTCTTTCTTCAATTATTTTTACAGGAGCTGGTAAAGCTCCTGCTCGTAATACAGTTGCGATAAATTTTGCTTCCTCTAAAGTAAAATCTCCTTCTATTATTGCTCTTCCGTCAGGAATCCTTGATCTTATTATTGGTGCTGATTGAACTACATTGTCTAATACTATTGCTAAATGTTTTTCTATATTTAATTCAGTAACTTTAGCAAAAATTTTAGCTCCTTCTTGATTAAATTCTAATGATACGTATGGTAGTCCTGTTTCTGATGCTCCTAATTCCACTCTTGCGTTTGTAAGGTATGCACCTGTGATTTCTGGAGTGTCTTTTACAAGATATATTTCGTCTGTTCTTCCTGGAAGTAATACATATCCTGTTGGTACTAAAGAAAGAATTTGTGGATTAGTTAAAGCTTCTTTTGGTTTAATACCAATTTCACGAATTTTTTCAATAATTTTTCTATAAGGTTCATCCATGTTTACTAGTCTGAACTCTAATAAAGCAGTTTTTCCTATAAGCTCTTTTGCTAATTGAGGGTCTTTTAAACCTGGAAGTTGGACAGAGATCCATTGATCACCTTGTTTTGAAATAATAGCTTCAGCTACACCATACTGATCAACTCTATTTCTTATTATCTCTATTGCTCTGTCTAAAGCATCAGATAGATTAGTTTCTTGTGGTATTTTTTCTTTATCTATTTCTAAAATTAAAAAAACTCCTCCTTTTAAATCTAAACCTAAATTTAAAATTTTTTTTAATATAGGATCTTTAGAGATTTCTTTTTTTTGTCTTTCTTCTGGAGAATAAATAAAATACCATTGAAATGTTGGAATTATAAAATAAATTCCTATAGCTATAACTAATAAAAGAATAACAAATCTAAATTGTAAGTTTTTCATAATAGTTTCTCCTATTTCATTATAACACTTTTTGACTATTGATTATCATTTCAAACTTGCAACCTAAATAATTTGCTGCTCTTCTACACATAACTAATCTAGATAGAAAAATTTCAAAATATTCTATTATGCTTGATATTTTTGTATCTATATCTAAATTTAAAGAAATAATTTTTTTTTCTTTAGATACTTCAAGAAAATTTCTTTCTACAGCGTAATTTATCCTGTCATGTATGTCCAATGAAATCATTTTTGGATTTCTTACTCTATTTTTGTTAACATCAGATTTGTCGGCCAAAATTAAAGCTGCTGCTACGGGACTTATGGGTTCGCCTATTTCTTCTTCATGGTTTCCAATTGCAGAAATAATAATAGCAATTTCTTCAGGTGGCATATTCATGTTATCTAAAATTTCCATTGCAAGTAAAGCAGAGGATTGACCATGATCTTTACGATTAATGACATTTCCTATGTCATGTAGATAGCCTGCTATAGATGCTAATTCACAAATTCTTTGTGGATATTCAAGATATTTTAGAATATTTCCTGCTAATTCACTTACTATTGTAGTATGTCTAAAACCATGTTCAGTATAGCCTATAGAACCTAAATATTCATTAGATGCGAATATAAAACTTTTTACTATAGGATTCTCTTTTACATCTTTTAAAGTGACATAATTTTTATCGTTCATCTTTTTAAGACATGATTGATTTGATTTTCTCCTCAGAAATTACTTGAGAAACAGCTGATTTTAATACATTTATTTTTACGTTTTCTGCAATTTTTATTTCTAAAATATCTCCTTTTACATTAGTGATTGTTCCATAAATTCCACTGGATAAAATCACGTTGTCACCTTTTTTTAAGCTTTCTAACATCTTCTTGTGCTGTTTTATTCTTTTTTGTTCAGGTAGAAATAAAATAAAATAAAATATTAGAAAAATCACAATAATAGGGAATATACTTAAAAATCCTCCAGATGCATCTGATGTAGAGTGTTTTGTGCATTCTTGTGCATAAAGAAATAAATTCATTTTTTTCTCCTTTGTTGATAATTTTGTTGATAAAAATTTTATTTTATTATATAAGATAATAAAATAATTATCAAGTAGTAAGATGAAAAAAAATATAATTAATCTAACTTATTTTTTCTTTTTCTTCTTTTTCTTCTTTAGTTTATGTCAAATATTTTCTTCTCAAACTAAAAATAAAATAAAAGATATTCACACAATAATAAGGACACGAAGGAGTATAAGAAAATTTAAACAAATAGAGATAGATATAAAACTTCTTAGACAAATTGTAAGTGATGGGAGTTTAGCTCCTTCTGCGGGCAATAAGCAACCTTGGGAATTTATTGTTGTTACTAATAAAGAAAAAAGAAAAAAAGTGTTTGAAAATATATACTGGCTTCCACAAGCAGGCAGACCTAAGCTTTCTCAACAACCAACTGCTTATATTATTGTTTTAGGAAATCCTAAAGTTAGTGAATCTTATCTTATTGATTGTGCAGCTGCTTGTGAAAATATACTTTTGTCTGCTTGGGGATATGGTATAGGTAGTTGTTGGATAGGAGCAATAAATAAAAATGAAATATACAAAATTTTCGAAATCCCTAAAGAATTAGAGATTGTCGCAGTTATAGCATTAGGATATCCGGATGAATTACCTACTTTGGAATATATTAAACATAATAAATCTTCACCAACTCCCTACAAAAAAGATAACATATTAGTTATACCTAAATATCACATTGATAATATATTACATATCGACAGATATAATAAAAAATTGAATTATTAATTTTTCTATATTTTGTTTAATTTGTCTCGTTCAAAATTATCTACTGAAATTCCACCAGAAATGATTATTTTTAAGGCTTCCTCTATACTTAGGTTAATAGGTTTTACTTCTTCTTCTGAAATAAATATTAAATAACCGGTTGTGGGATTTGGAGTAGAAGGAATGAACACCCCAACTTTGGTTTCGGTCTTTAATGTAATAATTCCTATAGTGTAGCATCCTTTTCGAGGATATTCAACTATTACTACTTGATTATTTTTTAGCTTATTTTGTTCAGTAAAAAAATAAATAAGTTTCTTTACAGATGGATAAATTTCTTTTATTATGGGTATTTTATAAAAGTATTCTTCTAAACTCTTTAATAAATTTTTGCCAATTACAGTATTTGCTAAAAATCCTATAAAGTATATAATCAAAAGAGAAATAATAAAACTAAAAATAAAAATTAAAAATTTATTTTCTGGAATTTGAAAAGCATAAAAGAATGTAATTATAAAAGGTGTAGAAATATTAGATATTAATTTCAAAAACAACCATATTATATATAGTGTAATCCAAAGAGGAACAAGTAATACAATTCCAGTGATGAAGTATTTTTTTTTAATTTCTTTTTTCATTTAAAAATATATCTTATTCCTATAGCAGGTCCTATACTTACTCTTGTAGAGGGAACTAAATTTATTGTTGGAGCGAGTTTTACAAATATATTAAAAGGTATATCAGAAAATATATATTCTAAACCTAATACGAATCTAATAGCTAAATGAAGTTCTTCATGGATATTTATAGCTCTTAGTCCCAAACCGTAAAAAATTGGGAAGGAACCACTTAATTCTTTTGATGTTATTTTGGTATAATCATATTTCAAAACATCCCAGCTTATATATAAATAATTATCAGCTGTGTTAAAATTTAAAGCTATATCATGTGCAAGTGTTTTTTTCTGTTGGATTTTTAATGACAGACCAGTGGGTTCTCCCAAAACTACACCTAAAGAAAATTCAGCTTTAGTAAAGTTATTTAGAAAAAATAAACAAAAAATTATACTAACAACTTTACTTAATCTATTCATAGAGTATCCTCCTATATTGGTTTTGTTTTAGCTTTCAGAATATATTTATTTCTAAAAAATTCATTCTCCAAATTCAATACGTTCTACTAAAAATTTTGGCAGTTGAAGCTGAATCATTTTTTGTTGGGTTAGATGAAAGTTATAATCTATTCTTTTGAAATGTAAAATATAATTTTCATCATCAAATATAACATAACAAGCCTTATTATCTAAATCTCTCGGCTGTCCTATAGAACCAACATTTATAATATATTTTTTGTCTTTTTCTAATTTTATTGAAAAGTTATTTTTTGGATAGTATATTTTGGATTTCTCATCAGAGGACTTGGAGTAAATAAGTGGTATATGAGTATGCCCACAGAAACAAATCTTTTGCTTCATATGTTTTATATTTATTTCCAAAAAATTTGGTGTAAGCAAGTACTCATAGATAGGATCTCTTGGAGAACCGTGAACTAATAATAGCTCATTTTTGATTATATATCTTGGAAGTGTTTTTATATATTTTAAATTTTCTTGGCTAATAATTTTTTTATTTATCAAAATTGCTTCTTTTGCATCTTTGTTGAACCAATCTAAATTAACTTCATCTATTATAGCTGCATCATGGTTACCAATGACAGAGAGTATGTTTTTATTTTTTAGTATTTCAATGCATTCATTAGGATTAGGTCCATAACCTACAATATCACCACAACAAAATATCTCAGTAATTGAGTAATTTTTGAAATCGTCTATAACAGCATTTAAAGCTTCAAAATTAGAGTGGATATCAGAGATAATAGCTATCATTAATTTATTTTTTGAAAATTTATAAGTGAAGCATAAAATCCATTTTTTTTAATTAAGTCTTCATGTTTTCCTTCTTCAACTACACAACCATTAGAAAATACATAGATATAATCAAAATCTAATACTAAATTTAATCTATGAGTAATAAGAATAACAGTTTTTGTAGAAAAAATATTTTTCATAGCAGAAAAAACTATAGCTTCAGATTCAGCATCAAGTGCAGAAGTGGGTTCATCAAATATAAATACCTCTGGTTTCTTTAATAAAGCTCTTGCTATTGCTATTCTTTGTCTCTCCCCTCCACTCAAAGAATATCCTCTTTCTCCTACCACAGTATTAAATTTTTGCGGAAGATTATTGATAAACTCATATATATGAGCTAATTTTGTAGCTTCTATGACTTCCTCTTCTTTTGCATTTTCATTTGCATAGGTTAGGTTATACCATATAGTATTATTAAAAAGAAATGTTTCTTGAGTTACCACTCCAAAAAGTTTTCTAAGCGAAGACAGAGAAAATTCCTTAATGTTTGTGTTATCTATTAGAATTTCTCCATCCTTTACATCATAAAATCTAAGTAGTAGGTTTAATACTGTACTTTTTCCTGCTCCTGAAGGTCCAACTATTGCTATTTTTTTGCCTTTTGGAATTCTTATATTTAAATTTTTTAAAATATATTCACTATTGTTTTTATATGAAAAAAACACATTTTTAAACACAATTTCTGAATTAAATTTTGCTTCTTTTGGATTAGAAACTTCTATAACAGAAGGTTTCTGATTAAAAATTTCATTTATTCTTTCAATGGAAGATAATCCTTGTTGGACTATTGGATTAATTTCAGTAATTCTTTTTAAAGGTTGATAAAATGATAACACAGTAGCTAAAAAAGCAAAAAAACTTCCAGGTGTCCATTTGTTTGTAATTACATCGATTCCACCTAAGAGTAGTACTAGACCAACTCCTAATGCACCTATAAATTCCATAACTGGAGAGGATAGAAATTCTATTCTTGAAAATTTTTTTATTGCTATATAAACTTTATCATTGAAATTTTTAAAATTTTCAAATTCTTTTTTTTGTTGATTAAAAATTTGTGTTAAAAATATAGCTGATATACTTTCTTGAAGATTACTGTAAAGATTAGAGATTTCTTGTTGAGTTTTTTTAGAATAATGACGAAGTTTTTTTGTAAAAATATATATTGGAAATAATGCTATTGGTAATACTAATAAAGATAATACAGCATATTTAAAAGAAATATAAAAAAGAACAAAAATTAATCCTACTAAAGTAATAATATCTGTTATAAGAACTGTAGGTGTTTTATTAAGCATAATAAATATATTATTTAAATCATTGGTAAGTTTAGCTAGAGTATGTCCTGTTGTTGATTTTGTAATGAAGTAATCAATAGAGATTATTTGTAAATGTTTGTATAAATCTTCTCTTATTTTTCTAACTATATTATTAGCAATCCATACATTAAAATAGTTTTTTATATAAGTAAAAATTCCTATAAACAAATATACAACTGGTATTATAACTACCAAAAGGTATAAATTATTCAAGTTCTTTTCAAAAAAGATTTTATCAACTACAGGTTTTACTAACCACCTACTTCCTGAAGTAAGAATTCCTACAAAAAACATACAGAGAAAAGAAATATATATTCTTAAAGTAAACTGTTTTATATATGGAAATAAAAATTTAATTTTGTTCATATATATACTCTATAATTTTTTTTGCAACAAAAAAAGAAACATTTTTGTTTTCAGATAGAATTAATTTTATTTTTGAGTATTCATTTAATAAATTATTTATGTATGATGTATTATGTAAAAACAAATGAATGAATTTTGATATTTTGTCTAATTTTATATTGTTTTGGATAAATTCTGGAATAACTTCTTTGTTAAGGATTATGTTTGGTATAGATATAAATTTTACATATACAATTTTTTTAACAATAAAATACATAAGATAAGGAAGTCTGTAGATTACTATTGTAGGAATTCCATAAAATACATTTTCTAAAACAACAGTTCCACTTACTGAGATTGCTAATGAGATTTTTTTCCTTAATTCTTCTTTGTTATGAAAACTTAATTGAATATTTTTAGAAAATGGATACTTCCTTATAATTTTTTTATATAAATTTTCATATTTTTTAAACCCAAAGATAATACACTCTAAAGACATATTATAACTTTTGAAATAATTATTTAAAATATCTAACATAATAGGTAAATTCCATTTTATTACTTGTTTTCTGCTGCCAGGGAAGATTCCAATAATTAAAGAATTTTGATTGTAGTATGAAAAATCTTGGTCTTGAATTATATCTACAATAGGATGTCCGAAATAAAAATTTTTTATGTTAAATTTATCATAAATTTCTTTTTCAAAAGGATATATATTTATTACAAAGTCAACATATTTTTTTATCTTTTTTAGTCTATATCTTCTGTTGGCCCATACTTGAGGAGTAATATAATAGACAACTTTTATATTGTATCTTTTTGCAAGTTTTGCAACTCTTATGTTAAAACCGTAGTAATCAATCAATCCTATTAAAATAATTTTATTATTTTTTATAAATTTTTTTAATTTCTTCAAAAGAAAAAAAAACTTAAAAAATTGAAAAAAAGGTGAATAAAAACCATGTGCGTCATAATCTACTAAATTTTCTAAAAACACATCAGAATAAGATTTAGATTCGTCTCCTCCCAATACATAAGTTTTTATATGGGAATTTATTTGTTTGATATTTTTTAATAACAAAGATAAATATTTATCAGCAGATCTATCTCCGCAGGAGAATAAGACTTTAATTTCTTTTTCATTCATTGGAACTTTAAATTGTTTAATATTTCTAAAGCTATCTCTAATGCATTCTTTGCATGTTCTCCTGAAACAAGTGGTTTTTTATTTTCTAAAATTGAATTTATAAAATGTTCTATTTCTAATTTTAATGGTTCATCTTTTTTTACTTTTAATCGAGTAATTTCAATATTGTTTAAAGACATTGTATCAGAGTTGGTTTTTTTGTAAATTTTTGCCTGTTGTCTAATAAAATCTAAAGATATGTAACTTTCTTTTTGAAAAATATGCATTTTCCTATATTTAGTAGGAGATACTCTTGATGTTGTCAAATCACAGATACAGCCGTTATCAAATTCTAATCTTGCTTTCACGATATCTTCTTTATCTGTAAAAACTTTCCCTCCAAATGCTTCAACTCTTTTGAGTTTTACATCTTTCATAAAATATAAGATTATATCAATGTCATGAATCATAAGATCTAACACAACTCCAATATCTGCAACCCTAGGATCAAAGTTATTTAATCTTATTGCTTCTATAAATTTGGGTTCTTTTATATATTCTTTTATCTTTTGAACTATGGGATTAAATCTTTCTACATGTCCTACTTGTAAAATGAGGTTTCTTTGTTGTGATATTCTTATGAGTTCTTCAGCTTCCTGTAGAGTTGTAGTTATTGGTTTTTCTACTAAAATGTGTTTATTACATTGTAAAATATCTTTGGATATTTGATAATGTAATTTAGTTGGAACAACGATACTTACCGCGTCTACTTTGTCTATGATTTCTTTATAGTTGGTCGTGGTTTCTATATTAGAATAAATCTGTTTTATCTTTTTTAATTTTTCAGTATCTATATCTACTACTGCTACAAGTCTTACAGAATCCAATGAATTGTATATCCTTACATGATGCTGTCCTAAATTTCCACATCCTATTACGGCAACATTGATCTTCTTTTTCATATTCCATAAAGTTTAATGTTTAGTTTTTTAGATTTTTCTATAACTTCCTGTTTGTTTAAAATTAACGTTTTTTTACTTTCAACAGCAATTACAGAAACTTTTGCTAATTTTGCTACTTTTAAAGTCTTAGGCCCTATTACAGGTAAATCAAATCTCATATCTTGATTAGGTCTAGCTACTTTTATTATATAACATCCGTCTTTGGCAATTTTGTATGCTCTTAATATGCACTTATCGGTTCCTTCAAGTGCTTCTACAGCTACTACAATCTTGTTTTTTACCGCCACTGTTAATCCTATATCTAAGGATGCAACCTGTTTTGCTATTTTATATCCAAATTGAATATTTTCTAAATCGTACTCTGTTATTTCCATCTGGTTTATTTTGCCTTCTGGTGCAAACATATCTTTTAGAAACTTATCTAATGGTTCTATTGTAATATTTTCTTTTTTAAACTCTTCAATTAGCCCTTTAAAGAATTCTGATGCTGTATAATTTGGTATTTTATTTAACATATTAAAAGTACGAAAGTCTGTTTTCAAAGAATGGTTATTTAGTAATAATAAGTGAGGTATGTAACCTAAAAATACTATATTTTCTATTGAATTTTTTTTTAAATATTCTATAATTTTTTGAAGCTCCCAACTATCTAATACAAAAAAATTACTTGTATATTTTTTTATTTTTTTTGAATAATAATTTTTAAAAGTTATAACAAACAAATTATATTTCTTATAGTTCTCTTTTAAAAAAAGCTCAGGTAATAAACCATAACCACAAATTATTCCTATATTATTTTGTGTCATTTTTTTCTTGGAATTCTACAAATACCTCTCTTTGAGTTTTTTATAAATTCAATCATGTATTTTGCTTCTTCTGAAAGAAATTTATTTTCAGCTTCAATCTTTGCTATTGCATCTCCGAGGGGCAATTTAGATCTAAATAATTTTCTGTATATTGTTTTTATTTCTTTTATTTTTTCTCTTGTAAAACCTTTTCTTCGTAAGCCAATTATGTTTATCCCCCATAATTCTGCTCTATCTCCCACTACCATTACAAATGGAGGAACATCTTTGGATACCATTGCTCCTCCACCTAACATGGCAAGTTTTCCAATTCTTACAAACTGATGTATTGCTACAAGACCTCCTATAGTTACATTATCTTCTACAATAACATGTCCAGCAAGAGTACCACAATTAGCAATTGTAACATCATTTCCTACTTTACAATCATGTGCTATATGTGAATAAGCCATAAGATAACAATTATTACCCACAGATGTAAGTTTAGTTGTGGTGCCTCTATGAATGGTGACGAATTCTCTAATAATACAATTTTCCCCTACAACGACTGAAGTATCTTCTCCTTTATATTTTACATCTTGAGGAAGGGTTCCAATACAAACGCTGTCAAAAATTCTTGTATTTTTTTTGATAGTACAATACTCTAAATTGCAATAACTACCTATTTGGACATTTTCTTCTAAAACAACATTAGGACCTATTATGGTATAAGGTCCAATTTTAACTGTAGGGTGAATTTTAGCAGAAGGATGTATTATTGTAGTAAAATGAATATTAGGAAAGGAAAGATATCTTTGTTCTGTGGTATATCTTTTTTCTTCTTCTCCTTTTTCAACTAAAATAAACATAAATTCTGCTTCTGCTACAACATTTTTGTTTACATAAGCAATCCCTTTTACTTTTCCAACTTTCTCTTTAGCTCTTAATACTTCTACTTGAAGTTCAAGTAGATCTCCTGGACGGACTGGTTTTCTAAATTTAGTTTTTTCGATAGACATAAAATATGCAAATTTTCCTCTTAAGTCAGGCCTAAAAAGATAAAGCACACATGCTGTTTGTGCCATAGCTTCTACAACTAAAACGCCAGGCATAATTGGATTTCCTGGAAAATGTCCTTTGAAAAAATCTTCATAACCTGTAACATTTTTATATCCTACGGCGACTTTTTCTTTTTCTAAAATTTCTACTTTATCAATTAAAAGAAAGGGTTCTCTATGAGGGATTACATTTTTTATTTCCTCTTTATCCAACACTATTTTTTCAAATTTTTCAGGTTCTTTTTCTGTTAATTGAGTATAAATATTTGTTTGATTTTTATCCTCCATAAACTACCTCCTCTTTTAATAAATATTCACAAAATTTAAAATTAGCATAATGGTTTGGATTTATGAGTTCAAACTTTCCTTTAAAATACACTCTCATAAACGAGATATCTCCTAAAAAGTCTAAAATTTTATGTCTTACACATTCATTTTTATAAGTCATAATTTCAGGATTTAAAACTTCATCACCATTAATAATAATCACATTTTCGAGATTTCCTCCTAATCCTTTACCAGAAGATAAAATTTCTTTTATGTCTTGTAAAAAGCAAAAAGTTTTTGCTGCTGCTATTTCTCTTATATAATTAGAAGGTGAAAAAACAAATTTATATTTTTGTTTGTTAAGATAATTTGATTTTTCTGTTTTTATACTACATATTATTTCAAATTTGTTAGAAGGTGAGATTTTATAAATAGAGTTATTAATTTTAAAAATAAAAGTGTTCTTTATATTAATAATTTTAGGCTTTAAAGCAGTTTTTTTTAATCCAGCTTTACAAATTTCTTCTATAAAAATTTTAGAACTTCCATCTAAGGCAGGAATTTCATTTCCTTTAATTATATATATATCAACGTTAGTTATAAACAAACTAAACAGAACTGACAGTAAATGTTCTACAGTTGAAACTTTAACAAAATCATTACCTAATGTAGTACATAGTTTTGTATCTACTATATTTTCAAAAGATAAAGATATTTTTTTGTTATTTATAATAAAGTTAATATCATCATTAGAAATGTCTGATGGTGAAATTTTTATTTTAGAAAATTTACCAGTATGGATCCCTATTCCTTCAAAATATACAGGCTTTTTTAAAGTTTGAAAATGATTCATTGTTGTTTTTTAATTAAATTTATTACCTTTTGTGTGATGTCTATTTGAGATTCCCCATATAAAATTCCGGATTTATCTATAATAAGGTTAAGTTTTTCTTGTTGTGCTATTTTTTGAATAATTTTATATAACTCTATATAAATTTCAACTTCGTATTTTTGTTTTTTCTCTTCAATTTCTTTTTCTATTTTTTCTTTTTCACTTTTTATTTTTTCTTTTTTTTCGGTTATAGCTTGATCTATTTGTTCCAAATTTTTTTGTTTTTTTATAATTTCATCTTTTATTTGTTGGATTCTTATAGATTTTTCATCTGCGTTAACAATAGTTCCTGTAGAGGAAATAGTTAATGTGGAAGTCTGAATTTCTGTTTCTATTTGTTTGATTTGATGTTTCAGTTGTTCAATTTCTGTGGTAAGATTTATTTGTTGTTTCAAAACATCTTCGAGTTCTTTTTCTATAACAGATAATTCAGAAAGTTTATTTTGTTTAAATAATTCAATTTCTTGTTGTGCTTTTTGTGCTAAAGGAAATTCTGAGATGACTTTATTTATATCTATAACTCCTACCCTTATTATTCTTACATCTTGAGTTTGAATTTCTATAGCTGAGATGTGGTTAAAAATAAATATTAGAGTGAGTAATATAAATAATATTTTTTTCATTACTTTTTTTAAAACATTTGTCCTAAAGTAAACCAGAATTGAAGTGGATCTTTGCCTTTTTGTGGATTTAATGCCCAAGACCAATCAAGACGAATAGGGAAAATAGGAGTTGTAAATCTTATTCCCACCCCTACTGAATGCTTTAGTTTGTTATCCCATATTCCTTGTTCTTCCCATTTTTGTGAAGAACCAATAGTGAAGTTAATGTCTTTAAACTCATTCCAAGCGCCTCCTATATCATAAAATAGAGCTCCTTGAAGAATAGTTCTGGTGTTTTCTTGAACTATTGGAAATTTATATTCTAAATTAAATACAAACATAAATCTTCCACCATTTTCTGGAGCTAAACTTCTATATCCATAACCTCTTACAGTTTCTGCACCTCCCACATAGAATTTTTCATATTTTACCTTATCTAAATCAAAGTTTTCTATTCCCTCTATGTAGCCTAATGTGGTATTAAATGAAAGAACTAACTTCCAAATAGTCGGAATGAAAAATGCTGAACGAAATATTGGTTTATAAAATTTTACATCTCCTCCTAAAATTCCCCATCCAGCTACTTGAATTAAAAGAGACTGTCTTATACCCTTAGATGGATCAAATATATTATCGCGAGTATCATATACAATCTGAGAAGTAAAACTTGATGTGAGTTTTTTTCCTTCCGGTATGTCTTGAGGAAATTTACTGTCAAATATGATAACATTTTCATAAGAATAAGAAAATAAAAGTCCTAAAACGTCGGATATTCTTGGACCCACTCTGAACTCTAATCCTTGACGTTCTTCTTTGTATGCATTTACTTCTTGAGCGTATTCTCTTATTCTTGTTAAATCATATAATGATACTCCAAATGATACAGGCCTTTTTAAAAACCATGGTTCTGTCCATGAAATTTCATAATTTTTTCTTCTTTCACCAAATTCCCATAAAAGATTCAATCTTTGTGCTCTACCAAACAAATTAAGATGAGAAACTTGAAGATTTCCTACTAATTTATCTACAGTAGAATAACCAGCACCTGCTGATAACATACCCGGTCTTCCTTCAGTTATTGTAAATTTTAAATCAATACTATTTGGTGTACTTCCTGGTTGTGGTTCAACTTTTACATCATCTATAAAACCTAAATTATAAATTTTTTCTACACTTCTTCTTAATTTTTTGCTGTTAAATATATCATCTTTTTTTAATAAAATTTCTCTTGTAATTACTTCTTCTTTCGTAGTAGTTAAACCCTCTATATATATTTTGTCTACATAAAATTGTCTACCTTCTTCTATTTTAAAGTTTACTATAATATAAGGTTTAATTTTATCCTTTATAATTTCTGGAGTAATTTTTACCTCTAAATACCCTTTTTCTCCATAAAGCTCCGATATGTTCTGAATAGTTTCATCTATCTCTGACTGATTGTAGTATTGTTTTGGTTTTATTTTTACATATTTTAGAAGGTATTTATTACTATAAACAGTGTTACCTTCAATAAATACTTTTTCTATCTTATATTTCGAACCTTCTGATATATTTATAACAATTTTTACTTTTTGTTGGGTATCATCTAATATAACAGTTGGAGTGTCTATATTTACATCATAAAATCCATTATTTTTGTAATACTGTTTAATTTTCTCAATATCATTATTAAGTTTTGATTCTTTAAATGGTTTTTTCTTTTTAATTTCCATCAAAGATAAAAGTTTCCTTTTGGATATATACTTATTGCCTATTATTTCTATTTTTTCTACATTAACTTTTTTACCTTCATTTATAAGAAAAATAATAGTCATTTGATTTGTTTCAATATTAATTATTTCTTCTGTTCTTATTGTAGTATAGACGAACCCTTTTTCATCATAAAGTTGAAGAATTTTATCTTTACTTTCTTGTAATTTGGATTCAACATAGAAAGTTTTTTCTTTAAGAGGGATTTCTTCTTTGATTTTCCCAGTAGAAATTTTAGTGTTCCCTCTTATTTCTATTTTTTTGATGTAAGGTCTTTCATAGAACTTAAAGGTGAGTTTTTTAGTTGTAGTGTCAAAATTTACTTCTATGTTTTCGAAATATTCTGTTGTATTTAGAATTTCTTTTACATCTTCTGAAACATTTTCAGGAGAGAAAACACTTCCCTTCTTTGTTTTTATTTTTGTTTTTATTTCTGATTCTTTAACATTTCTTAAACCTATAAATTCAATCTCTGCAATTTTTTGAGAATAGATGAAGTTAATCAAGATAAATAGAAACAAAAAAACAAAATTTTTTATTTTCATAAACTTATCCTTATTTTGTTTAAAAAATTTATATATAAAATTTTTTACATTAAATAAATAGGAAAGATAAAAACTTTCTGGAGGGATGTAAAATATCTTATTTTGGGCGCGGAGGGATTCGAACCCCCGACCAACGGATTATGAGTCCGCCGCTCTGCCAGCTGAGCTACGCGCCCTTATTAATTCTTTTTTGGAATTTTTTAAAAAAATATTATTTTAAAATCAACATTTGAAAAAATAAAAATATAAAAAATAAATTATTCTTTTGTTCTAATAGTTTTTTTCCATTCAATGTTATTTGTAAAAAAAGAAATTAAAAAACCATAAGTATAAGGTAAAGTACCTAATGCTGCAGCAATAGGCATTAACAAAAAAGTAAGATACTCTAAAATAAATTTATATTTTTTTTCTCCGTTATCTATAATATAAATTTTTTTGACAGCGTAGTTAAAGTAATACAACAAAAATAATATATATCCTATATTCATCACAAAAAGAAATATTTTTGTATAAGATGGTAAAAATTCAAAAAAATGTGAGAGTCCAGAAAATGAAAGAATCAACATTCCTATCGTTGTTATAGTTAAAATTTGAGCAGCAAACCATGGAAGAATACCATAGAATATAAGCATAAATGAAATAAAAAATTTCTTTTTGAAATATGTCTTTTTAATCAATATTTCTTTTAAAACTTGTATATAACCAGATGCCCACCTAGTCCTTTGGTGAAAAAATGCTTTATATGTAGGAGGAGTTTGTTCTGTGGTTATATATGGCATAAATTCTGGCCAAGTATTTGTTTCAACGAATAATCTGCAACCTAATTCTAAATCTTCGGATAACGCATTTTTATTGAATCCTTTTACTTTTAACAATAAATGATATTCTATAAAGAAATTAGTCCCTCCTATAAAAGGAAGATATAACAACAATGCTGGTAAATACCATTCATGAGTAATAGCCTGAGCAACAGCGTAGATTTTGTTAAAGGGTTCTAAATGTAAATAATTCCTTACTTGAACTACAGGACCTTGAAGTAGAAGGTTAGAGTTACTACTTTTTGTTATATATTTATAAGCTACATAAAGAAGAGTATCTCTTTCCGGAAATGCGTCAGCATCATAAAATCCTAATATTTGAGTAGAACTAGGAATAAAATTTAAACCCCAATTTAATGCTCGAGGTTTAGTTGACTTTACAGGTGTAGGTAATATTTTACCTTTATATTCACCGTCAAAACCCACAGGAACAGATGTAACTATGATAATTTCTCTCCCATAAAGTTTATTATAATGGTTTTGTTTCTGATATACTACATAATGTGTGGTCTCTTCAAAAGGTGTTGTTAAAACTTCTTTTTCATCTAAAATTATAAGTAAGTTTAATTTTTCTTTAGGATAATTTAAAGATAAAAATCTGTCAATTGTAGTCCCAATTATCTCACGTTCATTTTTTGCAGGAATTAAAATAGTAATGACTGGGAGTTCTTTATTTAGTGTACTAGCAATATTTTCTAATTTTTCTAAAGTAAGATGAAATTTCTTTTTTTGTCTAAAATAATATATATAGGAAAAAATCCCATATACTATGATTTGGAAAAAGAAAAATATAATTATTCCATTGGCTATAAATAGTATTTTAGCAAAAATGTTTAATAATTCCATAAAAACTTAAAGAAAATTTCCTTTAAATTAATTAAAATTGGTGGAGGTGGCGGGAATCGAACCCGCGTCCAGAAAGAAAAACAACTTCTGCTCTACAAGTTTAGTCTATTTTTTGGAAAAATAGACAAACCTGGTATGTTAAAATTCGATATTAGTCAGCATACCAACTGACTAATATCTAGTCCCTAATTATGTTTCTTCTACCTTGCTAGGGACAACAAGGTAGAAAGAGCCTGTTTCCTTCATTCTGTAGCTACAGGCTTTGCTACAGAATATAGCTGCTTAATTATGCAGCATATGCATAAGTGTTTGCACTTATGTTTAGCCGATTTTTATAGTGGCCCTTCGGCTAACCACTACTTGCGCAGAAGTTGTTTTTATCTTTCTGTCGAACCCACATCACCCCCGTTGATTTCTCAATCTTTCAAAGAATCTCTTAAGTAAATTTTTAGCTTCTTTTTTACATATTCCACCATAAATTTCTGCTTGATGGTTTAATTTATTATTATTTACAATATTTAAAACACTTTTGCAACTGCCAGCTTTGGGATCTTCTATTGCATAAAATACTTTTTTTATTCTTGCATTTACTATAGCTCCGGCACACATAGGACATGGTTCTAATGTAACATATAGTTCACAATCATTTAATCTATAATTATTTATTTTTTTAGATGCTTTCTTTATTGCTAAGATTTCAGCATGAGCTGTAGGATCATTCAAAGTGATGTTTAAATTATGAGCTTTAGAAAGTATTTTACCATTATAAACAATTACGCATCCAACAGGAACTTCATTTTTATTATATGCTTTTTTAGCTTCTTTTATAGCTTCTAACATAAACTCTCTTGATAAATTGTTGGTCTTATTCATCTTTCTATTTTTCCATCCTTCAAATGAATAACTTCGTCTCCATACTTAGTCAAGGATATATTATGAGTAGCTATAACAAAAGATATATTATAAATTTTTCTAAGTTCTTTTATTAAACAAATAACATTTTCAGCATTTTTTTGGTCAAGATTTCCTGTTGGTTCATCTGCTACTACTAATTTGGGTCTATTTGCTAAAGCTCTTGCTAAAGCTGCTCTTTGTTGTTCTCCCCCAGATAATTCATATGGATATCTGTTTAATGTATGTTCTATTCCTAAAACTTTTATACATTCCTTTATATAATCATCCATTTCTAATTTAATATGTCTTTGCTTTTTTGCCCAATTAGGTAAAAGTATATTTTCTTTTATAGTCAAGTTCTCTATTAGATAATGATATTGAAAAACAAAGCCAATATTATATAGTCTTATGTGTTCAAGATCTGAAGCATCATTTTCTTTTAAGAATTTTACTATTACTTCACCTTTATCTGGTTTGTCCATTAGCCCTATTATGTGTAATAATGTTGACTTACCCACTCCAGAAGGTCCACATATAAACATAATAGTGCTTTTATAAATATTTAATGAAATATTCTTTAAAACCCAATCAGTAGAGCTTTTATATTTTTTATATACTTCTTTTAATTCAATCAATTCATCCATATCTGATAATTTCTACAGGATCAAATTGAGAAATTTTATAAGCTGGATAAATTGAAGCTATAATTCCTACAATTATAGCTATTGCTAAAGTTATGCTAATATCTACAAATGAAAAATATATGGGAACTTTATCTATATAATAAATCTCCTTAGGAAGTTTTACAAATTGATATTGTTTTATCAAAAGACCTAAAAAAAATCCTAAAATACATCCCAGAAAAATTCCTGATAAATTAATCGTCATGCCTTGTAAGAAGAAAATTTTTCTTATTGTTTTTTTGTCTATCCCAATAGCCATAAGAATACCTATATCTTTACTTTTTTGTATTCCTTTAAGCAATAAATTATTCATAATTATAAAACAAGCTACTATAATTATTAAACTTACAATGATAATCATCATTGTTTTTTCAAGTTTTAAGGCAGCAAACAAATTATAATTCATTTCTATCCAAGAGATAACTTTAGTAAAAGGTCCAAATTGATTTCTTAACTCTTCTACTATTTTTTCTATTTTGTGTTCATTTCTAATTTTTATTCCAAGACCATCCACACCATTTAGCTGTTGAGTTGTTTTGTCAAAGAACAATTCTTTTGCTTTGTGATATTCTATTATACATAAATTATTATCATACTCAAAAATTCCAGAACTTAAAATGCCTTTTACCACAAATTTTTCTGTTAAAGGTAAACTGCCAAATGGAGTTATTATCTGTGTAGGTAATATCATCACTACTTCATCTTCATATTTAACATTCAAATTTTTAGCTAGTTCTTTTCCTAAAACTATATGATTTCTTTCTAAAGTACCTTGAATATTACCCCATTTTATTATTTTTTCTATATTGACTATTTTTTTCTCATCTTCATATACAATTCCTTTAACAACAGTAGTTATAACTCGGTCATTGAATTTTAAAATTGCTTGACTATAAATAAAAGGAGAAAAATTTAATATATTTTTATTATTTTTTAGAATTTCTGTAGGAATAGCATCTTTTGAAGTTATTATTATATGAGGATATATAGATGTTAACCTGTTTCTTATTTCACGATGAAATCCACTCATTACAGCTAATGTTACAATTAAGGCACATACTCCTATAGAAATTCCACCTACCGAAATAATTAAAGATAGATATGAAAAAAATTTATCTTTTTGTGGTTTTAAATATTTTAAAGCAAGATATGTGGTGAAATTCATTTTAATGTTTTAAGTAAAGGAAATAGGATAACTTCCCTTATTGAATTTGTGTTTGTCAATATCATACATAATCTGTCAATCCCTATTCCTAAACCACCTGTAGGAGGCATTCCATATTCAAGAGCAGTAATAAATTCTAAATTCATTGCCATTTTTTCTTCATCGTCTGTTTGTTGTAAAAACCTTTCATATTGTTCAATGGGATCATTAAGTTCACTATATGCATTAGCTATTTCCTTAGTAGCTATATAAAATTCAAATCTTTCAGTAATTTTTTTGTTGTTAAAATTATACTTTGCAAGTGGAGATAGTTCTTTAGGATAATCTATTACAAAAGTTGGTTGTATTAGATGTGGTTGTATATATTTCTCAAAAATGTTATCAATTAAAGTTTTTTTACTTTTTTTTATTTTTTCTCCATTGGGTAAAGTTTCATAAATTTCTATGTTTAATTTTTTATAGATTTCTTGCGAAACTTTTTCTTCTATAAATTCATCTATTGGTATTTGAACATACTTATTAAAAAGTTCTTCCAAAGAAAATTTTTGAAAGTTATTAATTTGTATTATGTAATCTTTACCATCATCTGTATATATTATTTCATCTTTATGATTTATAGCTTTGCAACAATTTATAAAAATTTCCTTTGTTAATTCCATCATGTCATTATAATCAGCGTAGGCTTGATAAATCTCTACCATTGTAAATTCAGGATTATGATATCTGTCAATTCCTTCATTTCTAAAGGATTTGCCTAATTCATAGATTTTTTCCATTCCACCCACTATTAACATCTTTAAATAAAGTTCTGGAGCTATTCTCAAATAAAATTCTTCACCTAATGCATTGTGATATGTTTTAAATGGTCTAGCTACTGCTCCTCCGGGAAGTGGTTGGATAATAGGAGTTTCTACTTCTATAAATCCTTTTTTATTTAAAGTTTCTCTAATAGTATTTATTATTTTGCTTCTTTTTAAAAAAATTTCTTTTACCTCATGATTTGTTATTAGATCTAAATATCTTTGTCTATATCTTGTTTCTTGATCTTTTAAACCATGCCATTTTTCTGGAAGTGGTCTTAAAGATTTACACAACAATATATATTCTTTTACATTAATTGTAAGTTCTCCAGTCTTTGTTTTAAAAACATTTCCAGTTACTCCTATTAAGTCACCTATATCTACTAATTCAATGAAAAATTTAAATTTTTCATCTCCCAAGACATCTTTTTTTAGATATATTTGAATTTTTCCTGAAAAGTCTTGAATAGTACAGAAGATACTTTTTCCCATCTCCCTTCTTAAGATAATCCTTCCTTTTGTAGTTATTATCTCTTGTTGCTCTTCTCCTATTGAAATATCAGAATATTTAGTTATTATATTAAAAATATCATAGTTATATTTAAATGAATTTGGGTAGGGATTGATGCCTTTTTCTAAAATTTTTTTTAATTTTTCTTTTCTTATATCTATTATCTGTTGTATTGGTTGAATTTTTTCATTCATAGTTATGTTCCATACTCCCACGATGAAAGATATTGTTTCTGTTTCTTTGTTAGCTTGTCAATTTTTATGCCCATAGATTTCAGCTTTAAATTTGCTACTTCGTTGTCTATTTCTTGTGGCACGGGATATACCTCATTTTTTAATTTTAATTTTTTATTTTTTATAAGAAACTCCACAGATAAAGCTTGGTTTGAAAAAGACATATCCATTACCATAGATGGATGTCCCTCTGCAGCTGCTAAATTAACTAATCTACCATCGGCTAATATATATATTTTTTTACCGTTAGTCAAGGTATATTCTTTTATGAATTCTCTTATTTTTTTTTCTTTTTTAGAAATTTTTTTTAATCCTTCAAGATTTATTTCTACATTAAAATGTCCTGAATTTGCTATAATCGCTTTATCTTTCATTTTTAAAAAGTGTTTAGTATCTATTACATCTTTATTACCGGTAACGGTTACAAAAATATCTCCTATCTTAGAAGCTTCAGATAAACTCATAACCCTGTATCCGTCCATAACTGCTTCTAATGCTTTTATAGGATCTACTTCACAAATAATAACTTCAGCTCCCATACCTCTAGCCCTCATTGCAACTCCTTTGCCACAGTACCCATAACCACATACTACAAATTTTTTCCCTGCTAAAAGAATGTTTGTTGCTCTTAGTATCCCATCTATAGTGGACTGACCTGTTCCATATCGATTATCAAACATATGCTTTGTTTTAGCGTCATTTACAGCTATTATTGGATATTTCAAAATACCGTTTTTTGCCATTGATTTTAATCTTATTACTCCTGTCGTTGTTTCTTCTGTTCCACCAATTACTTTAGAAATAATCTCTTTATATTCTTTTTCCTTATGTAATGTTGAAACTAAATCAGCACCGTCATCCATAGTAATATCTGGTTTTATGGATAACACACTTTTTATATGGGAATAATATGTCTTACTATCTTCACCCTTTATAGCAAACACAGGAATATCATAATACTTTACTAAAGCCGCTGCTACATCATCCTGGGTTGATAAAGGATTAGAGGCACATAAAGCTACATCCGCACCAGCAAATTTTAATGTTATTAATAAATTAGCTGTTTCTGATGTTATATGTAAACAACAAGCAATTCTTATTTTATTAAGTGGTTTTTCTTTTAAAAATCTCTCTCTTATAATCTTTAAAACCGGCATTTCTTTTTCAGACCATTCAATTTTTAATAAGCCTTCTTTGGCAAGGGATATATTTTTTATATCATAAAATTTCATTTTTTTTCTCCTTATATTTTTTTTATTTTGCTATGGATCTCATCTATCATATCAATTTTTTCCCAAGTAAAATCATTGTCTTCTCTTCCAAAATGTCCATAAACAGAAGTTTTTTTATAAATTGGTCTTAAAAGATTAAGATGTTGGATAATTCCTTTTGGAGATAAGGGAAAAACTTTTCTTATCAATATTTCTAATTTTTTATCAGGAATTTTTCCAGTTCCAAAAGTATTTACCATTAAAGAAACCGGTTCTGTCATACCAATACAATAGGCAAGTTGTATTAAACATTCATCAGCTAAACCTGCTGCTACTATATTCTTTGCAATATATCTTGCCATATAAGAGGCAGATCTGTCTACTTTGGTAGGATCTTTTCCTGAAAAGGCACCTCCTCCATGTGCAACCCATCCTCCGTATGTATCTACAATTATTTTTCTACCAGTCATTCCTGTATCTGATTGAGGACCACCTATTACAAATTTACCAGTACCATTTATTGTAATTTTTGTTTTTTTATCATAATATTCTCCCAAAACAGGTATTACTACTTTTTTAATAATTTCTTCTTTGGCATCATCTCTCATATATTTCTTATTTTTAGTAAGAACTTCTTCAGTATGTTGGGCTGCAATAACTACATAGTCAGCTCTTATAGGTTTACCATCACGGTACTCTATAGTAACCTGTGATTTTCCATCAGGACCAAGATATGGTATTATTTTTTTCTTTCTTACCTCTGCTAATTTCATTACAAGCTTATGAGATAAGATAATGGGAAGAGGCATATACTCTTTTGTTTGCTTAGTAGCATAGCCAAACATCGAACCTTGGTCCCCAGCACCTATTTCTTTTCCAAGATTCACTCCTTGCGCTATGTCTGGTGATTGTGAATGAATTGCATTAAGAATGGATATGGTTTTATAGTCAAACCCATAATTAGGAGAGGTGTATCCTATTTCTTTTACTAAATCACGAACTAATTTATGAATATCGACATATCCTTCTGTAGTTATTTCTCCACCTACTATTACTAACCCCATACTTACAAAAGTTTCACAAGCTACACGAGAATTCTTATCTTGTTTTAAACATTCATCTAACACAGCATCTGAAATTTGGTCACATACTTTATCAGGATGTCCTTCTGCAACTGATTCTGAGGTAAAAAACATATCTTTTGGATACATTTTTTTCTTCCCCCTTTGATTTTAGTTTTTTGTAGATCTTTTAAATAGATTTTGAGATCTTTATCTTTCTAACTCTCATATATCACTATTTTCACAACTATAATTGAATATTTATAATTGTTCCATCAAACATAGTGATACTATCTGAAACAACAGCTGAGGAAGCTATTATACAAGAATTTAAATTGACATT
>JANXCA010000089.1 GCA_025060535.1 Endomicrobiia bacterium | reverse complement strand
TTATCATTCCTCCCTCACCTGTTGTGATAATTTTGTTTCCATAAAAACTAAAAACTCCACATGTTCCTAAACTTCCTACCTTTTTACCGTTATATTCCGCTCCATGTGCCTCCGCAGCGTCTTCTATTACATAGAGTCCATATTCCATAGCAATAGAATTTATAGTATCCATATCAGCAGGATGACCATAAAGATGCACCGGAATTATGGCCTTCGTCCTTTTTGTTATTTTCTTCCTCATATCTTCAGGGTCAATACACCATGTTTCTGGGTCTATGTCCGCAAAAATTGGCTTTGCACCAGTGTAAGTAACTGCATTTGCAGTAGCAACGAAAGTTAAATCTGGCACAATAACTTCGTCGCCTTCGCCTACACCCAATGAAACAAGAGCAAGATGTAAACCAACTGTTCCATTTGAAACTGTTAAAGCGTATTTTACTCCTAAATATTCTGCAAATTTCTTTTCAAACTCCGTGATATAGAAACCTAATGAGGATACCCATCCAGATTCTACTGCATTTTTTACATATTGTATTTCTTTTTCAGTTATATCAGGCTCATAAACTGGAATGAACTTAGTATTCATTTATATCTCCAACTATTTTGCACTTTTTACTAACATTATATAAATAGCGGTCCTCCTCAATGGAATCAGTGTATAACAATTCTAATTCTCCTATTCCTAAAAATTCTAACAACTTTAACTTGTTTTTGCCTCTTAGATTATTTATAAAAAATTTATCACATAGACTATTGTAGGAACTTCCAAAAACTTTTATACCTTTATTAGAAAGTAAATCTGGGTAATATATCTGGAAAAAAGATCTAACTATCATGAAATGAGTAGCGGAAATAACTAATATGTCTTTACTTTGTGTAGCCATGAGTTCACTTATAACTTCCCTGTTATGATATTTTTCTGTTAAGCAACTTAAAACAAAATTCCTTATAAAATTATCAGATTTATATTTTAGTGGAATCATTTTCCATAATAAGACCTTAAACAATGTGTTAGAAATAATTTTACTATAATACAACTCTTGCAAAAATCTTATGAATATTTTCATTAGAATCGAATTTTTTCCCAGAAAGTTAGTATAAGATATAAACGAATCTTTGTTTATTATAGTTCCATCAAAATCAAATACCACATAAGAAGCATTGTCCTTACCTTCTTTTCGTTTTTTAGCTATAACTGCCATACTTAGTGCTCCCTTTTTATAGTAAAGCAAATCATATAGATAAAGTATGAAAAACAAAATAGATCCCAATGATGTATAGATAGGTGAAATAAAATTTTTTATAAAATCCTTAACGCTTATTTTTACGGATTGATTATAAACGCCATTATCTATGTGATTCACAGTTGAGTAATTTTTATAATTGCGTCTATTAGATGTAATTAAATCTTTAAGTCTTTTAATTTTACTAAATATAATATGCCTCAATTTTTCTTTATAAATGTAAAAGTCATACTTTAGCTTCAATTGATATTGTTTGACTGTAATCACTTGAAGATTAGTAGCTTCAAGCAGATGATTAATTGATTTAACCGAAAACCTGTAAAAATGATAAGGTGGGTAATCCCACTCCTCATTACCAAATACTTTTTTAGACAGTCTATCTGGATTTGGTACACTAAACATAACATATCCATCGTCTTTAAGTAGAGATCTGATTTTGAGTAAAAACTCCTCAGGATTTTCTATGTGCCCTAATACATGAAAAAAATATATTAGGTCAAACTTATGGTTATTGATAATTAGATTTTCCAAACTGTTTATAGCCTCTATATTATACTTATCCAAAATCGTTTTTATACTGTCTTCTTTGATTAAAGCCTCATAAGCTAGATCAACACCAATTAACTTTATCGTGGGAAACATTCTCCTTAGAATTATCAGGTGACGAAAATCTCCACTACCAATCTCTAAAACTGAAATATTATCACCCGTGTCACATTTAACTTGTTTAATTACTTCCAAAATCTTAATAACTTCTTCTATTTCTTTGCGGCTATGGGTTTTTTCGTTTATGTAATCATACTTCGGAACCTTAGTAGGATTGCAGGGTAAGCTATAGCAAGTTTCGCAAGATAAACATTTATAGATATAAAATCCATTCTCAGTGCTTTCGATTAAACTTGCTTTATTGTATTTACAAATGGGACACTCTGACATTCTATTCTCCTGATTCTCAAGTTTCTTTTTTCATACGCTTTTCGTAGCTTGTTAGTAGTTTTTTTATCCTCTTAAAGATGGATTTTAAAGTTCTTTTTAAGTAATATACAAAAATTGATAGCATATCATATAAAAAAGGGGAAAAATCTTCCTTTAGATAAACGCCCTCCTTTGCAGATAAAATGACCTTTATATTTTTAGCTAATGAATTTAAGAGATAAATAGAGTTTGAACTCGGTGGATATAATGATATTAGAAAGTCTCTCATAAAAAACATTCTTTTTCCAACCGTAAAATGGTAATCCACTTTGGAAACATCTTCCAAAAACATCTCACAAGCAGCTAATGGAATATTTAGACCGCTATAAATATAGAGAGGTATTGTTCCCCAAAGCCTAGGATTTATCTCCATAAAATAAGGCGTACCATCCTTTTCACTTATTTTAAACTCAACCATGCCAATACCTGTGTAATTTAGCATACTCATTATTCTGTTTGAAATTTCAATGGCTTGATCGTGAATATAACTCTCAGCCATAATAGAAATACCACCTGTTCTATGACTTTCGATTAGTCGTCTATGCCCGCCAACTAGTAGAGGTTTCCCATTTTTCCATAAGCCTCCTACACCTACTCCATAGCCTTGTATGTATTCTTGCAAAAGTAAAATCTTATTTTTTTGAATAAAATCAAATAATTTACTAGAAAAATCCCTGTCATCAAAACATTTCGAATCAATTATTATGTACCTACCCATAGGACCAAACGGCTTATTTATTTCATCTATAACTTTAATTATATACTTTGAATTAGCGTTACTATTAACAGCAATCTCATACAATTTATCCACACATTCTTTTACATCATCTTGCGTATTTACCTGAATAACTTCAGTATGTGGAAATTTAACCATATCTTTTATTAATTCACAAACTTTTAGTTTATTTGTAACTATTAGCGCTAAATCTCTTGGGGGAGCTACTATCTTAACTTCAGGTGATGCTTCATATAACGAAAGGTACGTAGACTCTAGGTGTGGAAAGACTATATCTATTTGCTGTTCCCTCATGATTTTGATTATTTCTTGGATATAACTTTCTCTTATCCTAACAACTTTTTTGAAATCCACATATCTAGAAAGTAATGCACCACCTAGAAGCGTGTCAATACCAATTATTTCGTATTTGTCAGACCATTTTTTTATAGCTCTCGCTACCCAAAGAGACGTTTTAAAAGAAGCTTCCGTTAATAAAATTCTGTACTTTTTTTTCATTTTTAATACATCCTACAATTAAATCATGGTTTTTTCTAGCCGTATTGTTAAATAACTATCATATACTTGTCTAATACCGTCTTTTAAAAATATCATTGCCACCCAACCCATATCTCTTATTTTACTCACATCCAGGAGCTTCCTTGGTGTTCCGTCAGGTTTGGAAAAGTCATGCTTGACATCACCCCTGTATCCTATTATGTCTTTAATCATTAAAGCAAGCTCCTTGATAGTCAAATCCTCTCCAGTTCCCACATTCACAAAGTAATCAGAGCAATACCTTTTCATCTCTTACGCATCCACATTTTCCATCAAAAACACGCAGGCATCTGCAAGGTCATCCACATGCAAAAACTCCCTGTAAACTTCTCCAGAACCCCAAATCTCTACATACTCAGGCGTTATGCCATACTTTTTGAGAACTTTTTAGATTTTCTCCTCCTATGCAGAGCTATCCATGCCTTCAATATTATAGTATAAAACATAACCTCATGCAGAAAGCTCAAGGAAGTTTCTAAAACCTACAAAAACTCAAGCAACTCACAGCACTTTCACACGCACCTCTAAAAACATCTCTTAGACTATCCATATGTTCAAATCTTGCAAAGCTCTTTTAACTACGTGCAACACCAACTTTTGTCTTCCTTGATGTATTTCCCCTTTTTTTGCAGTACGTTATACTATCATTATTTTATCTCTCCCTTTTCTAAAGCCATTCTCACTTGATCTTCTACCCACTGGTATGTTATCCTTAAGCCCTCTATTAAGGACATTGATGGAGCCCAGTTAAGCATTTTCCTGATAAGGGTATTGTCTGAATTTCTTCCTCTAACACCAGTCGGACCTGGAACGTGAACGATCTTTAGCTTAACACCGGCAATCTCCATTATTATTTCTGCTAATCTATTGATACTTACCATTTCTTCTGAACCAATGTTAACTGGCCCAGTCCAATTTGATCTCATAAGCCGAAGTGTGCCATCAACACACTCATCAACGTAAAGAAATGACCTCGTCTGTTTCCCATCCCCCCAAATTTCAATGTAGTCCTTGCCTGTTAATTTTGCAACTGCAACCTTCCTGCAAAGTGCAGCAGGAGCTTTTTCCCTACCACCTCTCCATGTTCCTTCCGGCCCGAATATATTATGATACCTTGCTATTCTTACTTCCATGCCATAGTTTCGATGATATGCTAAATAAAGCCGTTCACTAAATAGTTTTTCCCATCCATACTCACTATCCGGTAAAGCTGGATAAGCTGAGTCCTCGGAGCACTTTGGATTCTCTGGATCCATTTGATTGTACTCAGGATATA
>JANXCA010000088.1 GCA_025060535.1 Endomicrobiia bacterium | reverse complement strand
TCAGAAAAAGAACTAAACCTAACAACAGGTTTAAAATCTGGATTGGCACCTTCTACGTTTCGCTGAATATATTCAGCAACCTCGAGAGTCACCTTTTCTGTTTTTTCAAGATCAGAAAAATAACTCACAGACAAGGGTACCAATATCTTCATAGGAGGGCTTGGATGCTTATAGTTTATAAGTATAGAATTTACAATCTTGGAATTGGGTATTATTATCCTGTTGTTGTTTCTCATTACCAATTTGGTACTAAACCACGTTATATCTTCAACAATACCTTCAAACTGATTATCAACTTTGATATAATCACCTTTTGAAAAGACCCTGGAAAAAAGAATATTCATCCCCGAAAAAAAGTTAGAAAGTATACCTTGCAAAGCAAGAGATACAGCTAATCCACCCACTCCCAAGGTAGTAAGTATGGGAGCCATAGGAACACCCAAATACCATAACGCAGTTATCAGTCCAACCAATCCTATCAATATCCTTATCAAATTATAGAATATTTCAACATTAGGAAGCGGAACATCAGATTTGGAAACATAGTATCTGATGACTTGAACTATAACAGCAGAAACAAAAATAAATATGCTAATTATTAATGCAAAAACTAAAAGCTTTTCAAAATTATTAGAAATAACCTTTAAACTATCAACGACCTTGGGGTCTAGACCAACGGTAAGTATCCAAAATTCAAGAATCTCAACCAAAATGTATAAAAAAGAAATAAATATCCATAAAATTGAATTAATCCTCAATGAAACTATAACAGTATCATTTTTATTGAAAAATTTCAAGAAAACTGATAAGATAAAAGATCTAAATAAAAAGGCAGCAGGTAAAAAGAGAAAAAAGAATATTAAAAACCACCAAACATTATCCATTATTGATATCAATTAAACAACTCCAAAACTAATCCTACTCAATTAAAAAAACCATCAATTGTCTCTATAACAAAAGGATGAATATAACAGGATATAAAATTAACATTATTCAAAGATAAATAACTCTCAATGTCTCCATTTTGAGTGTAATCATAAAAAACAATTTTCTTATCATGAGTTTTTAAAGTATTAGCAAAAAATTTAAAAATTTCCAAGTGATTCTGTGCATCAGCATAACCATAATAGTCCAACACTAAAAAATTTTCGCTCAAATTGTTACCATTCCAATGAAAATATTCCTGAAGCTTTTCATAAAAACCATAGTAATCCTTAATAGAATCATAAAAATTTTCATTTCCTTTTTTACCATACTCTGTAATGAAGCAAAATGTTTTCAGATACTTATCGATCGGTCTAGAACCATTGGTTAAATCCTTATAAACGTTGGTATAGTCTTTCAAATATTTCCCATTATACAGAAAAATTTCAAAATCAGAATATATAGAGCTTAAAAACGCAATAAGTATAGAAAGATTTATCACATCAGATAAATCTACCCTCACTATAATAGATATTTTTTTATTTATTCTTGACTCATTTAAATAGGTTTGAATTATCTCATTCAGAAGATCTTTCATTTTTTGTCGGTTTAATGCTTTAGCCTCATTAAAAATAATATCCTCAATTTTTATATGACTATTCAAAATTTGCTTAGTTCTATAGTCAGTAAGAACAACATAATTACCAATATCAACTTTGCTAGTTTTTATTTTTACAATCTCATCCAAAATAAGCAAGTAATCAATAATCATAGCAACTTGCTCAACTTTGGTAAAATCAAATGTTGAAGATAAGTTTAAATAATCAATTATGGAGTTAACCAGACATGAAGACAAAATTTGCTGTGAAATCTTGTTAGGAGAAAACAATTCATTACTTAAACTTGACATCTCAACATCCTTTATTTTCTCAGTTATTGCATGAATATCATCCTGTGGAACAACAAAAATAGGTATGTAAAAGTCAAATATATTGATAAACCTTCTCAATTTATCCATATTAGATACAGTATTCAAAAGCTTATTTTTCACAATTTCAAAAGTTTCAGTATCTTCAAAATTTATCTTAGATAGATTTCTCATCAGAGCTTGTAAAGGTAAGCTGTCTATTTTTTGCTTTATTAAACTTTCAGATTTGACAACTAAAGGCACAATTTCAGTAGTTTTAAGCTTTGATATTTTTGAATCCTGAATTATACCCCCATACAGAACATTAAGAAGGTTATTCTTAGGCTTAGGTCTTAAAATCTTTATTAAATCCTTCAATTTTATAGACTTTTTTAACATCTTAGCTTTTTTAAGAGTCAATGGAGAGTAGTTTTCTAAAACATACTTCAATCTCTTTTTAACAAATTTAGGCAACCTCTTTATAGAAGGAACATTACCCAATCTAATTTTATGAAGGTACTGCCAACAAACAATCATTTCGGCCATTCTTACAGGCGTTTTTAAAGTGTAATTGTTTATAGCTTGCTTTAATCTCTCTCTTAAGTAATCAGAATTATCACTATTCTCCAGATTTTGATAGTAATAAATGAGGTACCCTAACATCAACATAGGAACAGCTTTTCTACCCTCAGCCAAAAGAGCAAAAAATAAATAAAAAATAAAATTAACCCTTTTTCTAAAATTAGCATCAACAGACATTATATTATCCATTTCACGTATCAGTTCATTTATTTTTAGAATACTTAAATATCTGTTCTCTGTACTATTATCAATTTTAAAATTTAACATTTTAATCATCAATCTTAAGAAAACAACATTAGAAGAATAATTGCTATTTTGAATACTAACAGATCCAGAAAAATTATCCTTCAATTCAGAAAAATTATCCACCGCATTCAAAATATTACTATTATCGCTTACCGTAGTACCACTTTGAATACTATCTGTTCTCGTATCATATTTTCCATATTTTTCATAATAATAATAAATTAAGGATGACATGATAAAAGTAGATATCAAAATTAATTTAAGATAGTAACCCAAAAAATTTAATATCATTCCAACTATAATAGTAATTAAAATACCCATAATAATTTTTTTAATCACATTTATGATTGAAGCTTTTATTCTTGATTCTTTATCAAAAACTATCTCTTCCTTTTCAATACCTTTTCGTCCAAAAATTTTAAAATAAAACAAAACAACATTAACTAATAAAGATAGTAAGAAAACCAGAAATATAGAATTATGATAAGTAAGTAAGATAATAATTTCTTCAGTAGACATAAATATATTGATCAAAAACAATGCAACATTGAAAGATAAAGTTAAAATAACGGTACTGTAGGCAAACCTGACTAACCTTTTTAATACCCCCACATAAAGTATTTTGGAAACGTCAGTACCCTCAATATCAATTTTCCAAACCTTTTCCAAACCCAAATATAAAAACTTCCTTAAAAATACAAAAAAAACAGCTGATAAAAAATATACAGATAAAATAAAAAATTTATTATCAAAATTCAAAAGCAAAAACAAAAAAAATGCAAAAGGAACTCCCAAAATTATAGTTAACAAAATTTTTCTGAAATACATATATTACACCTCCTTTTCATAAACATCCTTAAACCTAATAATAGATTTTTATAAGCATTTATCTTCGACAATAAAAAGCATATATCAAACTATATAACACAATATACAGCATTGAAAGAATAAAAATTAACGTGCAGAAAACTAGGGGTCCAAAATTTTCTAACCCTAAACTTACTAATATGTCATTAACAAACTTATACATCCCAAAAACAACTAAAACAAACAACATACCTGAAATATTATCAATAACATTATCAATAGAATTTTCTTTAGAAACTTGTGAATTATCAGATCTTCCGGAATCTTGTGAATTCCCAGACTCTTCGAGGATCGTATAGAAAACTTTTTTTCTTTTTTTTCTCTTTGTTCTAACTTGTAGCTCCTTTTCCAGTATATCAATCATTTTTGACATAAAATCACCCCACATTAAGATAAAACAATAATTATAATCGGGTCAAGAATAGATATAAAAATACAATTAATGACGAAAAAAATATTAAACTAAAGTAGAGTAATGAAAATAAATTCATATAATAATTTTCATATCCTAATTCTACAGATAATATGTAATATGATACTACGTATACTGTGGGAATAACTACCACATAAACTAACATGTAACTTAGCAGATAATTTTTAATATAGGAATTGGATTTACTATTTTCCGAACTTTTTGATTCATCATATTCCAACTCTTTCTGTATAGTATCTATCATTTTTGACATAAAACCACAACACCCCCTTATGCCTTCCCAACCCAACAAGAGGCTGAATTTTTTCCCAAAATATACAAAAAGTATGGAATTCCTATCAAAATCCCAATAAATAATACCGCTAACAAAACTAACAAAATAAAACCAGATAAACTTGGTAAAAACAAAACAAGGAAAAAATTATCCCAACTAAAAGAATCTTTCAAGACAAAATTATTCAAAAACAGAACTAAAGAAAAAGCCAAAACTAGAACTAAAAATGATGTACCACAGATCAAATTCCACGTATAATCCTGAAATCCAAACCAAGAAAAAATACTATATAAAATTTGATACGAAATCGTAAGGAAAAAGAAGTAAGAAAAGATAAGGTAATTTATACTTTCTATAAAACCAGTTTTATTGTCATCTTGCACATACAACTCCCGTCTTTTGTCCTTTTTTTTCCTTTTGTCCTTTTTTTTATTGATATTCCTAACACCAATTTCAAACTCAAGAGCATCAATCATCCTTGACATAAAAATCACCTCTTATACCTCACTACTAAAAGAATTAACTATACTCTTAAAAAGTAGAGACAAAATTTCATAAAATAAAGAGAAAATCAGAAGTAAAACAAAAATTAAAATACCAATAAAACCAATAAATATGTAATCAAAATCCACTCTCCTATTAACAACAATCACTTTTTCTTTATTAACTCCCTGAAGACGGTGCTCACTTTGAGAATTAACTAACATAAAATCACCTCCCAAAACTGAAATTATTATTAATTACAATTATCAACAAAATAATGAGTAAGGAAGCACTAAATAATAAAGATAAGGGT
>JANXCA010000087.1 GCA_025060535.1 Endomicrobiia bacterium | reverse complement strand
TAACCCTAAACCAGTGCCTCCCGTCTGACGAGAACGCGCTTTGTCTACTACAAAAAATCTTTCAAAAATCCTTGAATGATACTCTTTAGATATTCCTATACCGGTGTCTTCTACTTCTATATATGTGTGAGTTATATCTTGTGAAATTTTTAATTTTATATATCCCTTATCGGTGTATCTTATAGCATTGTCAAGTAAGTTTATCAATAGCTGCTCAATATGAGACCTATCTGCTTTTATCGCACGAAGGCCATCTTGCAGTTCTATTTTCATCTCTAAATTTTTTTCTTTTGCTTTTTGTTCAAATAATGACTTTATATCTTCTACAACCTCATATAAATTTACCTCTTCTAAGTAAGGTTTTATTTCTTTTTGTTCAAGTTGTGCAAGTGTTGTAAGATCATTTATTATTTTAATCAACCTCTCAGTATTAGAAAGAATTATCTTAAGATAGTGCTTATGCTGTTTTTTATTAATCTCATTATAAAGTGTCTCAACAAAACCTTTTATACTTGTAAGTGGTGTTTTTAACTCATGAATTATGTTTAACACAAGATCTTTTTTTATATCCTGAATTTGTTTATGCTGAGTGATATCATATAAAAAAACTACTAACTCAGTTGCAGAGATAAAACTTATACTACAAAGATAAGTTTTGTCAAATATATTTATTTCTTTTAATATATTTTGTTTATTCTGTATAGCAGTTTTTATTATATCATTAAATTCTAAAGAAATAAGTGCTTCCCAATAGTATCTTTTTTCTGGGGAAATCTTACAAAGTTTTAGAAATTTTTCATTATAAAGCAAAATTCTACCTGTGTTATCTAAAAGAACTATCGCTTCTTGGATTGAAGAAAAAACTTGTTTTATTTTATGTGTTTGAAAAGAAACCTCTTTTATAGTGGTTTTAATTTTCTCAAGCATCTCATTGTAGATTTCTGACAAATTTTTAAACTCGTCTTTTTTATCAAAGTAAACTTCTGCATCAAAGTTCCCACTTTTTACTTTTTGAAAACTTTTTAGAAAAAATTTTAATTTTTTATTATAAGAAAATACCACCCAAAATAAAACTATTGTCAATGTTAAAAAAATAATTGGAATAAACTTCACAACAAACAAAAAAGAAATTTTTTCAGAAAGAGCTTCTTCTATTTTCTCTAAATCATAAATTGAAAGTAAAATATAATTCTCACTATTTTTTTTAAAAGATGTTGCTACATAAAGAGTATTATGTGAGATAAAACTCTCAAAAGATTTTTTCAGGATGTTTTTTATTTGATAAGGATTTAGATAATTCTGTGGGAAGGTAGCATTTTTAGGATTTATTATTTCAAACCTAACATTTAATTCTTTTACAAATTTCTCAGCAACTTTATTTATATCATCTTCTTTAGTAAGGATTTCTGAAATAATTATTGAGTTGATACCTTTTATTTTTTCTGTTAAAGTGTAGATATAAATTTTTCTTGAGATTTCTTTAAATAAAAAAACAAGAATTAAAAATAATATAAATGTAGTAAAAACAGAAATTTTTAAAGTTTTTAAAAATAAAAATTTTATCATTATGTATCTGTTATTTTATATCCTACTCCTCTGACATTTTTTATAAATTTTGCTGCTTTAGAGAGTTTTTCTCTTATATGAGTAATGTGTACATCTATCGTTCTATCAAGTACTGCTTTTTCTGTACCCCAAAGATAATCTAAAAGTTTATCTCTCGTAAAAACTTTGTTTTTATTTTCTGCTAAAACTAAAAGTAACCTAAACTCTGTGGTAGTAAGATCAACCTTCTTGCCTTCCACAAAAACTTCATAAGTGTCTGGGTTGATAACCAAAATTTCTCCTATTTTTATAAGCTTACCTTTCTGTTTTGTTTCTTGCCTTCTTAAAACTGCTTTTATCCTTGCAATAAGTTCTCTTATAGAAAACGGCTTTGTTATATAATCATCAGCTCCAAGCTCTAAACCTAAAACTTTATCAACTTCTTGAGACTTAGCAGATAAAAATATTATAGGGACACTACTTAATTTTTGATTTAATTTTAGTTGTTTACAAAGTTCAAAACCATCTATATCTGGAAGCATTATATCAAGAATTATCAAATCAGGCTGATTATGTTCAAGAAAATTTAGAAGTTGTTTTGGCTTTTCAAAACAAAAAACTTCATAGCCTTCTTTTGTGAGATTTACTTTAATAAGCTCTAAAATATCTTTTTCATCATCTAAAACAGCTATTATTTTTTTTTCTTTCATTATAAATCTTTTTTATTAAAAATCTTAAAACATTTCAATATTATTTATTTTATAAAAAAAATTTTGTAAAAATAATATGATGAAAAAATTTAAATTAATTGAACACACTGCTGATGTTGGAATAAAAGTCTCAGCCAAAACACTAAAGGAACTTTTTGAAAATTGTGCTTATGGTATGTATAATATAATTTGTGAAAATTTTCACAATATAGAAAAAAAAGAAAAATATCAATCTACTCTTAAAGAATCTGACTTAGAAAGTTTACTTGTTAGTTTTCTTAACGATCTTTTATATCAAACTTCTGTAACAAAAATTGTATTTTGTGATTTTAAAGTTTTAGATTTAAAAAATGAAAAAAATTTTGCTGAAGTTTCTTTCAGTTGCTTAGGAGAAAAATATAACAGAGAAAAACACGGTAAACTTTTTGAGTTAAAATCAGCAACATTTCATAATCTTAAAATAAAAAAATTTCTTTCTTTTTATAAAACAACTGTAATTTTTGATATTTAAGTGAATAACTTTTAAATTCTGTGGATAAAAAATTATAAAATAAAAAATTTTTATATTTGTTTGAGATTTTTAAATTTTTATCCACTTTGAGTTTTACTTTTAGGAACTTTTAATTTTTACGAATCTACAAGAAGTTTTAAAAAGAAAAAATTTTTATCCACATTATACATAAATGTATCATTATATAAAATAAGACATTCTTTAAATTTAAAAAGAAATGATAATTATATTATATTTTTTGATATCTTTTTCAGTGGTATCAACTACCTTCTTTTTTATTCTTTTAAACAGGAACACAAAAGATAAAAATGGCCACAAAAAACACCAAGTACTTCTACCTCAAAAATACGAATATGAGACGCTTTGTGCAGAAATCTTAAGGCATCTTCAAGAGTTTAACCAAAGACTCACCCAACTTCAAAAAATTCCAGGTTTACCTACTAAAACAGAAATAATTGAAGAAATAGAAACATTAAAAAATAAAATTTTGACAATTGAAACTTCTCTAAATAAAATAAAAGAAGATGAAACACATAAAAAACAAGAAGTAAAGGAAGAAATTGAAAAAACTCTACTACTATTTTCTAATATAAAACAACTATTACAATTTGATTATGAAAACTTACTCACTCAAAGAGAACATCTAAAGAAAATTTTAATGCAACAAGAGATAGAATACAACAATACTTTAACAAGTTTTAATTTAGAAATAAAACGTCTTACAGAAATCATAAATGATCTAAAAGAAAAATATCCTTTCCAGTTATTCGAAAAGCTTAAAACAGAAGTAGCAACAAAATCTAAAATTTTAGAAACCATTCAACAAAATTATTCTAAACTAAAACAGACAACATCTCAAAATCTAAGTTTTTTAGATGAAATTTTGCATAAAAAATCAACTCAAATTGAAAATATGCTTAATGAAATAAAAAAAGAAAAAGAGGCAGAATTAAGCCAAATTGTAAAGGAAATAGACGAATTAAAGATCACTACCAAACAATTAGATGAAGAGATAAAAAATATAGTAGCAGAAATTTCTCAGTATCAGCAAGAGAAAACAAAAATTATATCTGAATTAAAATCGCAACTTGAAGAGTTGAAAACAAGAGAGATAGAAATAAAAAATTTAAAATTAACAGAAGAATTCCTTCAAAAAGAGATAGAAAGTTTAAACGGAGAGTACGAGAAACTCCAAAATGAATATAAACTGCTTTCTTCTAAAAAAGCAAAAGAAATAAAAGAAATAGATTTATCTTATGAGAAAAGACTTGAAGAAATAAAAAAAGACTGGCAGAAACAAAAAGAAGAATATATAAACGAGATAAATAGACTAAAAAGCAGATTGCAAACTCTAAACAAAAGAAAAGAAAAACTACTTGTTATTCAACGAAACCAAAAAGAAAAATATCAAAAAGAGCAAAAAATTCTTGAAGAAAGGTTGATAAGAGAAAAAACAGAATTCAAAAAAAGAAATTCTGAGTTAGAAAATACAATAAAAGAAAATATTTTTAATTTAGAAAACCTCCATAATCATATAAAAACGGAAGTAGAGAAATTAAAAACGAAACTCAATAAACATCTCCAAATATACAATGACAAAATTATTGAATTAAAAAGAAGAAGCAATATAAGAGAAGAAAGAATCCAAAAATACATAAACAAATCAAAAGAAACCTATCTTTCAACTATAAAACAACTTAAAAATGAAGTAGAAAAATTTCAAGAAGAGAACAATATTTTAATAAATCACATTCTCAAAGAAAAAAACATAGATTCCTTAAAGATTCTGTCTCAAAAAGAACATATAGAGTATTTTAAAGGAAGAAGTAATGAAATTCTTAAGGAGCTTCAACAGATAAAATTGGAAGTAGAACTTTATGATAAAGAAGTTAAAGAAATAGAAGAAAAAATTTATTTAAAATTTGATGAAATTCTAAAAACCATCACAGATCGTAAACAACAACTTATAGATAAATTTAACAACTTACTTAAAAAGCAGGAAATCATAATTATAGGAATGGCTCAAAATCATGAAATTAGGAAGGAGAAGTAAGGAGAAATAAATTATGAAGTCATATACAGAATATCTTGTATTTAACACTAAACATAAAATAGAGTTTATAAATATTACCAAAAAAGTGGAGGAAATAGTGAAAAAAAGTGGGATTAAAGAAGGACTCTGTCTTGTAAATGCCATGCATATCACCTCATCAGTTTTTATAAACGATGAAGAAGAAGGATTAAAAAGTGATTTTAAAGAATGGCTTGAAAAATTAGCACCTACTAACCCTAGTTTATACAGACATAACTTGACAGGAGAAGATAATGCACATGCTCATTTGAAAAGAACAAT
>JANXCA010000086.1 GCA_025060535.1 Endomicrobiia bacterium | reverse complement strand
TACCCAAGTTATATCTTTGCTTTGGCAATGGGTGCAGGAAAGACTGTTTTAATTGGAGCAATTATTGCAACGGAGTTTGCAATGGCTTTAGAATATCCTGATGGGAACTTTGTAAAGAATGCTCTGGTCTTTGCGCCTGGTAAAACAATATTAGGAGCACTAAAAGAACTTTCAGAAATTCCGTATGAGAAGATACTTCCACCAAGATTATATAAACAATTTATAGCTTCAGTAAAGTTTACATATACACGAGATGGAGAAAGGGATATACCTATAATAAGTGGAAGTAGCTACAACGTAGTTGTAACTAACACTGAAAAAATTAGGATTCAAAAACAAACAATTACAAAATCACTGATTAAAGATTTATTTATAGACAGTTCTAAAGAAGATGAAATAAAACAAGAAGTAGCCAACAGGCGTCTTCAAACTATAGCGTCTCTTCCAAACTTAGCAGTTTTTTCAGATGAGGCACACCATACATATGGTACAAAGCTTGGAGAGGAACTTAAAAGAGTAAGGCAAACCATTAATTATTTATCTCAACAAACCACTTTAATAGTAGTTGTTAATACTACAGGAACACCCTATTTTGGAAAACAACTATTAAAAGACGTAGTTTATTGGTACGGTTTGTCTCAAGGGATAAAAGACGGAATTTTGAAGGAAGTGAGAGGAAACATAATTGCTTTTGAAGAAGTAAACGATGAAGCTTTTGTAAGAGAGGTTATAAAAGACTTTTTTCAAAATTATAAAGACGTAAGAATATACGATGGTAGTTATGCGAAACTTGCTATATACTTTCCACAGATAGAAGACTTAGAAAATGCTAGACCAGTTGTCGCAAAGACTCTTATAGAAATGGGATTAGATCCATCTATAGTTTTAGAAGTTCATAGTAAGTCTGATCCGAAAATTCAGGATTTGTTTGATAATAGAATAAATGACCCGCATCTACCCTATAGAGTTTTTCTTCTTGTAAATAAAGGGACAGAAGGTTGGAATTGTCCATCTCTTTTTGCAACTGCATTAGCTCGAGAGCTTAAATCGAGTAACAATTTTTGTCTTCAAGCGGCTTGTAGGTGTTTAAGACAAGTCCCAGGAAATACTCACAAAGCTAAAATTTATCTTTCACATGAAAACGCTAAAATTTTGGATTCGGAATTACGAACAACTTACGGAGAAACAATACACGATTTAGACAAAACTTCTACAGATCTAAAAAAAGAAGTTATAGTTTTAAGAAAAGTTGATATACCACCTATTTCACTAAAAAAGAAAATTAAAAAAGTAATTCCACGACAAAAGGAAATAAATTTTGAAAATATACAAATTGAAAAACCACACAATATTATTAAAGAAGCTAAAAAATCTATGTTTGACCTTAAAGATATACCTGATAAAAAAGGAGTTTTTATTGTAAAACAAGAAGAAAAATTTATAATTGAAGAAGATTTTATAGATTTATATTCTTTTTCAGTTGAACTTTCCTCTACTTATAGGCTACCACTTATCCAAGTTTATGAAAAACTAAAACAAATTTATCCTGATGGTGAAATACCGATGAGCCATACTATTGAAATTAAAAAACAATTAGAAGAAAAACTAAGAAATTATGAAATTTCTGAAGAAGAGATAGAAGTAGCACTTGCTTTGATAAAACTACAAGGTTTTAATAAAGAAAAAGAAGATGGCAAGCCAATTTATACTACTGAGATAATCTATCACAAAGACAAAGAAAATCTTCTTTTAAGGTATGAGCAATTACGAGAACACAACCGATTGGATTTTGGATTCCATTATACACCTTATAATTTTGATTCAAACCCAGAAAAAGATTTTTTTGAAAAACTTTTAATAATGTTGAATGAAAATTCAGCAGATGTTGAAGATATTTATTTTACAGGAGCAATTACAGACCCAAACAAGACTGATTTTATTTTTGAATATAAAGGCAAAGACGGTAAATGGCACACTTACACACCTGATTTTTTAATAAAAAAGAAAAACGGTAAAATGCTTATAATTGAGATAAAAGCAGAACCCTTTAGAGATGAAGAAAAGGAGAAAGCAATAAGAGAAATAGAAGGTTTAAATCCAGACAAACTAAAATATGAAATTTTAATTACAGACAAGGACACAATAGGGTTTGAAAATATAAATAAGGTAAAAGAAGAAATTTATAGGATATGGAGGTGAAGATGTCAGAAAACAAAATTAAGATAACACCAGCAAAAGGGCGTCCGATGCTTAATTGGATAGGCAAAAAACCGCTTGAGTATGTAAAAGGTTTTCCTGCACAACTTATAGAAGTATTTAATCCTTTAAATAATTCAAAGAAAATAGAAACACCAACTTATGAAGAATTAAAAGACAACTGGCAGAATTTGTTATTTCATGGAGACAATAAAGAAGTTTTAGCGACACTTCTTGAGTTAGGATTTAGAGGAAAGATTGACTTGATTTATATAGATCCACCGTTTAAAAGCGGAGCGGACTATGTAAGAAAGGTTGAGCTTAGAGGTATAAAGGAGATTGGTTCTTTAGAAAATGACGAAGCTTCAGTATTACAACAGACAATGTATTTTGACATATGGAATAATGATAACTATTTGCAGTTTATGTATGAAAGATTGCAGCTTATGAAGGAATTGTTGTCAGAAACAGGAAGTATATATGTGCATTTGGATTGGCATGTGGGGCATTATGTAAAAATATTGATGGATGAAATTTTTGGTGAAGAAAATTTTAGAAATGATATAATATGGGCATACAAATGGGCAAGTACCACCACGAGAACATTTGCTCATAAACACGATATTATATTATTCTATACGAAGAGCGATGAGTATACTTTCAATATTGATGAGGTAAGAGAACCTTACACCGAAGAACAACTCAAAGGATATAAAAAGGACGAAAAAGGATATTATACTACAGATACCTCAGGTAAAAAATGGTATGCTCACCCCAAAGGACAAATTCCATCTGATGTATTTAATATCCCAATTATCAGTAGAAGTGCACATGAAAGATTAGGTTTTGCTACCCAAAAACCCGAGGTGCTTCTTGAACGTATTATTAAAGCATCATCCAATCCAGATAATTTAGTTTTAGATTGTTTTTGTGGTTCAGGGACGACCTTAGCGGTAGCGCAAAAACTTGGAAGACGTTGGATAGGTTGTGATATAAACAAAGGAGCGGTTCAGCTTACAAGTTCAAGGTTACAAAAAATTATCAAAGATCAGATTAAGAATAATGAAACTAAATACCCAGCTTTTGCGTTATACAAAGTTAACAACTATGATCTTAAACTTCTTCATACAGAGGCAATAGAACTTGCAGTTCAACATATAGGTATTCAAAGGACAAGAACTGACACATTTTTTGACGGAACATTAGGCAAGAATCTTGTGAAAATTATTGATTTTAATCATCCTTTAACACTTCTTGATTTGCAACTTCTTCAAGATGAGTTAAAGAAAAGGCCAGACGAAGATAGAGATATAACAATTGTTTGTTTAGGGAAGGAGTTAGCAGTTGATGCTTGGATTGATGAATGGAATAAAAAACATCCTGTAAATAAAATAAAAGTAATAGAGCTAAGGACAGACAAAAAATATGGAAGTTTTCTTATTCATAAACCGGCTGAAGCAAAGGTTGAGATAAAAAGAGAAAACAACAAGGTTTTTATAGAAATAAAAGATTTTATCTCTCCTACAATAATAGAACGGTTAAATATTGATAATCAACTTTGGAAGGTTAAAATTGCAGATTTTAGGGCTATGATTGATTATATTTTGATTGACACAGATTATGATGGGAAAGTGTTTAATGTTGTTTTTTCTGATGTACCACAAAGAAAAACAGATTTGATTAAAGGTAAGTATGAATTAGAAGTCAATAAAGACAAGACAAAAATAGCGGTAAAAATAGTAGATATGTTAGGTGAAGAAGTTTTAATAGTAAAAGATATTTAAACCCCTAACAAAAGGGCAAGAAAGGGAAGTGAGCTAAGTCAGTAAATAGGAAGTTTAATTGTTGAATATATGGCTATGTTTTCAAAAAATAAAGGAGCTGTGTGAAGTAGCTGGTGTATAGAGGAACTATGGAATGAGTTTGAAAGAGATTTACGTGATAGGAATTGATACTGGTTTAATGGATTCTTTGGGATATGTAAGTTTAAACGTAAATTTAAACGTTGATTTTTTGCAAGATTTTTGGTCAAAAAGAAGGAAAAAGGTTTTTAACATCAAAGATAAAAGAGCCGTAATTTCTTTTTTATCTGGTTTAAATAAAAAAGAGTTAAGAGAAATTTTACGATGTGATTACGTTAACGTTTTTTCTTTAAAAAATGCTCGAGAGAGAACCCGCTTTCAAGCAGCAAGTTTTATAAGTGAGTTATGCAATGAGTATTTTATTAAAGGGAAGGTTGTTGTAGTTTTGGAGGATTTTGTTTTTTTTTGGAAGAAGTAAGAATGGTAGTATTCCACGAGCGAGTTGGTATATAGTTGCTAAGGTGCAAAATTTGGTAGGTTATTTGTATGGTTTTATGGAAGCAAGGGGTTTTGAGGTTAAATTAATAAAACCCCGTTCCTGGAAGGCAGTTGTAGATCCTTTTCATATAACAATAGCAAATAAAGTAATGGAAGCAGAGGATTTAGTAAAATTTAAGAAAGGTATAGATCATATCTATTCTGCGTGTGGGATTGCTTTAAGTCAGGTATTGGTTACTAGTCTCCAGTAAAATAGCTGTTTTTGGGCAAATATAGATGTTCATCCAATTGACATTTTTTAGAGTTTACATATAATAGTTAAATAGCTATACGGAGTAGTTGGCGTCCAATACCGTATAGCTGCGCTGGTAATACAGGATGCATCCCTAATTTTGGGGGTGTATTGGGCTTGAAGTAACTCAGGTCCATAGAGGAGTTTATAGTCCCTCTACCTGTGAGACCTGTTTCTGTAGTTGAATAAATGACTATAGAAATAGGAACTATAGGACAAGGGAATGAAGTTCTTGTAATAGAGATAACCAAACTCGTAGAAGAAAAAAAAGGTGGTGGAGTAACGATTCCAGTTGATGCCTTTAAAGGCAAAAACTTAGTTTTTGTTGATGAAGGACACAAAGGGAGAAAATCTGATGACCAAAAATGGGCTCATCTTAGAAACCGTCTTGCAGAAAATGGTTTTAC
>JANXCA010000085.1 GCA_025060535.1 Endomicrobiia bacterium | reverse complement strand
TATCATAATCTTTTATATATGACAAAAACTTTTCTAATTCTTCAATTGGAGTAGATAAATCTGCATCAGTAAAATAAATATATTCACCTTCAGCATTCAAAACACCATTTCTTACCGCAGCACCTTTACCTAAGTTTTGTTTATTCATAACAACTTTTATTTCAGAATATTCTATAAATTTTTGTAGTAGCTGCAGAGTTTTATCTGTACTTCCATCATCTACAATAATAATTTCGTATCTATTAAACCTATTTTTTATATAATTCATCAATATATGCAAAGTTTGCTCTATTCTTTTTTCTTCGTTATACACTGGAATTATTATAGATATCATTGCAGGTTATATATCCATATTACTGGGCCTGGATGCAACTTTGTCTTCGGTTCGAATTTTTGAATAAGCTTACATTGTTTTTCTACTTCATCATAAAATTTCTCTACAGTTTCCGTTTTTGACCAACTATTTAGAATTATATACTTAATCCCAAACTTTTTTATATATTCTATACCTTCAGAAACATCTATAAGTTCCCTTACTTTCTGTGCTTCTTCAACTTGATGTTGAACAGTGCCAATTTCATACGGCGGATGATAGACCTCATAAATCTCATACCCATAATTTTCGCCAGGATGTGCTTTAAGTTGCCAATAAAAATACTCTTTTTTGTAATGATTAAGTTCAACTGCTTTTTTATAGAGTTTCTCAAGCTGTTTCTTTGTCATTTTAAGCGGAGGTGAGTTGGGATATCTATCAATTAAAATTTTTTCACCATAAGGTATATTTTTAACAATCCATTCAAGTGCTAAAGTTCTTGTATCTTTTAGTGAAAATTTAATATCAACAATTATAGACTCAATTAAAGAACTAATTATTATTAACACAAATACTAACTTCACAAATAAACTTTTATCAATTATTTCATCAACAAACCTCCCTGCAGCGATAGTATAAAAAGGAAAGGCACTAAACAGAAATCCCCATGCTGGAAAGTAATGAGTGATGTTAATCAAAGAATATACACAAAAAATAGATACTAAGAGAATATCTTCAAGTTTTCTTTTTATCATACAATACGCAATCCCTAACAAACCCACACCACCTATAAGAGGTAAAGTGTTACCCATAAATACCCAGTCAAGAAATGTTTTCTGAAGTCCATAAATGATGTTTCTTTTTAACCCCTGTTGCGGACCTAATACTATACCCTTTATCTCAGTTAAAAAAGTTTTATAATCCAATATAGCATAAGGAGTTCCTATTATGAAAAAAATAATAATAATTGCCAAACCTATTAAAAATGTATTAATTTTCTTCCTGTTATCTGGAAGAGAAAAATAGATTATTGGAATTATAATACCAGCTGGTAAACTCAAATATTTACTTGAAACTGCTAAACCTAAAATAGCACACGAAGTATAAAAAAGGGTCCTATTCTTAGTTAAATAGTAACGATAGAGTATAAGAGAAGATAAAACTATCAATAAGTTTGAAAACATCTCTGGCTTAATATAATGAGAGTATACTACCCATATAGGTAAAATACCTAATAATAAAGATGCTATAATTCCTACCCTCTTGTTATACCAATACTTTCCTAAAATATACGTTAATAAAACTACAAGTGTACCAAACAAAGTAGAGAAAACCCTACCTATTACATAAACCATTGTGGGATTTTGAAAAAATTTTACTGCAAAATTTTCAGCAGAACTATAAAACCCCAAAATTTTTCCAACTATAAATAATCCACCATAAATAAATAACATAAAATATAAATATAAACTCGGATATTCAAAAAATTCAGGATTTAAATTCTTTTTTGCTGCCATTCTTAAAGCATAATTTACTGTTTTGTATTCTTCTGTCTGGTATAAACAGGGGAGCTGCCAGTTTATAGCAACTATCCTTAACACAAAAGACAAAATAATTATTCCAAGCAACAACCAATATTCTTTTTTTATTAACATAAAAATAGTTTTTCTATGTTATAAAATTTTTCTGTATCTATCTATTTAAAAAAGAATAAAAACTAACATAAAAATTGTAGATTTTTGCCAAAGATTATATTTAGTTGTATTATAATTAAACATTGGACCAAAAGGAGTAAAAAAAATTCTCTCCCTTACTTCATTTTTTAGAACTTAATTAAACCAAAACATTACCAGAAACTTCTTTACCATTCATACTTTTGCTATATTTGCAACTTTTATATACCAAAAATCATCACAATAAGCTGAAACTGACTGGAATTTAAATGTATAGATAGTATACATAACAACTATATTAAACTCCTACTTTTTCATATCTTATTCTTTTATTTTTTTCTTGCAAAAATAATTAAAAATGAACCATAATCTTTTGCAAAAGGAGTTATACTGAAAATCCTCTCCCAAAAGTTATACAATGGTAAAATCATAAAACCTATTTTACTCTCAACATATCTATAAAATATACCGGAAGTTGCAAAAATTTTTACTTCTGAAAATCCTGCTTTATATAATACCCTCGCTATTTCGTCTTTGTCCAAAGGACGTTCATTTTTCGTAACACCCAATGGTGAATAAAACGGTGAAGAAGGGTCTCTATAAAGATACATAATTGGATTTTTTCTATTAGGTTCGTAAGCAAAAAATTTACCATCAAATTTTACTACTCTATAAATTTCTTTGATAACATTAAAAAGATTATCGGCAAAATGATGTATCACTGCACCACTTACTACAATATCAAAAGTATTATCATTAAAGTCTAATTGTTCAACATCACCGACTTGAAAAGACACTTGTTTTATATGTTGCTTTGCATAGTTTATACATTTGTCAGAAATATCTATAGCTGTTAAATCCAAATTTAATGTAGCAAGGAATTCTGTAAATGCTCCACTGCCACAACCTATCTCAAGACAACTCTGTCCATTTTGAGGTTCAACAAGTTGTTTGAAAAAGTTTAAAAATTTAAAATAGGTCTCAGTATGAAAAACTTTATAACCTTCTTCTCCAAATTTATCAAAATATAATTTCTCTACATCTTTATTCTGCATATAATTTATATATTTATCTTTTTTTAACTATCTCATCTTTTAACAGAATTTTTTCAAGCCAGACATAAAAAATTGAGAACAAGTATTTTTTCTGCAACTCTTTTAACTTATATTTTGACACACCACTTGTCCTACCATACCAGTTTATCGGGACAATTGCGTATCTGTACCCACGAACTATTGCTTTCAGAGGTATCTCTACAGTAATATTAAAATAGTTTGAAATAAGTGGTTTAACACTTTCTATCACCTCTCGTCTGTAAGCTTTAAACGCGTTTGACACATCATTGTATTTTATACCAAACAAAATCTTGATAAACCAGTTTCCTAAACGGTTAAAAATTAATTTAACTAAAGGATATCCCACAACTTTTGCACCTTTTATAAACCTTGAACCAAACACACAATCATACCCTTCTTTAAGTTTGTAATAATACTTTACTACATCTTCAGGGTCGTCAGAATCGTCCCCCATATAAATTACAACAAAATCGCCATTGAAATTATCTAACCCAAACTTTACTGCATAACCAAACCCTACAGAAAGTTGGTTGTCTATAACTTTAACTTTATTGTTTTTTTCACAAAGAGACAGCATTACTTGTTTTGTTTTGTCTGTACTATGGTCGTTTACAACAATTATTTCGTAGTCAATCTTATTATCCTCCAACTTTTTAACAAGATTATCAATTGTTTTATTAATAATTTCTTCCTCATTACGAACAGGAATAATTATAGAAAGTTCGGTTGTCATATAAAATTATATCACTTGAGCAATTTTGTAAGTTAATATATAATTTTATAAATCTGTGTAATATGTGAACTATGAAGTGGACAGTATGAAAACTTACCACCAAAGAAACTATCTTCAACTTCACCTATAAGTTCTTTTTTTATATATAAAAAATCTTCAAAATATGGTCTGAATTTTTCAACTGTTATTTTAAACTCTTCCTGTGCTAATACTAAATATTTAACCTCCCTTTCCTTCAGAAAATCATAAAGTTTTTTACCTGTAAACTTTTTATATTCATAGTAAGAAAAATGAGGATAAAATTTATCTTCATATTCAAACCATATTGGAACATCACCAAATAGGATTTCTTCTTGTAAAAAATTCTTAATTTTTTTTACATAATTTTTATAATTTACTTTACTGTATCTAATAGAAATTGGCAACATATTTACTAAAATAGCGATAAAAAAAAACAAATTAGGTATTAATTCTAAAATTTTATATTTTTCTCTGAACCAAAATATCGTATCTGCTATTAAAATTGAAACAAAAGGATAAATAAAGAAGAAATAGTTCCATGGTATATGAGAAAAAATTGGTAAAGTAATTAAAATAGTAAATATTATTAAATAAATATACTTTTTTCCCCGAAAATTTTCTCTATTAAACATAGAAAGTATTATACCTAAAACAATTATCATCCATTCAAACATTCCCCTATGATACGAAGTATTCCAATATGACAATATCCAGCCAAAAAAAATTTTTTTAATAACTAATAAAAAATTTATTTGTTTAAACAATGTAGGTTTAAAATCTCTTAATACAATACTATACCATTGAATAAAGAAAGTTTCTGGATCTATTAAAATATGTGTATAAATCCAGAAAAAAATTCCTATAATAACACCAATTATGCAATATACACTCCCATTTAATAAAATTGTTCGTTTATATTCACCTCTAATCAAAAAAAATATAAACAAAATAAAAATTAATATCAGCAATATCACACCATTTAAATGAATATCTATGGCAAGTGATGACAACAAGCCTGTTATAAAAAATAAAATGTTTGATTTTTTATTAACTGCTTTTAAAAATATATATATTACTAACACAAAAAATACACATAAAGCCATATCCTGTCTTACTTTATGAGACAGGATAATAAACAGTTGAGATAAAGACAAAACAATAACACTTACGAGGGCTTTTTGTTTGTTAAAAAGTTCTTTAGCTAATAAATATGTCAAAAATAATAATAAAAACCCTGACAAAAGTGAGGAAAGGCGTGCAAGGTATAAACTTAAACCACCTATTAAAATAGGAAAATGAAATATGCTATATAATCTACCATGATATACATCTGACTTTTCTAACCCATATACACCTTTAAACATTTCTGAAGAATATCCTTTACCTTTAAATAACCTCCATACTGGTTCTGTAAGCCAAGCATCGTCCATATCTGGCAAAGGATATTTATCAAGATAATACAAATGCCATAATATATATATAAAA
>JANXCA010000084.1 GCA_025060535.1 Endomicrobiia bacterium | reverse complement strand
TAAAATTATCGTTGTAAGGGACAAAAGGAGAAAAAAATAGATGGAGAATATACTATTTTTAAAAGACAAAGCAAAAAAATTTTTTAAGGTAGGTATAAAACTGTTTCAAGAAAAAATTTTTGATCTTGCAGCGTTTAGTTTAGAACAATCTTGCCAGTTATTTGTTAAATATCTTATAGCGAAAAAAGTTGGTGAATGGCCAAAAACTCATTTTTTGTCTGTTTTGATAAAAGAATTGGCAAAGATTTATAATGAGGATAAAATATTAGAATTTTTTAATGAGAAAGAATTATTTTTTGATGATTTAGAAGATGCATACTTTACTTCATGATATTTCCCTAAAGAATTTTCTGAAAGTTTGGTAGATAAATTGATAAAAAATCTTAATGAATTTTATAAACTTATTGAGGATTTGTTTAATGAGAAAATCTCAGAATAACTTATACTTTTCACATATTGAAGTTTTAGCAGATATAGTAAATGAAAGAAAAGAATATTTTGATAAATTTATTTACTACGCAAAAAAAATAAAAACAGTATCTACTGAACTATTATCTGAAGAACCTAAAGTTATAATTTTTGGTTCTGTTGTGTCAGGCGCATATACGCCGTTAAGTGATATTGATGTTTTAGTTATTTCAGATAAATTTCATAGTTTATCCGATGAAGAAAAAAGAATTATAAGAACAAAAGTTAAAACTGCAGTTGGAAGATTTAGCCCGTTTCAAATACATATTGCTACAACATCAGAGTTTAGCTTTTGGTGGAAGAAGTTTATCCATAGATATATAGAAATATAATTTTTTGATTTTTCAACCAAAATCCGACCCCGCGTCGGACAAAAGGGAATTTATGCAGAATATATATAGAGAAATTTTTTGGGGGACAACAAAATATGTTGTTTTACGCAACATCTTTATGGTTATTACTGGTGTTATAAGCATTTTTATCGTACGACTTTTAGGACCTTCTGAATACGGAAAATACTCGCTTGTATGGAATCTTATCTCCACAGTAGGACCCATTTTATCCTTAGGTTGGCTTAACACTTTAGCAAGATTTATACCTGAAACATCATCTTTAGAAGAAAAATCAAAATTGTTTAGCCAAAGTTTAAGTTTAGTTTTATTAATTTGTAGTTTGTTTTTAGTAGTATTTCTTTCTGCAATTAAGTTGATACCTAAGTTTTTCCCTGCAGAGATAAAACAAATTGCTTTTATTTTTAGTTTATTTGTGTGTTTGGTAGCAATTTTTAACATTTTTGAAGGTATGTATCGTGGGTTAGGTAAGTTTAACAGATGGACAATTATTGATGGTATACGGAGTAACTTATCAATTTTGTTTGCATTGATTTTATTAGTTTTTGGGTATAAAAGTTTTAAAACGGTAATTATGAGTAGTTTTTTAATAACAATACTTTTCGCTTTAGTCTTATTTTTCCATTTAAGCCAGTTTATTGTAAAACCAAAACAGTTTTTACCAAATCCAACAGTAAGAAAATTTTTATTGACAATGTTATCAGGTCAGGTTATTTTCTTGTTATCCACAAACATTGATTCTGTTTTACTGCGAGCACTTTTGAAAGACCCAACACAAGTAGGACTCTACAACGCTGGAATAAGAATACCAAAAATGATAGAAACTATGTTGATAGGACCGCTTTCTGTCCCGTTTTTATATTATTTTTCACATCCTGAGATAATGCATAGTAAAGAAAAAATTTTAGAATTTGGTTCAAAAATGTTGGGTATATTGCTTGGAATGATTTCTCTATTTTTATTTTCATTTAGCAAAGAAATTATTGTAATTATATTTGGAAGTCAATATTTATCAAGTGTTGAAGTTTTACAAATGTTTTCTTTAGTTTTGTTTATTCTTGGTTTCCTTATTCTATTTTCTCCTTATATCTATTCTATTAATCAACCATTAATTCCTTTATTGTTCGGAGGAGTTAATTTTGTTTTAGTGTTAGTATTAAACCTAATATTTGTTCCAAAGTTTAAAATTGTTGGACCATCATTGAGTATTTTTTTTAGTTTAGTCATTTTAGGAATTTTATATCCAATTGTGACACATCAACCGCAGTGTTTAAAGAATTTTATTTTTTTACTTTTTGGTGTAGGATTTTCGATTATTATGAGTATGATTTCTTCAGTTTATTTTGCATTTCCTATTTTTGTAGGAGTTGTATGGTTAACAAAAATGTTTACTTTAAATGACATTAAATTGTGGTATAAAATAGTAATCGTATTTCGGAGAAACTAAAGTTATGGAGAGAAGTAAAATTTATCCGGAAATTTCAAAACATGCAGAAATCTTTCAAAGCGAATGGATAAAAAGATATCCACAATTTCCCGTCAATTATAAGTTGTCTTATAGACATAAATTGTTTGTTAAACTAATTAAACAATTTGTAAAAGATAAAAATGCAAAAATTTTGGATATAGGATGTGGTTTTGGTGAGACACTTTTTCTTTTGAAAAAAGCAGGGTATACAAACATTTTCGGTATTGACTATTCTTCAGTTGCTGTAGATATTTGTAAAAAAATTGGTATTAATGTTGAAAGAATTTCATTAGAAGAATATCTTAAATTTACAAAAGATTCTTGGGATGTAATAATTCTCGGTGACATATTGGAGCACATCTATATCCCTGTAGAGGTTATTTTGAAAATTAAGAATTTATTAAAAGATGATGGTAAAGTAATAATCTCTGTACCTAAGCAGGATGGATTTTAAATGGTATATTGTTATCGTTTTTCCCACAATTAATATAGTTAAGCATTATGTTTGCATCTTGGACGCATATAAAGTTTTATACTTTTTTTCTTATAAAAAAAGAAATAGAAGCTTGTGGATTTGAAATTTTAAAGATGAGCGGTGCGAGACCTGATTTAATAAATTGTGTAAATATGAAACTATATACAAAAATTATTTTTAGTCTGTTTAATTTTTTATTGATACTATTTGGTCTTTTGGTAAAAATTTTTCCAAGTTTATTTTCACAGCATATTATTTTAGTTGCTAAAGAAAGTAATAAAAGTATTGATAAAAACTATCTTAAAAAATATGAAGCATACATATCTTATTAAAAATTTAAAACACCAACTTACAAAATTTTATGATACATCTGAAAATTATTTTATATCAGCCAGCGAATCTAACAAAATTCCTTCGGAAGAAAGAAAACGAATACTTGATTGGATATCTTATAACGATAAGGTTTTAGATGTTGCTTGTGGAACAGCCGAGAATGCAGAACTAATAATTCAGAAAGCAATTTATTACGGAATTGACATTCCCGACATCGCATTAAGGATTGCGCAACAAAAATATTCTTCATTTAAAAAAGTTTTTTTTACAAAAGGTGATGCTGAAAATTTGCCTTACCCTGATAACTTCTTTGATGTTGTTTTATCTACATATTCCCTAGAACATTTCACTTCACCAAAAAAGGTCATTGATGAAATGATTAGGGTCTGTAAACTTAACGGAAAGATCATTTTAATCTCTCCTGCATGGGATAACCCGCTTTGGGTACCTCCATCGTTATCAAAAAAATTAAATAATTTCTTTAGACGAATAATTTTTATTTTACAACAAATAATAAAATTGTTTCTTTTAAGTTTTAAATTGAAAAAATATTTCTTTGATATAGTAAAAAATCCGGCAATTTTAGAAGATAATTATCAAATGGATAACGATGCAGTATATATAGTACGTGTAGTAGAAATAATAAATTATTTTCAAGAAAAAAATTGTGAAATTTTATATATAAGGAAAAACGCTACAGATGCTTTTAAGTTAAAATTTCCATTTTTGAAAAATTTGAAACATAACTGTCTGACATTTTTTGCTTATGTGTTAAATATATTTTACAAACATCTAAATACAGGATTGTTTATTGTTGTAGAAAAAAAGATAAGATAAAAGTCAAAATATGACGAAAATAGTAATAATTTTCCCGTATATATATTGCAGAAAGTGTATGGTGTAAATGATCCGAAGCTGAAGATTCAAAATAAATTAATGAAATTTTTTCCTAATTTGTTTGCTTCAATTCTTGTAGTAGTGAGTATAAAACAATAGAATTTATGAAACTGAAAGTAGCAATAGTTTGTCCATATGTTGGTAAAGTTGAACGTGGGGCAGAAAATTTGGCTTATTACTTGAAACAAAAACTTCCTTTTGAAGTAGTTGTTTTTAGTGGTTTTGATAGTTCATGGACATACAAGATACATTATACTTCGTTCAAAATATGGCATAAACTAATGATGTTATCAAGAAAAATTGGTTTTTATCGTGTGCTTTATCAGGTAGAAAAGATTGTATATTACTTTGATATTTTTAGTCCAGAGTTTTTTGATATGATTAGTTTTGCTAAAAAATTTTGTTTAGAAATAAAAAAATATAATCCGGATTGCATTATTAACATTGGAGGTTCTACAATTGGTTTTTTTCTTAAAATGTATAGAAAATTAAATAAAATACCTTTTATTTCAGTTTTTATGGCAGGTAAAAATCTTACCGAAATAAAAAATGCAAGAACGCAACCAGATTTTTATGTAACATTAACACCTTCAGCGACTTGTTTTATTAAAACCAAGGTAAAAAAAGTCAATGTGGAATTAATTCCTTTAGGTGTTGACCTACAGTATTATAATACGGTATCTTCGTTAAATTACAATGAGCTAAAAAATATAGCAAAAATATATAGTAAAGAAACAAGAATTTCTCGCCCAGTTGTATTATCTACTTCTGCTTTAGAACCACAAAAAAGACTAGATTTTTTAATTAAAGCAGTTAAAAGAATGCAACAAGGGATATTGATATTTGCAGGTGACGGTTCACATAAAAGGTATTTGCTTTCTTTAGCGGGAAGTTTATTAAAGAATAGATTTATTTACCTTGGTGTTGTTGACAAAAAGTTATTGCCACGGGTTTATAAAACTTGTGATGTTTTTTGTTTACCATCTATAAATGAACCTTTTGGTAATGTTTTTGTTGAAGCAATGGCTGCTAACAAACCTGTAGTAGCTGATGATGATGAAGATAGAAGGTGGATTGTAGGTAATGCTGGAGTATTAACTGATGTAAGAGATGTTGACAAAATAGCCGAAGCTTTATGGAAAGCGTACAATACTGATTGGAAAGATATCCCCAAACAACAAGCAAAAAAATTTTCGTGGGATACTATAATAAAACAATATGAAAATTTGATAATAAAACTCACCAGAGGAGGTCAGTTTCAATGCCAATTGTAATGAATTACGAAGCTATGTTTGGTTCTGAGTCTGATTTAATAACAGATAAACTTTTGCCAGAAATTCTTCCAGTTACGATTAAAGAAAGTGTTATTAAAAATGCGTGTGAGAAAGCAAAAAAAGAAAAGAAATGGTTGTTGATATTTGTATTAGGTACAAAACCATGCTTTTATAAGTTTTGGGGGTCAA
>JANXCA010000083.1 GCA_025060535.1 Endomicrobiia bacterium | reverse complement strand
ATATGTTAGCTACGAATCCTGTTTTTATAAAATGAAAGTAGCAATACATCAGCCACAATATTTACCATGGAGTGGATATTTTAATAAAATTTTGCAATGTGACATATTTGTATTTCTTGACGATGTTCAATACAAAAAGAACGAATGGCAAAATAGGAATAAAATAAAATCTTTTACTGGTGAGATATGGCTTACTGTACCAGTACATTACAAGTTTGGACAAAGGATTAACGAAGTTGAAATAGACAACAAGATTTTCTGGCGTAAAGATCATATGAAAACAATTAAAGTTAATTATAGTAAATCAAAATTTTTTGATGTATTCTATCCATATATTGAAAAATTTTTAAGTAAAGAATATTTTAAACTTGTTGATGTAAATATTGAATCAGTAAAAATGATACTTTCATATCTTGGAGTTGAACGAAGAATAGTTTTGTCGTCAGAAATTAAGCCTGAAGGTGAAAAAACTAAACGATTAGTAGATATATGTAAAAAACTTTCAGCTGAAATATATATTTCTGGGGTAGGTGCGAAAGATTATCTTGAAATTGAAGAGTTTGAAAAAAATAAGATAAAAGTTGTATTTCAGGAATATTCAACTCCTGAATATCAACAGTTGTTTGGTAAGTTTATTCCAAATTTATCAATTATAGATATGATTTTTAATGTTGGTAGAGATAAGACTTTAGAGTTGATTAAGTAATAAAATATGAATTTAATTCAACATTCAAAACCTACAGTTATAGAGAAGGGTAAAATCTTAGAGTTGGTAAAAGAACTCCTTGATACAGGACGGTTTGCACAAGGAAAATATGTTTCTTTGTTTGAACAAGAGCTAAGCAAATTTTTTGGTGTGAAATATGCTGTATGTGTTTCTTCAGGTACTTCAGCGTTACATCTTGCATTGTTAAGTTTAAATGTTGACAACAATAGCGAAGTGATAATTCCTTCATTTAGTTGTGTAGCAATACTTAATGCAGTATTAATGACAGGTGCAAAACCTGTAATTGTAGATGTTAATTTAGAAGATTTTAATCTCTCATATGAAGAAGTAAAGAAAAAAATTTCAAGCAAAACAAAAGCTATAATATTGCCACATATGTTTGGTTATCCAGCAAAAGATACACAAAAAATTGTAGAGTTAGGTATACCTGTCATAGAAGATACAGCACAAAGTATCGGTGCAAAAATTTGTGGAAGGAAAGTGGGAAGTTTTGGTAAAATAAATGTTATGTCGTTTTATGCAACTAAAATGATTACAACTTTTGGTGAAGGTGGTGTTGTATTGACTAACGACAAAAACATTTATGAATTCACTGTTGATATTAAAGAATACGATAAAAAAGATGAATTTAAACTAAGATATAATTATAAAATGAGTGAAATTCAAGCTATAATGGGTTTGCTACAATTAAGAATGTTACCGGTGTTTATATATCATAGAAAAAGAATTTTTTACCACTACAAAAATAAATTAAAAAATTGTAATAACATAATTATAACTTTTCCGGGGGAAAATATACATCCTGTTTTTTATAGATTTATTATTAAGTTAAAAGAGGTAAAAGAAGATTTAAATTCTTATATTAGGAAATATAATCAACTTGGAATAGAAGTTGCACGGCCTGTAAGTATACCTTTAGATAAATATTATATAGGGGAATTTATCTGTGAAAATTCTAAATTATTATATTCTACTACATTGTCATTACCTATTTATCCACGATTGAAGAATAAAGAAATAAATTATATTATTGAAACTACCAAGAAATTGGTTGGGAGTTGATTGAATAAACTTTTGATTTTTTGTAGTTATCATAATTATGAAATTTTTCTATAAATTTTTAATTTCGGCTATAGCAATTTCAATTATTCCACTTATAGTTTATACTATAATTTTGTTGAATACATCTATGAAAATATTGAAAGAAATTATAGATAACAACAATATAAATTTAGTTAACAATATAACAAGAGAAGTCAATGATTTCTTTATTGACATAGAAAGACGTTTAGATATAGCAAGAAAGATAGAAAATTCTAATATGACAAAAAATGAAATTATAAAAGTTCTATTCGATGAATTATCTTCTAATAGTGATTTACTTATGTGTATATCTTTATTGGATAATAATTGGAAACCTATAATTACTATATCTTCAGATAATACTGTTTTTAATATTGATAAAGAATTGTTAAGAAAGATACAAAAAAGTAAGGTAGGAGTGGGTAAAATCTCATATAATGAAAATAATAAGCCATATATTGATGTAGTATATGAAATAGAAAAACAACCTAATATATATTTTTATATAAGAATTAAAGTTGAATATATACTCAATAAGATAAAACAATATTTACATACAGATAAAAAGCAAACAAGCAAAACAATATTTTTAATAGATGAATACGGGGAGGTTGTATCTTTCCCCTATACTAATATTCATAGCATACCTAAACAGAAATTAGATAAATATAGAAACAAGTTTTTTAAAAAAACTTTTATAGAGATATCTGGCAACAATGATAAGTTTTTTTTGGAAAATAAAAAAATAAACATCCTTTCTATGACAGACTTTCTACAATGGTTAATTTTATTTCAAGAACCTATAGGCAAAGCATATGCTCCAATAATAAGAACTCGGAATATAGCTATTGTATTAATTATCTTAACTACTTTTTGTGCTTTTTTTGGTGCTTTAAAATTATCTAAAAATCTTGCTGAACCGATTAAAGAGTTAATTACTGGTGTTGAGATTGTTGCTAATGGTAATTTTGACTATAGGGTACCTATAATTTCAGAAGACGAATTATCAAAGTTAGGATTAGCTTTTAATTCTATGGCGTCTAAACTGAAAAATTTCCAACAAGAAGTTAAAGAAGCAGAAAGATTATCTACTATTGGGCAAATGGCGAATATATTGGGACATGAGATACGTAATCCTTTGAGTGCGATAGTTAATGCTACTTATCTTTTAAAGTTACAATTGTCAAAAACACTTCAAAAAGATGATAAAATTTTTAAAAATATTACTATAATAGAAAATGAAGTTGCTTCAATTAATAAAATAATAGGAGATATGTTGAGTTTTTCTAGAAAAAGACCTCCTGTGTTGGTAGAAAAAGATATAAACGAAGTTGTTGAAGAAGTAGTTCAAGAATATATTTTACCAAGTAATATTCAACTAAATCTTCTATTAAGTTCAGAAATGGTAAAGATAAAAATAGACTACGAAGAAATTAAACAGGTAATAAGAAATTTGATTAACAACGCTATTGATAGTATGAAAGAAAAAAGTGAGGGTAAACTTACTGTTAAAGTTTTTTTAGAAGCCAGTTTTGTTTGTATAGAAGTTTCAGATACTGGATGTGGTATTCCTCAGAAAGATATAGGTAAAATATTTGAACCGTTTTTCTCTACAAAAGCTAAAGGTACTGGGTTAGGACTTGCGGTAGTTAGGCGAATAATAGAAGAAAGACATAATGGTAAAATTGAGGTTAGTAGTAAAGAAGGTGAAGGTACCAGTTTTATAGTAAAATTACCTAGGAATATTTAATTGGTTAAGAAGAATAAGCAAACATATATTGGAAAAGTTAAGCATATTTTTAGATGTCAAGTAGATACAATAGCTGGTTATAGAAATTTCAAAAAAATATAAGTTTTATAATTTTTTCTTATAAAGAATCTTTCTTAATTTGGGGGGAGAGTAAAGATGGCTATTGATAATAAAATTTTTTCTATGTTAGTAGTAGATGACGATGAAAATTTGATTAGTAGCTTAATAGAATTATTAAATTCAGTGTTAGATAATTGGTTTATAGATTTTGCAACAAACGGGTATAAGGCGATTGAAAAAGCAAAGCAGATTATATATGATGTAGTTTTGATGGATGTTAAGATGCCAGGGATCGATGGTATACAGACTTTTAAAGAAATTAAAAAATTATCTCCCACGACAATAATAATTCTTATATCAGGTGGTGATATTCAGAGTTTACAATCTCTTCAACAACAAGGGGTTTATAATTTTCTGCAAAAACCAATTGATATTAATAACTTGGTTAAAATTTTATCTAATTTGGAAAAAAATTTACAAAAAGAGAAAATATCAATTTTGATTATAGAAGATAATGAAAACGATCTTTTTTTGTTACAGAATATTTTTTTAGAAAAAGATTACAATGTACTCACCGCTACTACAGGGATGGATGGTATAGAATATTTTAAGCAGTATAACTTTGATGTAATTATTTTAGATCAGAAACTACCAGATATGACTGGCACAGAGATAATAAAAAAAATGAAAGAATATAAACACCCCCCTCCAATAGTAGTAATTACAGGATATAGTTTGAATGAGGTGATTATGGAAGATATATATACATGTTTTCTGAAACCATTTAAAGTGGAACTAATACTGAAAGAGATAGATAGTTTAGGAAATAAGATAAAAAGTAGAAGAATAACTGAAGAAATCAGGCATACTAAAATTTTAATTGTAGAAGATGATGAGAATATTAGAGAAAGTACGAAAGATATCTTAGAGGAAAATAATTATTCTGTTGATACTGCTTCTTCTTTTGAAGAAGCAGTAAACAAACTTGAGAAAGAAAATTATAATTTGGTAATCTCTGACTTATCCCTTGGTAAAGATAAAACAGGTCTTGAACTTGTAGATATTGCAAAAAATAAAAACAAATTTGTTGTTTTTTTATTGATAACAGGGCAAGCAACTTTAGAATCCGCTGTAGAATCAATAAAAAAAGGTGTGGATGAATATATTCTTAAACCAATTAATCCAAATGAACTAATCCATAAAGTAAGAACGCATTTAGAAAAGCAAAGATTTAATATTGAGAAAGAAAAATTAGCAGAACAGCTTAAAGAGGTAAATATAAAACTTCTTACATTAAGTGTAACAGATGAGCTTACTGGCGTATATAATAGAAGATACTTATTTGAACGGCTATATATTGAGATACAAAGAGCTAAAAGAAGACAGACTGATTTAGCTTTAATGATGTGTGATATAGACAATTTTAAGAGCTATAATGATAAATATGGTCATATTGAAGGTGATCGTCTCTTAAGGGAGGTTGCTTTGTTCATTAAGTTAAATGTAAGAAATTATATAGATTATGTATTTAGGTATGGAGGGGATGAATTTGTTATACTTTTATGTGAGATAGATAAAGAAGATGCACAAGGAGTTGCTCAAAGAATAGTTTCTAAATTTAGAAATAGTTTTAGCAGTAAGGGTATAGGGATAAGTATAGGTTTAGTCTTAATCTCTGGTGTCGAAGTTAAAGATAAGAATGTAGATATAAAAGAAGTCATAGAACTTGCGGATAAAAAATTGTATGAGTGTAAAAAAATTGGTGGGAACACTTTTGTTGAATAATATTTTGCGTTATTCAGTTTAGAAAAATTAATTATATATATGAAATGATGTTTGATTAGATTAATTAAATTTATGTATGAACAATACTGGGGATTAACAGAGAAACCGTTTGAAAACACGCCTGATCCTAAGTTTTTTTACAACTCGCCACAACATGAAGAAGCGCTCGCAAGGATGATCTACACAGTGCGGGAATCTAAAGGTGCGGGATTA
>JANXCA010000082.1 GCA_025060535.1 Endomicrobiia bacterium | reverse complement strand
TTACCGATAGTTCCATATTCTTCGCCTCTGCCTGCGAAAGTTGAAGTTATAGAAGAGGATGGAATAATCTCAACAGGATTAAGTGAATAACCCCATGAAAATTGAACTGGTCCCGTAAAATTAGCTCCCCCGCCTTTTTCTTCTCCACCTTTTATTGGTATCGTAGCACCAAATAATCTTACATCTATCAAAACATCAAGAAGCCAATTTAAAAATTCTTTATCAGGTTTTTTATTGTCCTCCTTTTTGGCAGTATCTTTCGGGCATTTTTGAGCCAAAGCTTTAAGCCTTTTGGTAGCATCTACGATTTCATCTTCAAGCTTAGAAACCCAAATCTCATATCCCATAGATTGAAGATAGTCTCTTATGTATCGCTTTAACCTTACATCACTTACAAGATTTCTATTAGTGATATAATCCATTCTTGGCTTGTTTTCTTCATCAGGATCACCGTTTGGATTACACATCTTCGCATCATAAATAAAGAGTATTTCACTGTCTAATATTTTTTGTTTGTTTTCACTCATTTCTTTCCTCCTCACTCTTTAAAATTATTTCTTTTTGTTTTCCACTTATAATTGCTCTATAGGTAGTAAAACTATATCCAGACATTACATAAAAGACATTCTCTTGTAAAGTAAGATCCCAATTTAATTTATGGCGTTCAAAGAGATTTTTTGCTAATCCATAAATTTTTTCATTTTCAGAAGAAAGAACTCTATATTGTCTCATTTTTTCATAAATTTCATTGAATAGTCTGGTTATCTTATTTAAATCCATTCCTTGAAAATTTATTTTATTTAGAATAGATTTCTTTGTATCTCCCTTTTTAAATTGCTCTGTCCCTATATCTCCCATCAACATACCCAGAAGAAAAAGGGATGTCATCTTCTCTGAGTATTTAGCCTCTCTCAAAAAATCCTTTACTTGTTGATTTAAAGGTAAATTATCTAAAAACTCTTGGTTTTTACTCATATTTTCACCTCTGATTATAAGTTTAAGTTCATCTAAAAAGTATAGTAAAAAGTTTTGTAATAAAATTGTCTGTGAAAAAGTGTCATCTCTAAAATCTTTAGAGAATCTTATTTCATGAATTCTGTCTAAAAATGCATCAATAAGATTTTTATAGTAAAAGGGTAAAAAGTTAAAAAGATTATAGAAAAAGCTTAGAATAAACTTGTTTTTAATCCTATCCTTTCCTGTTGGAAGAATATAATAAATTCTTACTAATGAAAGATACCAATTGTCAGCTTTTAGAATTTTCTTACCTAAATCTTGAACATTTTTCGCTTTTTCTATTATTATGTCAAGTCTACTGGGAGGGACATCCTGAAGAAGCTGGAAGATTTTGAATGCAGCCTGAATTTTTTCTGCGAATAGAAAGTTTAATGTAAAGCTATCTTGAATATTTTGATAAATTAAGTACTCCTCTAATTTACTCTGAAATCTATGAAAACCATCAAGCGATGCTACCGCAGTGAATTTATCCTTAAAGTATTCTGTCCAATTTTCTATTTTTTTAACTGGTAAAAGGCTTAATAAATGAAAAGAAGGAAGAATGTATATATTAAAACCAGCAAAGGATGTTTTAAGATTATTTTTTATAAAAGACTCTGCTATCATTACTGATTCATAGCAATCTTTACATATGGAATAATTTTTTAGAAAATTATTTCCTCCTCTCAGATTACTTGAAAATCCTAACTTATCTGTCATGTAAAATTTAAACCAAAATTTTGTAGTATCCCATGTAACATTCTTATATTCTCCACAAAGATGACAAACGCCTTGTTCATAATTTTCAAAGACCTCGCTAATCATTTTCTCATATATGTATTTTTTGTAATCTGGATGATTTGACAAAATGTTATCATTAAAACTAAGAGTAAATAGTGAAATTTCTTCCTTTTTTAACTTTAATTTTTTATTGATTTCTTCTAATATTTTTTCAGCCACAATTTTGACTGCCTTTTTTGCTTTATTGTTTGATGGTTCATGTCTAATATCCTTTATTATTGATTCAGGGTTGAGATCAATACCCAATTTTGATAAATCCCAAATATATCTATATCTTCCATATTGTGCCTCGGAAGATCCTACTTCATTTTTTTCACCTAAATCAAAAAATATATTTTTTCTTAGTTCAGTTAAAATATTTTTCAGTTCTGATTCTTCTGGTAAATTTTTTATTAAGTTAGGGATTACTTGAGATACTAAATATTCCAAATTATTTGTTGTCAATCTATCTTGCTCTGAATTAGCAGCCGGAGGATTTCCAAGCCATAGATATTTTCTCGTTGTATCATAGGAGACTTCTTTGCAATCCAAATCTAAACTGTATTTTTCTCTTTCTGTTTTTCTTATGTTCAATATTACTATATATTGCTTTTTATCCTCTTTTCCCTTCGAAATTTCAAGAGTTAAAAAACTTACAAGTTCATTAATATCCTCTATATTTTTTAAAATTTCTTTACCTATCTTTGAAAAAGATTCAATCATTGGTAAATTATAGCATACTTAAGTTTTGATTAAAAGACTGTAGGAATAAAAATTTTTTATAGATTATGTTAAAAATATCTAATATACCTCAACACAGCCAAATCCCTGAGAGTTTTTTGCTCCGAGACCTGTATCAAAGGCTAATGGAAAAAGTTCTATCGGGAGTCTTAGCTCAAAAACTCCATCCCAGCCCTTAATTACTGTGTTTTTGTATAAAATTATTCTTTGGTTTTTTGAGTTTACTTTGTATGGTTTTATTGAACCCTGGGATATGGTTTTTCCTGTAAGTGCTCTAAGTTTTTTGCTAAGATTTTCAATAAGAAGCTTTTCAAACTCATCTTCAAAGGGACTGTAGTAATAAGTCTTTTTTCTTCCATCAGCAGTTATAAGGGTGCTATAGACAGTAATGGGAGAGAGAGTTTTAACTAAAATTTTTTCCCTATACTCCGGTAAACCTTCAACTGTTACCGAATCAAGTATAAGAGAATGCTCTGAGAGCTTGATATTCCCAGCTTTTATAAGATTTGTGGCAAATGATTGAATGAATTCTGATATAGGAGAAGCAACTATAAGGCTAACGCTGCCGTAAAAAGTGATTTTTCCATCTTTAACCTTCGCCATACCTTGAGGAATTAATCTTGAAAAAGTGAATAGTTTGAAAATTCTTTCAGTGTCAGGATCTTTAAATCCTTGATCATGAATCTTGGTGGAAATCCATTTATCAATTTTTTTGTAAATAAATCCTTGAATAATTTCGTTGTAGTGACATGGCAGAGTCAAAGCTTCAGATGGGTTAATATAAAAATTTATTTTTACCCGCATGCTGTTATATTATATCATTTGATATTTGAATTCAAGGTTTTTATGACTTGAAGGCAACTACTAATAATATTGTATTGTTAGGGAAAAACCTTGTGTGAACTCTTAGGAATGTGTTTTAACAAGGAAGTGACTCCAAGTATCTCTTTCAGGGGATTTAGGCATAGGGGAGAGAAAAATAAAGATGGATGGGGAATAGCCTTTTATCGTGAAGGTTTAGCAGTAGCAGTTTATAAAGAGCCTATTGAGACAGACAAAAGTAATCTTTCTGAATTTTTATCAGAATATAATTCAAAATCCAGAAAAGATATAAATACTAATATTGCTAAAAACTCCTCAAATACATTGTTAATTACTTCAATTTCATAAAGTATAAGTCCAGTTTTTATTGTTTTAATTTTTTCACCACCTCTTAGTGAAAAATTGGACTGTGATAAAATTGTGATAAAACTATCACAAAAGGCTATTTTTTGCATTCAAGAAATCCTGTATTTAAGCCATTTTTTGTTTTTAAAGTTGAATTCACACGGAAGAGGTCGTGGGTTCAAATCCCTCATCGCCCATTGAATTATTAAGCCACTGTCTTCATCACAGAGATAAGTTACGATACAGCAACAGAATTTTAAGTTATAATTTAAAAAATGAATGAAAAGGAGATAATTAGAAAACAAGTATGGGATAAACTTCTGAAAGAAAGGGTCTCTTCATCTCCTCATGGTCATATACCTCAATTTAAAGGTCAAGATAAGGCAGCCGAAGTATTAAGAAGTCTGGAAGTTTACAAAAAGGCAGAGAGAGTTTTTGTTCCACCTGATCAAGCTCAATACTTAGTTAGATTTAACTGTGTCAATGACGGAAAAACTCTAATAATGGCTACTCCTGCTTTGAAAGACGGATTTTATGAAGTAAAAAAGGATAATCCAAATTGGGAAAAAGCAATATATTCTCATAAAATAAGAAATTACGGTAAAAAGCTAAAGACAGATTTTAAGGAGATTGGAAAAATTGACTTAATGATAACGGGAGCAGTAGCTGTCAGTTTAAAGGGAGAAAGAATTGGAAAGGGAAGTGGTTTCTTTGACTGGGAGTATAAGATTTTAAGAGAGATTGGTTCAATAGATGACAGCACACCTGTTGTAGCAGTTGTTCACTGTCTTCAAATTTTTGAAAAACTTCCTGCTACTTCAGCAGATGTCTCAGTAGACTATATTGTTACACCACAAAAAATAATAAAAACTGAAAGAGCTCTTAGGCCAAAGGGAATTGATTGGAAGTATGCTATGCCTTTAATTAAAAAGATGAGACCGTTAAGAGAGCTTTGGAAAAATAAAAATTTTGGTGACAGAGGATTGTCAATATGAATTAAATTTTATTAGGTTTTCTTTTATACAACAATAGGTTTACTACAATAATAAGGAGAGTCAGTACAAATATAATCCAACGTGGAAGCTCAATGTAGACGAGCTTTTCCACATAGTGAATAATAAATGAGCCAGTATAACTCAAAGTAGGATCATGTTTTGACCGAAACCATACTTCAAGATGTGTTAGAGGACAGTACCAACCAAAAATCTGAATTAGTAATGCAAATCCGAGTCCTCCAATATGAAGATATTTTATCCCTTTGTATTTTCTGCCCCAAAAAGCACCTAGGATTAGAAAAACAATCCATAAAAAATGAATTAAGACAACAAAATCTGCAAGAATCTTATATATCATTTCTAATTAAATATAACAGTCTTAACTAAAAATTTTTTAATTTTTATCTCCTAAAGAAAGGCTGAAAAATATTGTAAAGGTTTGGTAAAGTATTATTGTAAAAACTAAAAAGAAAGGAGTAATTTATGGAGTATATTAAGCCTAGAGACGAAAAGGATGTGATGCAGTTGGTTAAAGATATGGATGTTAAGTTTGTAAGGCTTTGGTTTACGGATATTTTAGGTCAGCTTAAGAGTTTTGCCATACCTGTGGAGGAGCTTGAGGTAGCTTTTTCTGAGGGTATGGGATTTGATGGTTCTTCTATTCATGGTTTTGCAAGAATTGATGAGTCAGACATGATAGCAAGGCCTGATCCGACGACATTTGCTATACTTCCTTGGAGGCCTAAGGAGAGACCGGTTGTGAGGATGTTTTGTGATATTTATGAGCCTGATGGAACGCCTTACAAAGGAGATCCCAGGTATATACTTAAGGTAAATTTAGAGAAGGCAGCAAAGAGGGGTTTTACTTTTTATGTAGGGCCTGAGCTTGAGTTTTTTTATTTTAAGTCAGACAAACTTCCTGAGACATTGGATGAGGGAGGATATTTTGACTATCCTTTAGATGCGGCT
>JANXCA010000081.1 GCA_025060535.1 Endomicrobiia bacterium | reverse complement strand
ATCCAGCAGAAATAAGATTTTTAACAACAGCATATCCCACTTTTTTTTCATCCCTTGAAGCTCCAACTATAGCAATAGATTTTGGATTAAAAATTGAATCAAGCATTTTGAACTTTTCCTTTTGTTTTTTCTATATTTGCTTTATAATTAAAAGCATAAAAATACTTAAACCATCCCTCATCTGAAGAACCATATTGATTATTAAAATAAAAATAATCAACTAAAAACTCATACACTCTTTTAAGCTCTTTAAGACGGGAAAATTTTTTGTTTTTGGGGTCCTCTATAGTCAAATATAAAAGTTCAAGTGCACGTTCTATTGCTCTTTTACTATACTCAAAATCACCTTTTCTTCTCCAATTTATCGCACGGATAACCTCACTACCAACATTTGCCATTTGTTCAACTAATGAAAGTTTAAACCATTTATTTTTATCAATTGCAAGAGTTTTGTAGTACATAAAAACTTATTTGATTATTAATTTATCTAATACCTTTATAATTTTTTCCCTTATTAATGGGTCTTCTACACTACGAGATTTATTTCCTAAGAATGGTCTTAAATTTATCATAGAGTCAAACTCAATCCATTCACTATTAGGATACTTAAATGGGTACAAGTTTATACCCCAGACATTATTTTGTTTACTTCCTTGTTCTAACAAGAGGCTTTCTTGATCAGAATGTAAATCACCGCCTACTACTATAATTTCTTTTTCTACATCTACGGTTGCTTTAACCAACTCACCAAAAGTTTCTTCAGCCATTTTTTTCAATTCATCAACAGAAATTTTTTTTGATTCACATATAATCTTCATTTTAATAAAAATTTTATCAAAAATACCCAAGGATTTCAATAATAAATCATTCAACAAATCTTGTTATTATAAAAATTATATTTTTACCAACAAGAATTAAAATATACTAAACATATATCAAAAAAATCAAATACGTAAATTAACCTAAATCACCATATATACCATAATCTATTAAATCTAATAATTTTTCGGTTAATAAATTCTTTTAAAATAAGCCATATAAATACCGTATTTCCTACCAAATATCTTCTCCATAATCTTTTTGGTTCTTGAACCAATCTCCAAAACCATTCAAGTCCAATTTTCTGAAGAAGTCTTGGAGCTCTTTTTTTCACACCTGCAAAAAAATTTAAAGCCATACCTACATGAAAAGCAACTTTTATATTTAAACGATCTATATTTTTGTAAATCCATTTTTCACTTTTAGGTGCGCCTGTACATAGAAATAAAAAATCTGTAGAAAAATCATTTATAATTTCTATTATTCTTTTTGTTTCATATTCGTCATTTTCAAACCCAATCGGTGGAGAATATGTTTTTACTTTAATGCCTGGGTACATTTTTTTAAGTTTTTCTTCAGCTATTTTTTCTGAACCGTTTACACCACCTAAAATAAATATCTTTTTGTTCATATTATATAATAACTCACAAATTTTAGGAAAAAGATCTGCACCACTACATTTTGCCCGAAGAGGAACACCTAACAGATAAGAAGCAAACAATATTGACATCCCATCTGCTAAAACCATTTCAGCTTTTTCATATGCTTTTTTAAATTCCTTATCTTTTTGAAGCAAAACAATATGTGCTGCATTTGGAGCTACTATATAAGATTTCTTATTTTTCTCTATTAGCTCTTTTATCCTATCTAATACTTCATCAATAGTCAAATTATCAATTTCTATACCTGCAAATCTAAATTTATTTGACATTTTTAGTTAGAACTCTAAATTATATGTAAAAATTAAATTTCAAAAGTTAAAAATTAGTGGATATTACCACAACCTATGTTGAAGATATTTTTTCTTCAAAATATATTTATAGATTTTAACTAATCTCTTAATTTCTTTTCTAATATACCCAAACACCATATGCAATCGGAAGATATTAAGAAATATATAGAGATTCTATCATCTTAATTTTTTCTTCCCAACTATATTTTATAGCATATAATTTCGCTTGTCTGGAAATTTCTGAGGAAGATGATTTTAAGATTTTTTTTATTTTACTAACAGTTTTTTCTATATCTCTAAAATCTACAAGAAATCCGTTATAGTTATCTAAAATAATACTAGAATATGCTTTTATTTTGTTTGCAACACAAATACATCCTGCAGCCATCGCTTCAACTAATGTAAATCCAAAACCTTCATAAGTTGATGGGAAGAAACAAATATGGGCTTTAGAGATAAGTTCAAATAACTTTTCCTCAGATAAAAATCCCCACCATATAACTCTATCATCTATACCTAAATTCTTTGCTAAATTTTTTAAACTATTCACCACTTCGTCAAAACCTTCACCTACAATGTTAAGATGCCATTTTAAATCTTTCATCTTTGACAAAACATTAAACAATATATCTAATCCTTTATTTTTGTCTATTCTGCCGAAATATAAAAATTCTCCATCTATCGGTTCTCTTTTTATTCTACTGAATTTCTCATAGTCAATTCCATTTTCTATCAAATACACATTGTTTTTCAATTCTTTAAAATATTCATAATCTTGTTGACTAACACAAACAATAACATCTATAAATCTTTTAATCAATGGTTTATAATATACAGGTATAATTAACTTTTTAAGAAATGCGAAATCTGTGGTATGAAATAAAAAACCATGGGTGGAGTAAATTAGTTTATATTTATAAATGTTTTTTAAGAAAATAGCTATCTCAAAAAAGAAACGAATATCATGAAGATGTACAATATCTACTTCTTTAAATAACTTTAAAGGAATTTCTAAAGGGATGGGTTTTTTATAATATCCAAAACCAGGGACTCTGTAAATTATAATACCATCAATCTCTTCGGATTTACAAAATTTTTGCTGTTTGTTAAAAATGTTATAATTTAAAGTTAAAACATAATTTTTAAATCCATTTTTTATTAATCTCTTTGCTACTTCATAAATATATTTTTCTGTCCCTCCAATACAAGGATAAAATTGCCGTGATATATGTAAAATTTTCATCCTATCTTTCTTATACAATAATAATGATCTACACAATTTTTACTAATCACTTGTTTTATATCTAAAATCTCTAATACACTGTCTTAAGTATGACAAAATTTCTTCTTTATCTATACACCATACATTCATAGCGACAAAAACATCAACTTCACTTACTACATATTTCCACCTACGACATAACTTTATAATCCAATAAGGTAAAAAACTTTTAACATAACTCTATATTAGATTTTAGTATCCTTATAAATAAGGATCTACGTAACCAAGTCTATTTCACATTTTTTAGCTTATTTAAGTCTATAATGGTTTCTCCTTTTAAGTTAGCTTTTCTAATAAAATCTTAACTTCTGTATTCCTAACACTACTCCTGTTAATATTCAAAAATTATGTGTTATAGTAAAAGATTGAATTTATTCAGATGTAAAACTAGTAAGAAAAAACTATTTAAAGAACAATAAACCTCATAAGAGACCTACAATATCTGGTAAATTAGGACTATACAAACTCCACAAATAGCTACTCTATATATTTTTAAAAATTAATTTTTCAAAAGATAATAAAATTCCCACCATAACAAAAAAAGTAAAACAAACTATAGGAGTTGCATCTAAATCATCTGTAATCATCCATATTAAAGAAGAAATTATACACATACCTATACACTGCCAAATGTAAAAAAACTTTTTTTGTACGATAGTATACCTTAACTTTAACCACTTTAAAACAACTAAGAATAAAAATCCACAAAGGAAAAAACTTCCTAATATCCCAGTTTTATAAAATGCACCAATATACGTACTATGTGAACCAATAGGAATATCCCACACTTCGGTTCTTGGTTTTATACCATAACCAAAAAAAGGCTTTTTTATAGCTTCTTCAATAGTAAATCTATAAAGAGAAAACCTTGTTATTGAACTACCTTTTCTTGCTTCTAAAATCTTATCTATTATAAATTTAGGAGAAATTATTAGAAATATAGCAATTATATTTAATAAAATAATAATTAAACCAATTATAAAAAATTTATTTTTTCTTATGTTACCACAACAAAAAACTATTAAAAAACTAATTATAAAACCAAAAATTGCCATTCTTGAAAAGGTTCCTACTAACATCAAAAATAATAATATTATTTTTATTCTATCTAATATCTTCTCAAAAATAGTTTTATATTTTTTTAACTTAAAATAAACATAATTTATCGGGACTAACAACATTAACATTCCCCCTAACGCAGTAGGAAAAACTTCAATAAAAGTAATTCTTGGTAATCCCACACCTAAAAAATAATCTTTGTATATCAAAGTAAGAGAAAGCGAAGAATAAACCAATGGAGCAGTTTGTTTTAAATTTTCTAAAGAAGGTATAATATATAAAATAAAACTGCTTAGCCTTGTGTAAGGAAGATTTAAAAAATAAGAAATATAAGCAAAAAAACCTATAATTATCACAACATATCCAAACAAATTAAACGCACGAAATATTTTGAGAATAAAATTTTCTGAACAATTATTATAGATTAATAAGATTACAACTGCACCTATACACCAAAAAGATAAATTATAAAAAGATGCAACTACTCTTGAGACTGAGTAAGGATTAAAGTTTAAAATAATAGAAAAAATATATACCATTATATACCCGAACAAGAAAAATAATGAATGTGGAATTTTAAAATTTTTTATCTTAATAAAAAATTTAAAAAAACATAAAAATACCAAAAAATGAAAGATTATAAAATTTAAACCTAAAATCCACCAAAGTGGGATTAATATAATTGTAATATAGAAATCATATAAATAAGAAGTAGTAATAAGAGGGAAACTTAATTTATAAATCCCTTCATTCTTAATCATTTTCTCTAAAATTAAACAGTATTCAAACAGTCTTTTATTAATTCTAAATATTTCCGTATGTATTCTTCCTTACAATTTGACAGCGCTACTTTGAAACAATTTTCACTAAATTTATCTATTTCATCCATGTTATTCTCAAACCATTCCATTAGTTTTGAAAGTTCATTTATGTTTTTATACTTAAATAAAAAACCAGTTTCACCAACTTTTATATGTTCTGTAATACTTCCCAAATCAGTAGCAATTATTGGTAAACCATAAGCGTAAGCTTCTTGTATAGTTGTAGGAGAACCTTCATAAAATTCAGAAGGGAATAATAACACATGGGAGTCCAATGCTATTTCTTTTATTTTTTCGTTTTCTATATACCCAAAATATTTTATCCTTCTGTCTAATTTTACATTATGCTCTACATAATTTTTAAAGCGTCCCTTACCTATAATCCAAAGTTCTGATTTTTTTAAATTACTTCTTTTGAAAGCTTCTATTGCTGCGACTATTCCTTTTTGAAACTCTAGAAATCCTATAAATAAAAATATTAATTTTTCTTTATTCTTAAGTTTTTCTTTTTTAATTTTATAAATATTTTCTATTTCTTCCTTTGAAAAAAAAGAAGAGTTATGTAATACTCTCATAGGCAGTTTAAGCTTTAATGTTCTCTCATATAAAGAATGAGCAAATTTTGAAAGAAAAATAAAAGAAACATTTCTACGAAGAAATATTTTATTCCAAGAACTCCATAATTTGCATAACGTACATTGTTTCAAACATATTCCTTTAAGAGGTCTAGAAAATCCTGAATTTATACATAAACCAAAATATGCATGATCGGTATAAATTACTGGAATCTTTAAACTTTTTACAGCTGAAATTACTGAAAAAGATAATGAATATAAAGCATGTACATGAACTATAGTTGGTTTTTCTATTTTCAAGATTTTTCTTATTTGAAAAAATACAAAAGGGTTCCAAAGA
>JANXCA010000080.1 GCA_025060535.1 Endomicrobiia bacterium | reverse complement strand
TTTCTTCTAAATTTTCTTCAACAAATTGTTCTATGGGAGGTAAATCAGATAATGAAGTAATACCAAAGTATTTTAAAAACTCATTAGTGGTACCGTATAATAAAGGCCTTCCTACTACTTCTTTTCTTCCTACAATTTTAATAAGTTTTCTTTCTAATAATGTTTCTATTACAGCTGTGCAATCAACACCTCGTGTTTCTTCAATTTCTGCTTTGGTAATTGGTTGTCTATATGCTATAATAGCTAATGTTTCTATTGCTGCTGGAGAAAGTTTTAATAAAGTTCTGTCTCTGTAGAGACGTCTTACATATTCAGCATATATGTGTTTAGTAGCCATCTGATAGCCTTCAGCTACATGTCTTATCTCTATTGCAGAATTTTGCAAGTATTGTGTAGTAAGTTCAGAGATAATTTCTTCTATTATAGACTCATTTACTTCTGGATCGTCTATGAGTTCTACAATTTTTTGTTTACTTAAAGGTTTGTCTGTAATAAATAACAAAGTTTCTACAATTCCTTTTAAAAAATTTCTGTCCATAAATTTTTTCTATAACTTTTATAGTTTAAATTCAACTATTTAATATTAGAGTTTTATATATTTTTTATTATACTTTTTAAACTTTTAATTGAGTCCGGATGAGATAATACCAGTATATCCGCACCAGCTTGTAAATATCCCAACGCAGTAGATATTTCCCAGATTTTTGCTCTTTCAATTGTACTTTTCCCCCAATTCGGTTCTTCTTCTGGTTTTACTTTTGCTTCCTTTGTTTTCCAAACTTCTTCTGAAATTAGGTTTATAATAGGAGTTGCCATTACTTTATCACCTTGTAGTCCAGCTAAACGACATCTTTCCATAATAGAATAGCAGTATTCAAAGCCATATCCTAGTCCCCCTGTAGTATGATGCATTACAATTCTATCTAAAGGAATTCCTATATCATTTATTAGTATGTTTAGTTGTTTAGCTAAGTTAATATCTAATGGAGTTTCTGCGATTACTGAATGTCCAGATGCAAATGCTGATAAAGCAATGGTTTTATAATTTTCTTTTACAGCCATTCCTATAAGTACTTTTTCGTTTTTTGTAAGTTCACATACGAAGGGTAGTATTTCAGTATCTTTTTCTATGTGTCCGCAGCCTAAGATTATTAAGGGAAGTTGAGTTGTTTTTAGAACTTCAGGAATGAAAGTGCTTAAATAATCTTTTGAATTATTTTTTATATCTGGATGACATGATAGTAATCTTATACATATTACATCTGGTTCTGATTTCTCTATTTCTTTTATCCATTTTATAGGATCAGATACAATGTCTTTAAAATGTTCATAAAAAGTAGGCCATAATTCTTCAGGTAAATAATCTATAACCTCTGCTGCTATTATAGGTTTGTAAGGAATAACTCCATCACAATTTAAAAAAGGAAGTGTTTTTTGCCCTCCAATTTTTATAGTTTTATTCCTTGTACCCCCTTCTTCTTTGGTAGCACCAATTGTTACAGTAAATATTTCAGAACTCCATTTTTCTATTACATACTCTACCATATTATTGTCCTTAATTTTTAAGAAAATATCTTATATCCTTCTATAGGAAGATTAAGTTGTATTTTTGTTAAGTTTAACAAATTTTTTGCTAAAATACAAGTCGTTATAGGACCAATTCCACCAGGGACAGGAGTTATATATGAGGCTTTTTTAGAAACATTTTCAAAATCTACATCTCCTACAATTTTTGTTTTTGGTTTTCCTGTCTTCTCATCAATAATTTCTCTGCCATTTTTATCTAGGAGTTTTATCCGATTAATTCCTACATCTATTACAACTGCATTATCTTTAACCATATCTTCAGTTATTAAATTTGGCTTACCTACAGCTACAATTAAAATTTCTGCAAGTTTTGTGTACTCTATAAGATTTTTTGTGGCAATATGACATACTGTTGGAGTAGGAGAGTTAAGTAATGAGGATAAAAGCATAAGCAAAATTGGTTTTCCTACTATTTCAGAATGACCAACAATTACTGTATGTTTTCCTTTAAGTTCTATTTTTGTCTCTTTTAAACATTCTATTACTGCTAATGCTGTACATGGTGCTACAACTAAAGGTGTTTCCGCATAGAAAAGTTTACCTAAATTTTCTGCTGTAACACTTTCTATGTCTTTTATTGGTAAAATCATATTTTGTAGTTTTCTTTGATTTAAGTGAGGTGGTAAAGGTAAATTTAGCATTATTGCATTTATAGACTCATCTTCGTTAAATTGAATTATTTTGTTTTCAAGCTCTTGTTGTGTAGTGTTTTTGTTGATTTTTACGACTTCAACATTAATTCCAATTTCATTACATATCTTACACTGGTTATTCACATAAATTTCTGTTGCAGGGTTTTCTCCTACGATTATTGAAACAACTTTCGGAATCAAATTAAATCTATTTTTAATATATAATAATTCATCTTTAACTTCTGTTTTTATTCTTTCTGCAATTTTAATTCCATCTATTATTTGTGCTACCATAAATTTTTTGTTTTTTATTTATTAATTTTAAAAATTTTATTTTTTTATAATAATTTACTAAAGAATTAAATAGTTAAAAATTTTTGTTTATTCCATTTTATTTTTAGGTTCAATATGGACAGTAATATCTTTTATTTGTGCATTGTAATTTTTAAGTACTTTTTTTACTTCTTCAGCAATATTATGTGCTTCTTGTAATGTTAATTCTTTGTCAACCTGTATTTCTGTCTCAATAAAAAAATCTCTTCCTACACGATGAATTTTTGTATTAGATGAATTATATACCCCATCTACTGAGGAAATTAAGTTATCTATCTCATTTTGCATTCTTTCAGAGGGTGTGGTTTCCATAATTATTAAAGCATTTTCTTTTAATATATCTATAGACATTTTTAATATAAAAATAGATATTATAACACTCCCTATACTATCCATCACCAAAATTCCTAACTTTGCAGCGACTATTGCTATGAGTGCCCCTATTGATGAAAAAGCATCAGACCTATGATCATAAGAGTTGGCTATTAACATAGGAGAATTTAATTTTTTGCCTACAGAAAATGTGTATCTGTAGAGAAATTCTTTTGTGATGATAGAAACTATAGCTATATAAATTGTTATAGATTCTGGTGTAGTATAATGTTTATGCAAAAGTGTATGAATTGCAGAGTATCCTAAAAATACTCCAGTGATGAATATCAATATAGCAACAAAAATTGAAATTAAAACTTCAAAGTTTCCATGACCATAAGGATGGTTTCTATCTGCTGGTTTTTTAGAAAATGAAATAGAAAAATAAACTGCAAGTGTTGCTATTTCATCTGACAAAGAATGTAATGCATCAGCTATCATTGTGTGACTTTTTCCTAATATGCCTGTTAAAAATTTAATTATAACTAAAAAAGAGTTTACTATAAGCCCAATTATTGTACAAGTTTTGTCATTATAAAAGTTTATTTTCATCTAAAAGTATATCTTTTTCTTATAGGTTCTTTTACATCCCAAATACATTTTAAACCTTTAGGAAATGTTACAAGATCTCCTTTTTTGATTTCATATTTTTTTCCATCTTCAGTCTCTACAATAACTTTGCCTTCTAATATATAGCAAGTTTCATCTTCTTCATATTCCCAGTCAAACCTTGAAATCCCACATTCCCATATAGGCCAATTAGTAACTTTTAACTCTTTAAGTTCTTCCTCAGTTGGTTGAGATATTTTTATTTGTTTCATATTCAATTCCTTTCTTTATTTCTTTTTTATAATAGTCAGTTAAATTTCTTTTTTTGTAATGAACATTCTAATTTGTATATCTTTTTTATTTTCCTAAGAATAAATAAATAACAAAAATTATACTTAAAATTAACATTACAGGACTTATTTCTTTAAATTTACCTGTTAATGTTTTAAGTAATGTGTAGCTTATAATTCCAAAAATAAGACCGTGTGCTATGCTATAGGTAAATGGCATAATAATGAAAGCTAAAAATGCAGGTAAAGATTCAGTTATATCTTCAAAATTTATTTTTAACATTGGCTCAAGCATCATAAGCCCAACAATTACTAAAGCAGGCGCAGTTGCTTCTTTTGGTATTGCTGTAGCTAATGGCCAGAAAAATAAAGATATCAAAAATAAAATTCCAGTGGTAATTGCAGTAAGTCCTGTTTTACCTCCTTCAGAAATTCCTGCTGCACTTTCTATATAAGTTGTAACAGTTGAAGTTCCAAATAGAGCTCCTAACATTGTACCTATAGAGTCACATATTAATACACGACCAACTCGCGGAAAACTTCCATCTTTTTGAATTATACCAAGTTTCGTTGCTAAACCTACGATTGTGCCTAATGTGTCAAACATATCTATGAAAGTAAAGGTAAAAATCACAGTAAGTAATCCAAGTTTTATTGCTTCCCAAATTTTTAATTTAAATAAAGTTATTGAAAAGATTTCTAAGGAAGGAATTGCTATAAATTGATTTGGAAGTTGAGTAAGTGTTTTACCATCAGGAAGTTTAATAAACATTCCTATAAATGTAAGTATAAGTATTGTCCACAACAAAGCCCCTTTTACTTTTTTTGCAATTAAAAATCCAGACAAAAAAATTCCTGAAATTGAAAGAATTACAGAGTGAAGTTTTAGGTTGCCTAAAGTTATCATTGTTGCATCTGATTTGACTACAACCCCTGCATGTTGTAAACCTATTAATGCGATAAATAAACCTATTCCTCCACTTATTCCATATTTAAGATTTAAAGGAATTCCTTTAACAATTTCTTGTCTTATAGGAAGTAATGATAAGATAAAAAATAAAACACCATCCAAAAATACAGCTCCAAGAGCAACTTCCCAAGGAATACCCATTCCTATACATACACTATATGCAAAGTATGCATTAAGTCCCATACCAGGTGCTAATGCAAATGGATGTTTTGCATAAATTCCCATCAAAATGCTTGAAATACCAGCAGCTAACGCTGTAGCCATCATCACTGCATATCTGTTCATACCACAGTCAGAAAGTATTGCAGCATTTACAAATAGAATATAAGCCATTGTCATAAATGTAGTAAAACCAGCAAGTATCTCGGTTCTTGTTGTATTTGTCAAAATTTTCATAGTTTTATTTTTTGCAATACTTTTTTTGTTATTATTTTAGCATCTGTTAAAATTTTTCTTATTTGTTTTCGTTTTTCTTCTACAAATGCTGTATTTTTTATATTTATAAGATTTATTGCTACATTATATTTTGCTGCTTGGACGCCGCTAAGTAAAAATAATGTACCACATAACACATCTGTGATTAAATTTTTGTTTCCAATTTTTAGTAGTTTTTCAGAATAGGTAATTCCTTTATGTGATAATTCCATAATTTCATAAGCCACATTTGCAGCATATTCCAGAGAAAGTTGTATTTGTTTGTTTCTTATTTCAATATCTAATGGTGTTTCTTTTGGAAGTTTATATGCTTTTGAAACTTCTATATACGCTTCTACATCTTTATCAATATATTGTTGAAGTTTCTCTTTAATTTGTGTAAGTTCTTGAATAATTTTTTTAATTTCCTCCTGTACATTTTCATATCCTTTTTTATTAACTGTGAAGTTTGCCACCATTAAAAGACAACTTATTCCTACAGTTGACACTAAAGCAGCTGCTGAACCTCCGCCTGGTGCCGGTAAGTTTGAAGCAAGATCATTTAGATATTTTTGTATAGAAGATGATAAATATGTTTGCATAATGTAACTTACTATTATATAATAAGAATATAACTCATAAATCAACAAGAGACAAAATTTGAGAAATTTTGTCATTCCAACCAAGTGGCATTATGTGTACACCATTGCAATATGATTTAATTTCATTTATAATTTTTGCTGCAATTTCAACACCTGTCTGTCCAGATTTGGTTTT
>JANXCA010000007.1 GCA_025060535.1 Endomicrobiia bacterium | reverse complement strand
TTAAAATGATAAAATTTTTTTATCTATTTCAACCTAATGAACTTAGAATGCTCAATTCTTATAGCTTTAGGACCACAAATTTTTCTGCAAATATTACATAAAATACACTCACTATGAAGTATTTTTAATTTTTTATCTTGTTCTACTATAGCATTCATAGGACAGCTAATTTTACAAATCTCACATCTAAGGCAGTTGTTATCTTCAAATTTTAATCTAAATAAAGAAATTTTAGAAAATAATGCTAAAAATCCACCTAATGGGCAAAAGTATCTACACCATATTCTGATAAAAATAATACAAAATATTAATATAAATACTGAATAAATTATTTTTATTAAAGATGATTTATAAAACACAAATGTATAATAAAACGGCTCTAAGATGATAGCTGCAGGCAAAAATAAAATTATAAGAAGTATAATATATTTTACATATCTATAATATTTTTCAAACTTCCTTAAATATTTTACTAACACATTATCTTCTATAAATTCTATCCCTACTTCTTTACCTAAACTTTTTTTGTATCTTGTTTCAATAAATTTTTTTATTCTAAACAAAAATTCACTCAAAGCACCAAAAGGACACAACCAACCACAATATAATCTACCAAAAAAGACAACACCAAACAAGGTCAACAAAATTAATATCCAAAAAAATAAATTTTTAAAAGATGGAAAATTTAAAAAAAGTAAATTTCTAATATGATCAAAAGATACACCACCATATGAAAAAAAACCTAAAAAAATAATAGATGTTAACATAACTGCTATCCTTATCGCACTTATATTTTTTATAAAAGCTATTATTGAAATAAGAAATAAAAATGACACTAATAAGGATTTTATAATCTCTTTAGTATGAATTTCATATAAACCTTTTTGTTTCTTTTTACTAAACAAATACTCATTAACTTTCTGAACACATTGAGATACAATTTCATTTATAGCAGTACAACTAATTGTTGCACCACTTACAGCTTTTATATCTTTTCCTATTATGAATTTATCCTTAATGTCTTTATTATAATATTGACTTAAAAATTTATCTGAAAAAACTTCTTCTGTAAACTCTTTAGTTTCATAATGTTCAAGAACATTAATCCTTTTAATTTTGCCATCTTTTGAAAAATAAATCTGTAAATTTATAGGGCCACCATACCCATATATCTTATCAGTCCACTCAATACTCTCAATAAAAATTTCTTCTAATTTTTTTTCTTCATCAAAAACTATATAATATGGATATTTTTTGCCAGAAACTATAACATATGATGAAATCAATTTTTCAAAAGATAATTCTTGTGGCAAAATTTTTGTTGAAATTAATAAAAAATTAAACAACAAAAAAAGTTTTTCTTTCATATTATTTCTTTCCCAGCAGAAGCTTTTTTAATCCTGTCCATAATAGCTTTTCCTAAACTTCTATTTTCAACTGTTTCAATAAGTATTTTTTTACCTTCAATACTATCTGCTAATCTTAAACAAAAATATAAATTTTTTGAGATCTCTTCTAAAGTGTTACCATAGGGAATAGTAATAATGTTTTTATTAATTTTTTTTATAATCTCTGCAGTCTTGTTTTTGCAAACTATAATATCACCAGAACAATCATTTTTATTTTTTTCTACATATTTTAATAAGTCTTTTACCATAAATGTTTTTTTTAATGGAGCATAATGTTTTTTATACATTCCAGGTGCTTTTTTTAATTTAAAATTTTTAGACTCTATAATCTTAAAGTTAGTTTTTTTTATTATTTCTTCTATTTCTAATGCTCCGAATCTTAAAACTTTAAAAGGATAATCAGTACAATCTAAAATCGTAGATTCTATACCATATTTGGGTCTTCCTTTATATATTACATATTTTATGTCAGAGTTATCTTTAAAATCACTCAAAATATGAGGCAAATCAGTTGCAGAAACTCTACTGAATATATTAGCAGATGGTGCAGCCAAAGGAACATTACATAGATCTATAAATTTCCTGGTTATTTTTTCCTCTGGCATTCTAACTGCTACTGTATCTAAACAAGAAGTAACAATGTCTGGTACTATTTTTTTCTTTTTAAGTACCAATGTTAAAGGACCCGGCCAAAATAAATCTATTAGCTTTTTAACCCTATGATCTATTTTATCTACTAACAAACTTAATTGTGATTTTTTACTAATATGAACAATAAGTGGGTCTCTATAAGGTCTTTTTTTCACTAAAAAAATTTTATTTACAGCTGAAACACTAAAACAATCTGCTGCTAAACCATATACAGTTTCTGTAGGAATTATAACTAAATCTCCTTTCTTTATAGCATAAACAGCAGGCAAAATTTTTGATTCTAAATCTTTTGTGTTTTTTGTTAAATCTATTACTTTCATCTTTTCTTTATATCATTTTGTCTTAACATCGGAACAAATCTTACAGGAATTACACTTTTTTTTACTATTTTGTCCTTGTGTTTTTCAACAACTATTAATTCTTGAAAAACATCTCCAACAGGTATAACCATCCTCCCACCCTCTTTAAGTTGCTCTATCAATGGCTGAGGAATATGATCAGGTGCACAAGTAACTATTATACCATCAAAGGGAGCGTATTCGGGCCAACCTAAATATCCATCTCCTGTTTTCACAAATACATTAGTATAACCTAACTCTTTTAATAATTTTTCTGCTCGGGAAGCTAATTGAGGAATAATCTCTATGGTGTAGACTTCCTTAACAATCTCAGCTAACACAGCTGCCTGATAACCTGAACCTGTACCAATCTCCAAAATTTTCTCATCACCCTTAAGCTCAAGCAGTTGAGTCATTAAAGCTACTATATAAGGCTGAGAAATTGTTTGATTGTATCCAATAGGTAAAGGTTCATCAATATAGGCAAATTCTTGATATTCTTTAGGAACAAATCTATGTCTTTCTACTTTAATCATCGCATCTAAAACTTTTTGGTCAGTGATATCTCTACTTTTTAGTTGATATTCCACCATCTGTAATCTTTTTTGATAAAATTTATCAATCTCATTCATAGACTGCTCCTTATTTTTTTTATCGGTTAAATCTTTATTATTACATTTTCCACTATTAATTAGCAAAATGAAAATTAATATTAAAACTTTATGATTCATTTTAAATCCTTTATATAGAAAATTTAACATATCCGAGGCAATTCTTCAGCTGTGGGCATATCTAAAATCCTCATGCTACCATATAAAGTTTTAAGTATTACTTTCCCTTTATTAGTAAACACAACTTTCCCTATTACTTCCGCATCCTTTCCTAATGGATGTGTTTTAAAAGTGCTAAGAATTTTATCTACAACATTTTTAGATGTAATCATTATCATTTTTCCTTCGTTAGCAATACTAAATGGTTCTATAGCAAGAAGTTCACATAAGTATTTTACATCTTGAGAGATAGGAACTTTTTCTTCATATATCTCTATACCCAAATCTTTTCTATAACTTACAATTTCATTTAAGACAGCAGCAACTCCACCCCTAGTGGGATCACGAATAAATTTTATATGGGGAGTTAACTCTTCATCATCAAAAATTTTCTGCATTAATGATTTTAAAGAAGCACAATCACTCTGAATATTATATTCAAATCCATAAGCACCTCGTGACAAAAGTATAGCTAAACCATGTTCTGCTATGTTTCCTGTAATAATTATTACATCATCAGGTTCTATTCTATTATAATGTAAATTTAAACCTTTTCTAATACAGCCCACACCTGCTGTTGTTACAAAAATTTTATCGCAACTACCAACTTCAACTACTTTTGTATCTCCAGTAACAACTAACACATCTTCTTGCTGAGATACTTGTTGTATAGAAGACAAAATTTTCTCTACTACCTCTATTTCAGTTCCTTCTTCAATTATTAAAGATAAAGCTATAAATTTAGGATCAGCACCCACACAAAGTAAATCATTTATTGTCCCACATATACTAAGTTTACCTATATCACCACCAGGAAAAAATAGAGGAGAAACTGTATAACCATCAATACTAAAAGCCAACTTTTCTGATTGGATCTCTAATACAGCAGAATCCAACAGATGCTGAAGAAATTTATTGTTAAAATATTTCAATATATATCTGTCTATAAACTCTTTAGTGTATTTTCCACCCGAACCGTAAGGAAGCAATATTTTGTTCATCTTTATATTGTCCTTAAATTCTTTCATATTTATAATATGCTGCACACGCACCTTCTGTAGAAACCATACAAGCACCTTTGGGATTTTCTGGATTGCAAACCTTATCAAACAACGGACATTCTATAGGAGTTATTTTCCCTATTAATACTTCATTGCATCTACAACCAAATAAATTTTCTTCATTGTTAAAGTTTGGAATATTAAATCTCTTCTCTGCATCAAAATCTTCAAACTCTTTTTTCAATTTTGCTGCTGTGGCAGGAATTAAACCCATTCCCCTCCATTTTCCTTCTGTTATATCAAAAACCTCTTTAATTATCTCTTTTGCATAAAGATTACCATCATAAGAAACCACTCTAGAGTACTGATTTTTAACTCCTGGATTTTTACTAACTATCATCTCAACTAATAATCTTATTCCTTGTAGAATATCTACAGGTTCAAAACCAGTAATTACTGAAGGAATTTTATACTTTTGAGCAATCCAATGATAGCTTCTCTCTCCAATTATGGTGGAAAGATGCCCTGGTAATATGAAACCGTCAATTGTTGAATCCGCATTAAAATTTGAAGATATAAAATTTCTACTTAATAATATCAACACTTCTAAAGCAGGTAAAAAGAATTTATTGCCCATTAAAAAAAATATATTTTTAATGTTTTGCACTTTTGCCTCTTTTATCACACAACCTATAGATGGTAAAGTCGTCTCAAAACCTATAGAAAGAAATACTATATTTCTATCTGGGTTCTCTTTTGCAAGAGATAATATTTCATCTGGAGAATATAAAATTCTTATGTCTTTACCTTTGGATTTTTCTTTTTCTAAACTACTTTTACTACCTACTACTCTATATAAATCTCCAAAAGTAAGAATTGTTACATTTTCAAAATTATCTAAAATATAAATTGCTTTATCAATGAACTCCAACGGAGTAACACATACCGGACACCCAGGCCCAGAGATCAATTTTATGTTCTGGGGTAAAATTTTCCTTATACCATATTTAGATATCTGCATTGTATGTGTTCCACATACTTCCATAAAATAAATTTTTTTCTTAATCATCTCAGATAAACTAAAAATTTTTTTAAGCTCAATTTTTACTATATCAACATCTTTAAAGTATGATAAAAAATTGGACATAGTTTAAAAGAAAAAAAGCAGGGGTTTTTTAAAACTCTACACCTAAACTTAGACCTAAAAATAGATTGCTCGTAGGCAAAACAAAATCTTTATTTATTCTTGTCTTTTGAGAATTAAATGCACAACACAAATCAAAGTTTACTATAAAAATTTTAAATCCTAAACCTACACTAAAAATCTGATCTGATTCATATGCTAAATTTTTTAAATATCCTAATCTTAAAGAAGGAAGGATTATTGGCGGGATCACCTCTACTCCTAAAGCAACATTCTGGATATTGTAACCTTCAACAAATGTTTCTACTTTATTAAGATCTAAATCTAAACCAAATTTTAAAATTTTAAAGCTACCTACAGCTCCTAACTTTACCTGTCGAGGTAATTTTAATTTTTCATCTGTATTAGGAAGATTAAAGTATGGTTCTATTAAGTTCTTAACTAATAACCCTAAATTTACTTCTACTACAGGAATAGGTAATTTATAAATTGCACCTAAATCTAAACCTATTGCTTGAGAATTTCTAATGAGTTTATTTTCTAAATCCATTATATCTTTAAAATCTATTGCTCTGTTTTTCTGAAATATTTTAAAATTATAATAGAAAGTTTTTCCAATAAGATATTTTATACCCACTCCGAGATGAATATTACTAAATATAGAGTAAGAATAACCTAAAATCAATTCAGTATAGTTTACTCCTTTTAATGTAAGCCCGCTTTCATTGTGCTCTAATGTAGTTGAAGTAGTGGTTTTATGAAGAATATCAGAAATTAATTTTTGTAAAGATGGATCTTTAAGTTGTTCTACAGCATTTTTAACATCTTTTTCAGAAGCACCATTATCTACTGATAGGTTAATTAATGTGTTAGCTATTCCTTCTAAATTATCTTTGATTTCCTGTGGTACTTTAACATTCATCTTTTCTAATTCATTTATTAGCCAGGGAAGAACATTTTCTGCTAAATCATCCCTTACAGATGCTAAATTTTCATACTTTAATGTGGATGTAGTTAATACAATCCCTTCTGCATTTGAAGGATTATTGGTTTCAGTAAATTTTAATACTGAAATATTATTCATAGCAAAATTAGATGAATAAGTGCTTATTGAACCTAAATAAAAATTTGTATCTACCCTGGGTTTAAGTCCTATATCTGTAACATTTCTTACACCAAAAGCGAAATTTTTAAACTTAACTGACATCCCTCCGTTAATCCCTACTAACATCCCTTTTCCCGGTTTATCAATTTCTACTAAATTTTTTATGGCAAATAACAAAGATGAAATCTGCACAATATCTATAGAAGTTCCTTCTTGCTGAGATTGCAAAATTTTTTCAAACTTATCAGAATTTTCTATTATATTGTTGATATTATATAAAATATTTCCTGTAAAATTTAAATTTGATAGTAAATCAAGTTTTAAATCAAACATCTTATCACCATACAAACCTGCTGGATTTGTAAATAAACTATAAACATCTCCATTATAAGCAGTATAAACATTGCCTAAAGATAGTGGTTTATTACCCAATCTAATTAAAGAAGAAAAGGAGTTAATAACATATATTAATAATAAAAATATCATCAATAATATTTTTTTATTCATCGTATTTGCCTTTTATAAATTATTTTATTTTCACTAAAACTTGTGCAGCATGTGCTCTTACATTCTCATCTTTTAAAGCAAGTAAAAGTGCAGGTATAGCTGCTCTACCTATATTCCCCAAAGCTTCACAGGCATATTTTCTTACTAATTCATGGGGATCTTTTAGAGCTTTAAATAATGCTGGAATTGCAGAAGGATCTCCTATAAGACCTAAAGAAATCGCTGCCTTCATTCTTGCAGTAGCAGAAGGGTCTTCTAATGCCTTAATTAAAGCTGGAACCGCTATTTTATCCCTTAAATGTCCCAACACTCCTGCTACAGTGACCCTTACTTCTTCTGCTTCATCATTCATCGCATCTACTAATACAGGAACTGCTTTTTTATCACCTATCTGTCCTAACGCAATGGCTGCTTTTTCTCGCACATATTTAGAAGAATCTTTCATCAATAACATAATCTGCTTTAAGGCTTTTTTTTCTCTCATTTTACCTAACACTTCGCAACTTATAGCTCTTACAAAAGGATCTTTATCAGAAAGAGATTTTATTAAAGCATCTACAGTTTTCATATTTATCTCTGATAATATTTTTTCAGAAATTGAGGGAGAAATTGACTGCTGATTATATATTGAAGGAGATTTTTCAATTTTGAACTTAGAAATTTTTTTAAATATGTTTATTGGAATTTTTATCTTCATAAAACTCTCCTAATAAAAAAGGATTATGTCTTATTTCTTCCTTTAAAATACAACTATTATTATGTCCTGGAAAAAATCTAATATGATGTGGTAAAGAAAAAATTCTTTTTAAAGAGGACTCTAACTCATCTATATCACCTGTCGGAAAATCAGTTCTTCCAACTGAACCACAAAACAAGGTATCACCTGTGAATATATATTTGTCTTTTATATATAAACATATTCCACCTTTAGTATGTCCTGGTGTATGAAGAATAAATATTTCTTGGCTTCCACAAGAAATAATATCTAAATCTTTAACTTTCAAAAATTTCATATTTTTAAGTCCTTTTATTTCTGGTTTACCTAAAAATACTGATAAATTAAAATGACTATCCTCTAAAATAGAGTATTCTTCCTGATGAATTACAACTTCTACTTTGAAATGATTATAAATTTCTTCTAATGCTCCAATATGGTCATAGTGTGCATGAGTTAAAAAAATATAATTAAGTTTCAAATGATTATTTTCTATAAAGTTTATCAATTTTTCAGCATCACCCCCAGGATCGATTATTATTGCGTTTTCAGAAAAAGGATCCTTATATATATAACAATTAGTTGCAAATTCGTTTACAATAAATGTATTAATTTCTTCTATCATATCTTTTAAATACATAATCTAAGATATCTATTGCATAATCTACATCAACTTTTTTAATAATTAAGGGAGGCAAAAACCTTATTACTTTTTCTTGAACAACATTTAGAACCAAACCTTTTTTCAAGCAAAGCTCAACAACTTCTCTAGCAGGAAAAGTTAGCTCCATCCCCAACATAAGGCCAACCCCTCTTACAGATTTTATAAAATTATATTTGGATTTAAGTTGATTTAATTTTTCTAAAAGATATTTTCCTATAATTTTTACGTTGTTTAATAATTTCTTATCTATCTGCTTTAACACTTCACATGCTACCGCACAACTTATAAGATTACCTCCAAATGTAGAACCATGATCACCATAATTAAAAACTTTAGAATACTTTATGTCTACTAAAGTAGCTCCAAGTGGTAAACCATTAGATATCCCTTTAGCTAAAGTTATAATATCAGGCTTTACCCCATAATAATTAAACGCAAACATCTCTCCTGTTCTTCCAAACCCAGTTTGAATTTCATCAAATATAAGTATTAAACCGTTCTCGTCACATATATCTCTAAGTTGCTTTAAAAAATTAACATCAGCTACGTTTATCCCACCTTCTCCTTGAATTGGTTCTATCATTATTGCTATAGTTTTTTTATTTATTAACTTTTTAACAGAAAAAATATTATTAAATTCTGCATATTTGAAACCATCAACCAATGGCTCAAATCCTTTATGAAACTTTTCTTGTCCTGTTGCTGAAAGTGTAGCTAATGTCCTTCCATGGAACGAATTTTTAAACGTAATTATTTCATATTTATCATATAAACTACCATATTTTCTTACCAATTTTATAGCACACTCATTTGCTTCTGCTCCAGAATTAGAAAAAAAAACCTTTGAAGGAAATGTCAGTTTTATAAGTTCTTTTGCAAGTTTTAACTGAGGGTACGAATAATATAAATTAGAACAGTGCCACAAAGAAGAAGCTTGTCTTTTTAAAGCTTTAAGTAAAATATGATTAATATGTCCAAGATTAGTAACTGCTAATCCACAAAAAAAGTCTAAGTATTTTTTACCTTTTTCATCAAAAAGATATTGATTGTTTCCTTTTACGAAAATAACATTATATCTGTTATAGGTGTTTAAAAAATATCTTTCAAAATATTTTTTAACCATACTTAATACTACCTTTTTTATTTAAAATGGAGGCGAGGGGATTTGAACCCCCGACCTTTCGGTTGCGAACCGAATGTTCTCCCAACTGAACTACGCCCCCAAAAATAAACCAAACTTTCTCAGATGAAATTCTTGTAACTTTTTCTAAACAATAAAAAATCAAATTTCTTACTTTAAGAAAAACACACCTAATTTAAATTCTTCAACGTTTTCTGCATAAAGAAATTGTTCTTATAGCAGTTAGAATACTTTTTCTTAAAAATCCTAACATACTAGAATTATAATTTTATATTATAAAATTCCTTTTTAACAAAAAAGCATTTGACAGAATTTGTAAGTCTCAATTTGAATAATTTTTACAAGACATGAAAGTATCTCTATATCACACAAATCTATTAATTTTGTTTTCCATTCTAAAAATAAAACTTTAAATAATTTATTTTTATTAAAGCATTATTAGTATTAACTATATTTTTAAGAGAAGATATATTTTTTTATTTAAAACATTAGTTTTCTGAAAAGAAAAATTAAAATATTCAACCATTTGCCATAGGCTTTTTTTAATTATATTTATATTCATTGATGTTAGTTAATATAAAAAATATACTAAATAATCAAGTTTAAATTAAACAGGGTAATCTTCTGTAAAGCAAGCCAAACAAAAATTGTTTTTTGGACTATTTGTTGCTGATACCATTCCTTCACAGGAGATATAATAAAGGGTATCTACTTCTAAAAATCTTTCAATCTCCTTTATAGAATAATTAGCAGCAATAAGTTCTTTTTTAGTTGGAGTATCTATCCCGTACACACAAGGCGAGATTATTGGTGGGCAAGTAATTCTTAAATGTATTTCCTTTGCTCCAGCACTTCGCAACATTTTTATCAGCTTTTTAGAAGTGGTTCCACGAACTATAGAATCATCAACAACTATCACCCTTTTTTTATTTAGCACCTCTCTTATGGTATTGTATTTTATTTTAACAGAAAAATCTCTAATCTTTTGCCGAGGTTGTATAAATGTTCTACCTATATAGTGATTTCTTATGAAACCAAATTCAAACGGTATATTGCTTTCTTTAGAATATCCAAGTGCAGCAGAATTAGCAGAGTCTGGCACAGCAATTACAATATCAGCAGATGTGGGATATTCTCTATAAAGATTCCTACCCAACTGCAACCTCACATTATGAACGGTTTTACCTTCAAGAATACTATCTGGTCGAGAAAAGTATATATATTCAAATATACATAAACTTTTCTTAACAGTAGCAGAAAATTTGTAACTTTTTAATTTAGAACCTTTCACTTCAACTATCTCTCCAGGATCAACTTCTCTTATAAACTCCGCAGATATTATGTCTAATGCACAAGTTTCAGAACAAAATACAAAACCATTTTTTAATCTTCCTATAACTAATGGACGAAAACCAAAAGGATCTCTTATAGCATACATAGAATCTAACGTCATAAGAATTAAAGAATAAGCACCTTTAAGTTGAGGAAGAATTTCTTTTAAAACATCTATCATATTTTTATGTTTTGAATGCGAAATCAAATGAAGAATTACTTCTGAATCTGTAGTAGTTTGAAATATGGCTCCCAATGCTTCTAATTTACTTCTTAAGTACTTAGCATTTACCAAATTACCATTGTGGACCAAAGCTAAAAAACCTTTTGAACATTTTACCACTATAGGCTGAGCATTCTTTATATCTGAAGCCCCATAAGTAGAATATCTAGTGTGTCCTACCGCTAGTTTTCCATTTAGTTTAGAAAGTTCTTCTTTAGTAAATACTTCTTGTACCTCTCCAACTCCTATTTTTGACAGAAATCTTTCTCCATCAGAAGAAACAATACCAGCTGACTCCTGCCCTCTATGTTGAAGAGCATACAAGCCTAAGTAAGTTAATTCTGAAGCATCAGGATGGTTATATATTCCAAAAATTCCACACATAGTTTTAACCTAATAACTTTGCAACCACATTAAAAATTTTTGTAGGTGAAATCATATACATGCAATCTGGTGTCTCTTTACAAACTTTTTTATAACATACTCTACATTTTTTAGGAGATACTATTTTTTCTCCTAATCCGTACATTTCTATTTCATTAAATGAAGTTGGACCAAAAAGACATATAACTTTTTTGTTTAATCCTAAAGCAACATGTAATGCTAAAGTATCGGTAGTTATTAACAAATCACATAGATCAATAAGGGAAAAAAATTGTCTTAAAGTATTATTACAACCAGTATCTATCACTTTTCTATCTAAGAAATCCTCACATAAAAGTTTCATTATTTGAGCATTCCTGTTTATTTCTCTTTTACCTCCGAAAAGTAAAATTTTTGTATTGTTTTTTAGATTTTTATTTACTAGAAATTTTATTAATTTTACAGTCTGTTCTATTGGGTATTCTTTTTTTTTCCATTTTTCTCCACCACCTAAATTTATACCTACTAAATTCATATTTGATTCTTTGTCTATATTGTTATTTTTTAAGAATTCTGCTGCAAATTGTTTTTCTTCTTTAGAAAGTTTTATAATAATAGGATAATCTTTAGGTTTTAAATTTTTAAATCCTAAAATTTCCAACATATATTGTTGATATGTTTTTTTATTCTTTTTCTTTAACATATCGTTATGACTAATATCAAACCACTCTTTAGCCGCTAAATTAGAACAAACGATCTTATCTTCTTCTATATAAAAGCCATACTTACTACCACATTTAAACTTTTTAGTTAATTCCAGAGATTTTTGTTCTAAGTCTAAATTTATCAATATATCAAAATCATTGCCAAAATAAGTAAAAACCTGACTATATGGAATAACTTCTGTAACATATGGGTTATTATTAAAAACTTCCACTGCTTCATCATACGTAACCCAAAAAAATTTAGAATTTTTGTATCTTTTATGTAATGGTTTTAAAATTGAAGTTGTTCTTACTACATCACCCAATGCTCCTAACTTAATAATTAATATTTTTTTATTTATAGGTGTATAAAACTTACAACTATCATCGCAAATAACCTTATAATCTTGTTTATGAAAAATACAAGGCCTGTCAGATTTAAAATATAAACAATTTTGTTTATAATTAAATTTATTTTTCATCAAAGTCTAAATTCTTACCCGTATATTTGCTTTTTGCATTGCTTTTTTTAAATCTATAATAGAAATTTTACCATAATGAAACACTGAAGCTGCCAAAACAGCGGAAACTTTTGTTTTTTTTACCACCTCTATAAAATCTTTGATCTTACCAGCTCCTCCTGAAGCTATAACTGGAATTTTTACATTATTTACTACTTCTTTTGTTAAAGAAATATCATAACCAGATTTAGTTCCATCTGCATCTATACTTGTAAGAAGAATCTCCCCAGATCCCATATCTTCTACTCTTTTTGCCCATTCTATAACATCTAATCCTGTAGGTGTTGTTCCTGCATTTATGTATACTTCCCATTTTTTAAAATCATTTTTATATGTAACTTTTTTAGCATCTATTGCTACTACAATACACTGTGAACCAAATTTTTTAGCAGATTCTTTTATAATCTTTGGGTTTTTCACAGCAGCTGTGTTTATTGCAACTTTATCCGCACCTGAATTTAATAAATCTTCTATGTCTTTTATACTTCTTATTCCTCCACCAACTGTAAGAGGAACAAAAACATTTTTGGCTGTTTCTTTTACCACTTCTAACATAGTTTTTCTTCCCTCAATAGTTGCTGTTATATCCAAAAAAACAATCTCATCTGCTAATTGTTGTGAGTACCATTTAGCAAGTTCAACCGGATTTCCCGCATATTTTAAATTTTTAAAATGCACACCTTTTACAACTTTGCCGTTTTTTACATCTAAACAAGGTATTATCCTTACTGTATACATTTTTATCTATTAAAAATTATTAAATGTTTTGAATTTCTTTATATACCTTAATAGTTTTTTGCGCATCTTCTACATTTATTTTTTGAATTGCAAATCCTACATGAATAAGGACATAATCACCTATATTTACATCTTTAAGAAGGTCTATTCGTACTTTCTTTCTTATTCCTTCGTATTCACATATAGCATAGTTATTATCTATCAATTCTATCACTTTCATCGGGAATGCAACACACATATTTTTAGCTCCTTATATTATAATTCCCACTTAGATAACCATATTATTATATCTACAATCAGTAATACTATAAATCCAGAAACTCCAAGCATTCCAACTAATAATTCATTTCCTCCTTTTAAAAATAAAATAGAAAAACCATAAGTAGCATTTATTGCTCCGTGTAAGATTGAAGTAGCTAAAACAGACCCAGCTTTTATTCTTATTAAACTAAAAATTGGAGAATATAAAATACAAAAAATTATCATCCAAATTACACCTAAAAAAGGATATGATGGATAATTATGCCCTTGAATAATAAGTGGGATATGCCATAAACCCCATATAAACCCAATAATAAAAGAACTTTTCCAAAATCCATATTTATAAAACAATTCATTAAACAAATATCCACGCCAACCAATCTCCTCACCAAAAGCAGCTACTGCATTTACAGTTAAAGAGGAGATCAAGGCTCCAATTATCCAAAATAATAAAGGATTAAAAGGTAAATTTTCAAGCTGTTGTCTCATTTTAGATATTTGCTGAGGATTTGCTGTCTTTGATAATCTTTCAAAAAACCCTTCCATATCATAAGAAATTTCCACATTAGGTAAAACAGTTGCTACTCCAGAAGAAGCAAACGAAAAAAATAACGGCAACAATAAAGCTATTAAATACCAAAAATTAAGATTAAAATTTATACCACATTTATCTTTTATACTTTCATAAGAAAACTTCTCTAATATAAGTACTGAAAAAAATGGACAAAACATATATAAAACTCCCACAAATACTTTTAAAGACATATTTAATTTTAAGTTTTCACTTACATTTAAAAATCTAAAAATTCCTCCTAAGAACAAACTTATACTAAAAGTCAAAATAATAAAATATAAACTTCTTTTACTCATAAAAAAAATACACTTTAAGAATTACTCTAACATATAGTCTTCTACCTTATATCCTTTACTTTCTATTTCTTTTTTCCATAATTCTTTGACTATTGGCATTTTTTGTTTAGCAAGTTTTACCCACTTAGATTGTGGAGGCGAAAAAAGTTCTACTGCTGTTTTATACCATATGTATGCATATTTTAACGAACTTTCTTGAAGTTGGCGTTGTTTGTTAAACTCTAAAAGTTCTAACTGAATGTTATATTCTTCTTGTGATAATTTTCCTTTAGAAAATAATTTATCCAATTTTTTTTTCTCTCTTTCAAATTCTTCTTGTAGATATTTTTCTTTCTTTTCTGGATGATAATGCCAATCTAAGTATTTTTCTGCATTATAATAGGCAGCTTTTGCTCTTAATACCACATCTATATATATTGCTAAATAAACTAAAATTATTCCTATCAAAATTAATATAATTTTTTTATAGGATTTAATTAACCAATTCATAAATTACTTTTATAATTTTAATATTTTAATCTTATAATAATCTATAAAACTTTTCAACAAAAATTATTTATTTCTTTCCTCTTTTTCTTCTTCATCCCAACTTTTAAATTTAAATGTAGGTTGAATCATTATACTTACGTTAGGAGTATACTTATTATTATAGTCTCTTATACTATAATCATAGATTCCTTTTATAAATATATTATTCTTCAATCTATAACTTATCTCTACTTCATGTCTTAAATTTAGTTTATTTTGAATTTCTGCAAGTGCTAAACTATAACTTATCAACATATCTGGTGTTAAGTATTTTTCTATAACATATTTTGTATCTTTAAAAAGGTCAGAAACAGTAAATTTATCAGATCCCATACTTAGAGTTTCTTCATTTTTAAGTATTCTTTCTTGATTTTCTAATGACACAACACTAAAATTATCAGCTATCCCCCACCTTTTTAAAATATTTCTTGCTATTGGTGTTGCAAATGAGGAATCAATCATTTTTATCAATTGTGTTCTTAAAAGAGGCAGATAATCTATCTTTTCCGAAGATAAAATAGAAACTCTATCACCCGATTTTTGAACTTTACCTACACCTAACAATAATGCTGTAATTTCTTCTGTTTTCAATTCAGGATATATTGAAGAAACTAATTTAGGTTTTATATCTTCAATTTTACTTCTTTCTACTATTAAATTTATAGGAATTTTTTCACGCTCAGCTGTAATAACGTTTGTTTCACCTACAAGTTGTATATATACACTTCTGTCAATTATTTCTACTTTACCTAAAGTCAAATCAAAATTAGTATTTAAAAAATTTATTTTGCCTCTTAATGCTTCTACTTCTCCATTTATATTCATTTTTTTCATTCCTTCATTGTAAAAAAAATTAATTTTTCCTGAAATATTAGCAGATAAATATTCATTTTCATACCACACATTATTATTAGCTATAAGATCTATATTATGATAAAAACCAAATGAAGAAAATTTGCCTTTAGAACCCACACCTGGATATGTAAAATGAGTATTATTGAGAACAATACTGCCTGAAACTAAAGTAGGCTTCTTTTTACTTTTAACTATAGATATATTTAGGTGAACATTACCATTTGAAGGAAAAAACTTTTCACCTTTTATTATTTTAAAAAACTGTCCAACAGGAAAAGAAAGTTGAGGAATTTTAATAAAAATTCCGTCTCCCTCAGTAGTTTTTATACTCAAATTGTAATCTTCAAATAATTTAACTTTCCCACTAACGTTTAAATTTGTATTTTCATATTTACCTGAGAATTTCTCTATTTTTATATCTCTATCATTAAAAATTAACTTAATGTCTATATTTTCCATATATTTTAAATATTCACTAAATTCTACTTTACCTTTTGAGATATTTAAATATCCTTGTAATTTAGGTGAAGTGATATTACCTGCAATTTTAACATTAACAACAAAGCTACCACTTGCTGACTTAACTATATTTTGAAATCCCTCAAATATTGAAAGATCGCATCTATGACTAATTATACTCACATTTATAATTTTGGAAATAACATTATATGAACCCTTTACATTTATTTTTTTGTCTTCTTTAAAAATAACATCTATATTTTCAAAATTTAAATAATTACTATAGAAGGAAAGTTTACCAGAAATACTATTTATACTAATTGTTTCTATATCTAAACTATTCATAACGAAATTACAACTTATTTGATATAATCTTTTTTCAGAATCAATAGTCAAAATTTTAACATCAGAAGACAATAAACCCTTTATATTATGAAGCTTAACATTGAAAAAATTTCTAACCAACTCTAACGGTATCTCCGAAATTGTTACTTTCAATATGTCCTTATCATTACCTATTACGCCATCACATAGGAAATATTCTTTATTTTTATCAAATATCTTAAAATTTACAAATTTTACAAATTTTTTATAAAAATAAATTCTACCACTAAAATATACATCTGTTCCTATATTATGCCTGTCAGATAAAAAAATTAACTCTTTACTCAGTGTATTATATGAAAAATCAAGGCATATTTTATTAATAGGTTGTTCGTTTATCCAAAAATTATAAAGGCACAATTTAAAATTTTTTGAATCTTTTAAAGAATTTTTAATTACTAACTCTCCATCTCCTACAAAATTAATATTTTTGATTTTTAAATTTTTTATTCTATAATATGTTTTTATGTCTCCTTTATCTAATAAAACAACGAAAGAAGAGATAAAAATTTCACTATTTTCATTATATATCTTGCCTGATAAATTTATGTTATTAAAGGAAGTAATTTTATCTAATTTAGTAATTATTTCAATGTTAAATAAATCAAAATTTTTGAAATTAGGAAAAAAGTTGATATTTTTTGTCTTTAAAACAAGTTCTTTTTTGGGGAAATTATATACTATTTTATAGTCTATACTATTATCATATTTTGTAGTTAGTTTACCTTCTAAAATTATTTCATCAAAAGAAGAAAATATCTCCCCTTTAGAGGAATTTAAAAACTTTTCATCATTATAATATATAGAATCAAATTTATAATTACCCTTTAAATTTATTCTATTCTGTTTTATTTCACCTTGCAAATCACAAATAAAATTTGCTTTAAATTTATTTAATTGAATTTTCTTTCTGTTAATATTTATATTAAAATTACCATAATTTTTTAAAATATCATATGATAAATTTCCTACCAAATATTTATCACCAAAAGATAAACTAATATCCTTTTTGTCAAATCTACCAATAACTGATAATACATCTGCTATTTTATAATTATTACAACATAAATTACTCACTGACATATTTATTAGACTATACACTTTATCTTTTTCTTTTCTTATCCTTCTAATCTCTCCATTAGCAGAAAAATCTACTTCATTAAAGTATGGGACTTTCAATTTCTTAGATTGTAGTATAAAATTTAAGCTATCTTCTTTTAAAAACGAATCAAAAACAAAATGAGAATTTTTTATAGGATTATCATATATAAATTTTATTGAACTACTAGAAAAATCAGTGAAAAATTTAAGTTTAAATCTATTCATCTCACCTATAGAACTTCCATTTATTTCTATCAAATTATCTTCTTTTTTAAATTTTAAATCAGTCAAATAATCAAATATTTTACCATTTATTGAAAATATATTCTGTTGAGAAAAATTAACTTTAAAATTTAATGGATATTTAGAAAAATTATTATAAACAAATAAATTCTTATCAGTATATAATATATTGAATGGAATTTTTTCTCTCAAAGAAGCAACACTAATATATCCAAAACCTTTATTATTTTCCATATTTAATTTAACAAAAAAATCAGGGTGAGATATTTCTGAATTTATTTTATATTTTTGAGATGATAAAGAAAATATTAAAGTGGTTTGTATATTACTAAAATTAACATTTAAAAACTTTGGTAATTTAATATCAAATACTCCATCGTAGTTTATGTTCAAATCAAAACCGTCTTTTTTACATACAATGTTACCCTTGATTATATCAGAACTTATATACCCTATAAGCTCAAAAGGCAAAAATTTTATGTTACCTTTCACAGTTATATACTTAGTATTATTCCTAATCACATTTAGTAAATAAGACTTTGACTGAGAAAAATCAAAATCTCCAAAAATTTTTACTTCTATAGTATTTAAACCAAAGCTAAACTCAGGTAAAGAAATTGTTCCTTTAACCAACCAGTTGTTATTTTTATCAGAAATATCTATATTAAAATTAAATACGTACTTATTCCATTTTCCACTTGTTTCTATTGAAGTTAAGTTTTCTTTTGTTATTCTTGATATTCTGTCAATTATTATTGTGTAATTTTTATATTTAACAACTATATTTTTTACAGATGTCTTTGTAGGGAAGAAAGATAAAAATTTAAACACATACTCTTTAATAAAATCTTTATCTAAGCTCTTTAATTCCTGATTATTCATATCTGAAATTTCTAACCGTATATTTCTTGCTCTTAATGAGTGAATTGTAAAATTTTTTTTAAAAGCTTCAAAAATATTTAAATAAAAGAGTGTATGTTTTATATGGATAGAGTAGCCTTCTGAGGAAATATAAATATTTCTTAAAAGAAATATATTGGGGAAAATATAAAAAATACTTCCAATTTTAGAATTTGGAAAAAAACTTTTTTCTAACTTTGGTTTATATAAAAAAATAAAAAAATTTATTAGTATTTGAAAAGCAAAAATAAATAATAAACTATATAATAATACTTTGATTTTTTTCATCTATCTAACAAATCTAATTTAAAATCAGATAAAAAAGTTGTAAGTATACAAATTAGCGGGGTAAGAACTTAATACTTAAGTAAATTCTTTAATATCACTCACCATATCACCTACTTCTAATTTAATTTTTTCATTACTAGGATCAAGAGAAGCAAAAACCTTCAACATTTTATCAGTAGTAGAATATGTAGGATATTTTAAAAGTATTTCTTCTGCTATAACATCTTCTATATACTTTTGCAGTACACGTTGAAGTGGTCTGGCTCCATAATATTCGTCAAATCCTCTCTGAAGTAAGAACTGTTTTGCACTATCAGTAAGAATTAAATCTATATTCTTCTTTTTTAATCTTTCTTTTAATCTGTCTACCATTAGATCTAAGATCTTTCCCATTTCCTCTTTAGTTAATGGCTTAAATATGACTATCTCATCTATACGATTTAAAAATTCTGGATTAAACGTCTTTTTTAATTCCTCACTTAATAATTCCTTAATATTTTTGTATTCATTATCTTTATCGTCACTTTGAATAAATCCTATAGATTTACCTTTATAGATAAGCTTCGCTCCTATGTTAGATGTCATTATTAAAACGACATTCTTAAAACTAACTCTATGTCCTAAACTATCAGTCAATACTCCATTATCCATTATCTGTAACAATATATTAAACACATCAGGATGAGCTTTTTCTATCTCATCTAATAAAACCACAGAATAAGGACGTCTTCTTATTTTTTCTGTAAGAATTCCTCCTTCTTCATATCCAACATATCCAGGAGGAGCTCCTATAAGTCTAGAAACATTAAATTTTTCAGTATACTCAGACATATCTATCCTTACTATCGCATCTTCATTACCAAACAAAAATTCTGCTAATGCTTTTGCAAGTTCTGTTTTCCCTACACCAGTGGGACCTAAAAATAAAAAACTACCAATGGGTCTTCTTAAATCTCTTATACCAGTCCTTGAACGTCTTATAGCATTCGCTACTGCCTTTACTGCTTCATCTTGTCCTATTATTCTTTTATGAAGTTCTTTTTCCATCTCAATAAGTTTTTGCGTTTCTTGCTGAGTTAGTTTACTTACAGGAATACCTGTCCATTTAGAAACAATTTGGGCAATATCTTCTGCTGTTACCTCTGGAATATATTCTTCTCTCTTCTGTCTCCATTGTTTCTTCATATCTTCAATTTGTTTCTTAAGCATCATTTCTTTTGTTCTATATTTCGCTGCCTCTTCAAAATTTTGAGCTTGTGAAGCTTCTTCTTTTAACTTTATAACTTGTTCCAATTCCTCCATTTTTAATTTTATCTCTTCTGGTAATTGAGTAACCTTCAATCTTATTTTACTTCCAGCTTCATCTATTAAATCTATTGCTTTATCTGGCAAAAATCTTTCGGATATGTACTTATCAGATAACTCTGCTGCTGTTATTAAAGCTTCTTCTGTATATCTTACCCTATGATGTTTTTCGTATTTTTCTTTTATACCCTTTAAAATCTGAATCGTTTCCTCTACAGTAGGTGGTTCAACTAACACAGGTTGAAATCTCCGCTCTAAAGCAGGATCTTTTTCTATATATTTTCTATATTCATTCATAGTAGTAGCACCTATACATTGAAGTTCTCCTCTTGCTAATGCTGGTTTTAGCATATTTGAAGCATCTACAGCACCTTCAGCAGCACCAGCACCAATCACTGTGTGAAGTTCATCTATAAATAAAATTATGCTATTTTTGCTTCTACGAATTTCTTCTAAGATATTTTTTAACCTCTGTTCAAACTCCCCACGATACTTAGTACCCGCAATTATTGCACCTAAATCTAAACTTACAACTCTTTTATTCTGTAATACTTCAGGGACATCACCTTTCGCAATTTTCTGAGCTAATCCTTCAACAATAGCTGTTTTTCCTACTCCAGGATCTCCAATCAAAACAGGATTATTTTTTGTTCTACGAGATAGTATCTGAATTACTCTTTCTATTTCATCTTCTCTTCCTATCACAGGATCAAGCTGATCTTCTCTGGCAAGCTGTGTAAGATCTCTACTAAATTCATCTAAAGTTGGAGTTTTCGGCTTTTTAATTTTTGGAGTCCTTGGATGGGATTTCAAAAATGAAACTGAAGTATCGGGTTCACCTAATATAGAAAAAATTTCATTTTGGACATCCTCATAAGTAACACCTAAATACTCCAATACCCTAGCAGCAACTCCATCTTTCTCCCTAAGCAAACCTAATAATATATGCTCAGTACCTACATATATATGCCCCATACTATTGGCTTCTTCTACTGCATATTCCAAAACTTTCTTAGCTCTAGGCGAAAATGGTATTTCTCCTAAAACCATTACATTATCATCAGGTTGAACTATCTTTTCTATTTCACTTCTTATCTTTCTTAAATCTACTCCTAAGTTAATCAAAATCTGAACAGCTAAACCTTCTCCTATAGAAACTAAACCCAACAAAAGATGCTCAGTACCCACATAGTCATGATTTAAACGTTTTGCTTCTTCTTGGGCTATAAGTATAACTTTTTGTGCTCTATCAGAAAATTTATTCATATTTTATTTTTTTATAAAAATAAATAAAAAAATTCAATATATATCAGAAGATCAAACTAACTACAACATCTTTCTTTGTATTTCTTTAAATTTTCCAAATATACATAGGGAACTTTTATACTTCCTAAAAGAACCTCTAAATTATCCAATTTTCCATGACAATCACTACCACCAGTTATTAACAACCCATACTTTTCAGCTATAAGCATTAACTCTTCTTCAACATTTTTGTGATGGTTAGAATGAAAAACTTCTATACCTTTTATGCCTTGTTTAATTAATTTTTTAAAAGATTCATTGTCATTATAAATACTAATATAAGGATGCGCTAACACAGGAATACCTTTTGCTTTCAATATCATAGATATTGCCTCTTCAACACTAAACATAAATTTAGGTACATAAGCACATCTACCATATCCAAGATAAAGATCAAATGCTTCCTTTATGGAATTTACTCTTTTTTGCTCCACCAATAACCTAGCAAAATGTAATCTTCCTATGCTACTATTATTGTTTTTAGTAATTATCTTTTCAACATCTATGTTTATTCCAACTAATTTTAACTTTTCTAGTATTTTATAAGCTCTCTCTATTCTTGCTTTGCGAAATAATTTTAATTTCTCTTGAAGCTCTTCATCTTGCCAATCAATATAATATCCTAATATATGAACTTCATTCTCAGAAGACCCATTAAAAATAGCAGAAATTTCTATTCCAGGAACTACTTCAATCCCATACTTATTTGCTTCTTTTATGGCTTCTTCTATACCATCAGTAGTATCATGATCAGTAATACCTACAGCAGAAAGATTTAATTTTTTTGCGTACTCTATTAATTCTTTAGGTGATAAATTACTATCTGAATAAATAGTATGAATATGTAAATCAACATATTTCTCCATAAATTCACAGTAATTCAGCAGCCAAAGCTGCCAATTGGCTCCTTTCTGTTTTTGTAAATGTGATATGTCCAAAAAGCTCCTGCCCTTTAAACCTATCCACCAGGTAAATAAGACCATTAGAAGAAGCATCAAGATATGGATTGTCAATCTGAAAAGGATCACCAGTTAAAACTATCTTTGTATTTTCTCCTGCACGAGAAATTATAGTTTTTATTTCATGAGGAGTCAAATTTTGAGCATCATCTATTATAAAAAACTGATTTGGTAAACTTCGTCCTCTTAAATAGGTTAATGCTTCCACTTCTATAAGCCCGGAATCAAAAAAATAATTTATAGTGGACTGTAATTTTTCAGAATCGTATTTATAAATTTTTCCTATTAAAAAATCCAAATTATCATATATAGCACCCATCCAACTTGAAAGTTTCTCCTCTTTACTCCCAGGTAAATATCCTATATCTCTACCCATTGGAACAACAGGTCTACTAATTAACAAACGTCTATAAAGTTTTTCTTCTATAACTTTATGCAAACCACAAGCTAAAGATAAAAGTGTCTTTCCTGCTCCAGCTACACCTATAAGAGAAACTAAATTTAAACTATCATCTAATAATAACTCTATTGCAAACCTTTGCTGAACATTTAGAGGTTTAAGCCCCCACACATTAACTTCCTTAGAGGAAACAACTTCTGCTTCATATGTGTTAGTCTTATTATTTTTTTTAATTCTTAACAACAAACTGTGAGATTTACCATATTTTAAAATTAAAAATTCATTTAAATATACATTAGAAAGATCTGAATTAATTTGTTTTTTAAGATCTGATAAAGGAATTCTTCCTAAAGAGAAAATTCTATCTATTACTTCTTGAGAGGTTTCTATTTCTCTAAAGCCAGTATAGACAGTATCCGGATGAACTTTTGCTTTTTCATAGTCTTGAGTAACGATTCCTAATGCTTCTGCCTTTATTCTTAAATTTATATCTTTCGTTATAAATATTACCTTTTCACCTTCTTTTTTTAATTTTAAAGCAACAGCTAATATTCTATGATCAGCTTTATCTTCTATAAAATATGGTGGTAACTCCTTATCCCAATCAAGTTCTATTTTTATTATTCCTCCATTATCAAGCTTAACACCTTCAATTAAGTTCCCTTTGCTTCTTAAAAAATCTAACTTGCGCGAAATTAACCTCGAATTTCTCCCTAACTCATCATTATGTCTTTTTAACATATCCAATTCTTCTATAACAGTCATAGGAATCACAACTTTATTATCAGCAAACACAAACATAGCATCCGGATCATGAAGTAAAACATTTGTATCTAAAACAAAAGTTTTTTGAGCCATAAATTAACTCCTCTAATACATCATTCCAATATTAAATATAAGATTCTCTGAATCCTCTGTAATACCAAACAAAATTGAACCAAAAAATTTTCTATAAATATCTATATTATAAGTTAATCCACAATAAATATATGATTTATAACTTTCAGTATCTAAAATTTTAACTTTGTCTTTTTCATCACAAAATTTATTATTTCCTTTTACACCAAAGGAAAAATCTAAATTTTCATTTACTCCAAAATAACTTCCAAAAGTATAAAAAAAACTCTCACCTACTCTATAATTGTCTGGATTTTTTGTATTATATTTAAAACCTAAATTAAAAATAAAATTAAAATAATAACCAGAACGCATTACTATTTGTTTTTCAAAAAGCCACATTAAAATTCCTCCCAAACCACCACTACCTAACATCTTCTTATAATCTCCTGTAGGTAAACTTATTCCTAACTCAGTGGAAATAGTCGGAGTAGTTGAAAGCCTTTCTTTATCTTCTTCTAAAAAATTATATTTTGCACCTATTAAAATGTCACCTAAACCTTTATCTATCACATCGCTTGTACTTCTACTTATACCAATTATTTGAACACCTACTTCTAAATTATCATAAATTCCCCAGTATAAATCAACAGGAATCTGAAACTCAGCAGTATTAATATCTACTACAATATAATTCATCTGAAGTTGTAATCCATATATATTAGGCAAACTACATATTGAAGATTGATAAGGTTTGTATAAATTAAAAAAATTTAATTGTGCAAAAAGTATATTTGAAGAAAAAACTAAAAAAATTATAATTTTTTTCATAAATTTATTTATATAAAATACATTATAATAAATCAACTATTATTTTATAATAAATCAACTATTATTTTAAAAGTTTACTATTTCTCCATTCAATAAAACTCTTCCATAGATATCGTATATTACAAGATACTGCCCTTTTGTAATAGCTCTTTGCGGTTCTTCAAAAACTACAACTACCCTGTCATCTTCAATTTTTTCTAAAAAACACTTTGCCAAGTTAGATTTATATCTTATTTTTCCATATAAATTTTTATTTTTAAGTTCTTCTATATTTTCATAGAATACACAATTTTCTGCTACTAAAGAATTTTTATATAAAATATCTTCGCTCCCTACATATACTATGTTATTTTTAGAATCAATATCTACTACATAATACCTCATCCCGGCACCTTTCAACATCAATCCTTTTCTTTGGCCAATAGTATAGTTAAAATAACCATTATGATAACCTAAAAATTTTTTTGTTTTATAATCAAGAATTTTTCCCCTCTGAAGTGTGCAGTTTTTAGTTCTTATAATACTTCTATAGTTATCTAAAACAAAACATAAATCAAAACTTTCTTTTTTTTCTGCAACTTTTAAGTTAATCTCTTTTGCTATCTTTCTTACCTCGGATTTTAACAAATCACCTAAAGGAAAAATAATATAAGGTAAAATTTTGGGATTCACTCTACTTAAAAAATATGACTGATCTTTGCTTTCATCTTTAGCTTTTGCTATATAAAACATATCATTACTTCTAACTATTCTTGCATAGTGACCACTAGCTATATAATCCACTCCAAGTTCTATTTTCAATTTTTCAAAAAGTACGCCAAACTTTATTATTTCATTACACCATACACAAGGATTAGGTGTAAAACCATTTAAATATTTATCACAAAATTTATCTATAATATATTTTTTAAATTGATCAGAGAAATCAATCACATAGTGTTTAATACCTAAATCTACACATACTGCTTTTGCATCATAAATATCTTTTGAAGAACAACATAATTGTTTAGAAGAATCTATATCTTTCTGTCCACAATTCCAGAGTTTCAAAGTTATTCCTACTATATCAAAATTTTTGCTCAAAATATACGCAGCAACTGAAGAATCAACTCCACCGGACATTAAAACAGCTACTTTTTTCATCTTTTTTTATAAGTGTTTATCTTTAAAGTTTCTCCATCGGTTATTATCTCTATAATACCATCTAAATCAGTTCTTAATATCTTTATATTATACTTTTTATATCTCTCTAAAACTTCTAAATGAGGATGACCATATCTGTTATTAATCCCACAAGAAATCACAGCAATTTTAGGAGATACTGCTTTTATAAACTCTTTTGTAGAGGAGGACCTTGAACCATGATGTGGGACTTTTAAAACATCGGATTTTAGTATTTTGCGATTATATCTACTAATAATATCTTTTTCGGCTTTCTCTTCAATATCTCCTGTAAACAAGAAAGAAATTTTCTTATAGGTGATTTTCATAACAACACTATTATCATTTATTGAACTATAATAATAACCCTTAGGAGGATTTAAAATTAAAGTTTCTAAATTACTATCTATATTTATATTATCACCCTCTTTTATAACAAAATAATTGACTTTTTTAACTGTCTTAACCGTATCTAACATTTTATAATAAATTTTTGATTTGGTAAAAATCTCTGGATCATAAAAATTTACTATTTTAGTATTAAAAAGCAAATAATTAACTCCTCCAATATGGTCTCTATGCGGATGAGAAATTATTAAAAAATCTATTTTATCAAAATTTTTGCTAACTATAAAATCATAAATATACTCTCCACTTCTAAAATGATCGTGTCCAGCATCAATAAGTACAGTTCTACTAGAAGGTGTAATTATAAATATGGCATCTCCTTCCTTTACATCTAAAAAATAAACCTTTAGTGTTGAAGAGAAAAGAAAAACAACAAAAAAGAAAAGAAAAAATGCTATTTTTATGAATTTATTTAAAAAAAGAGTAGGCATTAAAAAATTATTTATTTTTGTCACTAAATAATAATAACTGATTTTTTTCCTTAAAGGAATCAACTATTTCTAATATTTGAATTATATCATCTATTTCATAATCGGCACCAGAATTTTGAGTATTAAATTCATCACCATATCTAGCAAAAACTGTGATAATGTTTAGTTGTTTAGCTCCTACTATATCCCGCTCTGCCCAATCTCCAACCATCATTGTCTCTTGAGGAAGTGTCCCAAGTCGCTCCAAAGCCATTAGGAAAGGTTTTGGTGAAGGTTTTTTTTCTTTTGTATCATCAAAGGTCAAAACAAATTCAAAATAATGTTGTAAATTTAAAGATATTATTCTCATCCATACAGGTAACCTTGGAGCATCTGATACTACACACATTTTTATACCTCGTTTCATCAATTCTGTAAGTGTCAAATGAACATGAGGATATGTACATAAATTTGCTTCTTTTGCTCGTCTATAACCTAAAATTCCTGCGGCTAAAATTTTATAATCAATATAGCCAAACTCTTGTAATAAAACTTTATCAAAAATTTGTTGATCTTCAATTCCTTCTTTCCAATAAACACTATAAATTTTATCTATCAGTTCTTGTTTTTTCATCTTAATACCAGCATCTATCATAGCATCAGCCGCAGCTTCAACTGCTGCTTGTTTCATTTTCATAAAATTCATCAAAGTATTATCTAAATCAAATATTATTGCTTTTATCATAAATTTAACTACTTTTTACAACGATATCACTTATAACGTTAGCCGCTTCATCTAATCTATCAGCAGCATTAGAAAGGTGTCTATAAATTTCTCTTGTTTTTAAAATTTTTTTAATATCATCTGACTCAAACAATTCTGCTATTGCTTCTCTGTAAAGATGTTCTACTAAATTTTCTATCTTTTTGGCAGCAATTATTTTTTTCCTACATTCCTCAGGTTTACATTTTATAAATTTTAATGCTTCTATAATATCTAATCCTCCTTTATTAATCGCCTCAACCATTTTTTTCATATAATCATCAGGTTCAACTTTCAAAATTAATATCTCCTCTACTGTTGTTTTTAAGTAATCTACTACATCATCAACCGCTCTAGAAAGAGCATATATATCTTCTCTGTCAAATGGTGTTATAAATGCTCTATTGATATCATCTACTAACATTTTTCTTAGATTATCTGCTTCTTTTTCTACTTCTAAAATTTTTTGTTTATTATTCTCAGAAATTTCGGATAAGAAACTCAAAAGATAAGTCGATGCTTCTGAAACTTTTTCTGCCTGTCTGAGTAATAATTCTAAAAAATTTTTCTGTTTATTAAAAAATTTAACAAACATAAACTAAACTTGCATCTTATACCAACTTTGTAAAGAACGAACTTCAAAGTTAGGTTTATTAAGGAAGATATTATAATTATTTTTTAATTCTTTAATTGAATTAACTACACATCTTGCTGCTTCTATAGTAGTAATTATAGGAATGTTATTTACAATAGCTGTTCTTCTAATATAAAAACCATCTGAAAAAGACTTTCCTTTTCCTGTAGGAGTGTTTATTACTAACATTACTTCTTTATTGGAAATAAGATCTACCACATTAGGACGCCCCTCTGAAATTTTATTTATCTTCTTACACTCTATACCATTCTTTATAAGAAACTCCGCTGTCCCAGAAGTAGCAATTAATTCAAATCCTAGTTCTTTAAACTGTTTCGCTATATCTAAAATTTTTGCTTTGTTTTTGTTATCTACACTTAAAAGGACTTTACCACCCATAGGAATTTCACTACCAGCAGCAAATTGAGATTTTGCGTATGAAAGAGGAAAATTTTTATCAATTCCCATAACTTCTCCTGTAGAACGCATTTCAGGCGACAAAACTATATCTACATTAGAAAACTTCTGAAAAGGTAAAACAACTTCTTTTACTGTGTAATAACCTAAATTGAAAACTTTTTCCTGATCAAAATTATACTTATTAAGAAGATCTCTTAGTTTATATCCTAACATAACTTTTGTTGCAATTTTTGCAATAGGTAAACCTATAGTTTTTGATACATAAGGAACTGTTCTTGATGCCCTTGGATTTACTTCTAACACATATATAGTACCATCTTTAATCGCTAACTGAAGATTCATCAATCCCTTAACTTTGAGCTCATTTGCTAATAAATCGACATATTTAAAAATTGTTTTTATTTGATCTTTATTTAGAGAAATTGGAGGAATTACACAAGCACTATCACCAGAATGAATTCCTGCAGCTTCTATATGTTCCATAATTCCTGCTACAAAAACATCTTTCCCATCACATATAGCATCTACGTCTAATTCTATTGCATCTTCTAAAAATCTATCTATAATTACAACACTAGAAGGTCCCATAGAAGCTTCATGTTCAAATAATTTATAAACATAGTCTTTAAAAGTATTTTCATCATAGATTATTTCCATTGCTCTTCCACCTAATACATAAGAGGGTCTTACTATTACAGGATAACCTATCTTTTTTACAATATTAAGCGCTTCTTTGTAACTTTTTGCATATCCATGCGAAGGATAAGGAAGTTTAAGTTTAGTTAATACTCTTGCAAATAACTCTCTATCTTCAGCTAAAGCTATATTTTCTGGTTGAGTTCCTAAAACTTTTGCTCCATAAGATTTTAGTTTTAAAGAAATATTAAGTGGAGTTTGACCTCCAAACTGTAAAATTACTCCCAAAAGAGGTACTTTTGTTTTTTTTGAAATCAATTCTTCTGTTTTATAAACATTAAGTACATCCTCAAAAGTTACGGATTCAAAATAAAGTTTATCAGAAATATCATAATCAGTAGAAACTGTTTCTGGATTACAGTTAACCATTATTGCTTCTAAATTTTCTTCTTTAATAGCCATTACTGCATGTACACAGCAATAATCAAACTCAATTCCTTGACCTATTCGGTTAGGGCCTGATCCTAAAACTATAACCTTACCTTTTTTATTCTTAAAGAAATTGACACTCTCATTGGTTAAAGAAACTATATCCACATCCTCTTCATTACCACCTACAAAACCCACACTATCTAAACCATTATACGTGGAGTAAAAATATGGAGTATATGCTTCAAATTCTGCAGCACAAGTATCTACTACTTTATAATTAGGTAAAATTCCTTCTTTTGTTCTAAGTTTAATTATCTCTTCTTCATCCTTTTTAAGTAAAAATGCAAGTTGTTTGTCAGAAAATCCATAACTTTTTGCTTCTTTTATAAGCTGAATTAAATCTTGCTTTGTAGTTTTTTTATTAGCTGAAAATTTTCTGATATTTTCTTCCATATCCACTATCTCTTTCATCTGATTTATAAACCATCTATCTATCTTACTAAGTTCGCTTATTTCATCTACACTCATTCCTAACTTCAAAGCAATTCTTATATTAAAAATTCTGTCACAGTTAGGATAAATCAATTTATATCTTAACATTTCCATAAACTTCTGTTTTTTAGGAGACTCTTCTGATAAAAATTTCATTTCTTCAATCATTTTTTCTTCCGAAATTAAATCACTACCTAAACCAAATCTATTTATTTCTAATCCACGAATTGCCTTCTGTAGTGCCTCTTTAAATGTCCTACCTATTGCCATCACCTCTCCTATAGATTTCATCTGAGAACCTAAAATCTGATATGAAGAATCTACAATTTCACCATTTCTCATTACCGGCTTAAACTTCTCAAATGCAAATTTGGGAATCTTTACTACTACATAATCAATAGTAGGTTCAAAACAAGCTGGAGTTTTTTTAGTAATGTCGTTAGGTATTTCATCCAAAGTATACCCTACCGCAAGAAGTGCTGCTATTTTTGCTATTGGAAAGCCAGTTGCTTTAGAAGCCAATGCTGAAGAGCGAGATACTCTAGGGTTCATTTCTATTATCACTATTCTTCCTGTTTTTGGATCAACTGCAAACTGTATATTTGAACCACCAGTTTCTACTCCTACTGCTCTTATGCATTTAAATGCCATATCTCTCATTCTTTGATACTCTTTATCAGTAAGTGTTTGAGCAGGAGCTACTGTAATAGAGTCACCAGTATGAACGCCCATAGGATCAAAATTTTCTATACTACATACTATCACACAATTATCTTTACAATCTCTCATTACTTCAAGTTCATACTCTTTCCAACCGTTAAGATATTCCTCTATCAAAATCTCAGAAATCATTGAAGACTGAAGCGCATTTTTTGCAGCATCTATAAATTCATCTTCATTAAAAACAATTTTTGAACCTGTTCCACCTAATGTAAACGAAGGACGAATAATTAAAGGAAAGCCTATCTCTTTAGCAATTTTTTCAGCTTCTGAAAGTGTATACGCAAAACCACTTCTTGGCAAATCAAGCCCCTCCTTCATCATTGTTTCTTTAAACAATTTTCTATCTTCTCCTTTTCTAATCGCTTCTACTTTTGCTCCAATAAGTTCAACATTATACTTATTCAAAATACCATATTCATAAAGTTTGACAGATAAATTTAATCCCGTTTGCCCTCCTAAGGTGGGTAAAATCGCATCTGGACGTTCTTTTTCTATAATTTTTTCTAAAACTTCTGGTATAAGAGGTTCTACATAAGTAGCATCTGCAAATTCTGGATCAGTCATTATTGTGGCAGGGTTAGAATTTACAAGTACAACCTTATAGCCTTCCTTTTTTAACGCTTTTATGGCCTGAGTACCTGAGTAATCAAATTCACAAGCCTGCCCTATAACTATTGGACCAGAACCAATTATTAAAATTTTTTTAATATCTTTTCTTTTAGGCATAAACGAGAAATCTATATTTTTATTAACCTAAATTTATTTTCCATCATTTTTACAAATTCTTCAAACAAATATCTTGAATCATTAGGCCCAGGTGCAGATTCTGGATGGTACTGAACTGCAAATATTGGTAGCTCCTTATGTCTTAAACCTTCACAAGATAAATCATTTAAATTTATATGAGTAATCAAGATGTCTCTATTTCCTTTCACATATAACTTCCCTTCTACTTCCTCCATCTTAACTGCAAAGTTGTGATTTTGAGAGGTAATTTCTATTTTCTGAGTAACTAAGTTCTTTACAGGATGGTTTATACTATGATGTCCAAATTTCAACTTATATGTCTCTCCTCCTAAAGCTAAAGCTATCATCTGATGTCCTAAACATATACCAAAAATAGGTAAATAAGTATTAGTTGAAATACTATAAGATACAATTTTTTCAACTGTCTTAAAAACATATGGTACACCCTCAGGATCTCCTGGCCCATTAGATAAAAATATTCCATCTGGCGAGTAACTTAGTATCTTTTCAAAAGAAGTATCTGCAGGAACTACAATTAAATCACAACCATATTTTCTAAGTAAACGCAATATATTAAACTTACATCCACAATCAACCACTACTACTTTATATTTTGGTGGAACAGTATTTGTATCTATGAATACATTATTACCTAAAGCATATGCCGAAACTTCATTATTTCTTTGATGATCAATAGAAAAAGGATAATATACATCATTACATGAAACTTCTTTTACAATATCTCTACCTATAATAGAAGGAACTTTTTTTACTTTTTCAAATAACTTATTAAAATCAACATTAATAGAAGAAATTATGCCACGCATTGACCCTTTCTCTCTTATATATTTAGTCAAAGCGCGTGTATCTACATTAGAAATTCCTACTATTTTATATTTCTTAAAGATAGTTTCTATACTATATTTAGCCTGCCAATTAGAAGTTATACTCGAAAATTCATTTACCACAAATCCTTCCACTTGTGGTCTTTTAGACTCAAAATCATATTGGGTAATACCATAATTACCAATATGAGGATAAGTCATAACTACTATCTGACCCTTATAAGAAGGATCTGTAAGTATTTCCTCATATCCTATAAGTCCAGTATTAAATATCACCTCCCCAGAAGTTTCGGATATATAGCCAAAATATTTCCCTCTAAAATAAACTCCTGTTTCTAACATTAACACTGCATCATATTTCATGGTATTTATTTCAAATCAAGTAATTTATTGACTTTTTCCCTAAACAAATTCAACTCCATAGGCTTTGGTAGATAATCATCAGCACCTGCATTAAGAATTTTTTCTTTATATTCTTTAGAATCATATCCTGTAATTGCTAAAATTTTTATATGTTTCAGCTTAGGATTATTCTTAATGTTACTACATACTTTAAAACCGTCTACTCCAGGTAATAATAAATCAAGTATTATTAAATCAGGTAAATATTCACTTATAATTATTCCAGCTGAAAAACCATCATAAGCAGATTTTACTTCTATATTAGGAACCATTTCCAAAACATCATATACAAATTCATGAACTTCTTGTTCATCATCTATAACTAAAACTTTAAACACTGTTATTTTTTCAATGTTTTCCTTTATTTCTTTTATTGAATATCCCATATCTAACATTTCTTTAATCCTTTTTAATCTCAAAAGAGATTCTTTCTCATTATATAACCTAAACCCACCCGCCATATAATCTTGTACCCTTAGAAGCTCTAAATCGGTATAATACTTAATCGTAGAAACAGGTACACCAGCTTTTTCTGCTAATTCACCTATTTTTAACAATCCTAATTGTAATCTTTTTTCTTTGTCCATATATTTTTATTTAAAATTTTTAAAAAACAAAAAATCAAAAGTCCTATCACTAAAATCCAACTAATCATCATAAATACTAAAGCATTTATATTCATATCTTACCTCTTATGAAGATAAAATTTCTTTTTATTTTATAAAAATATTTAATTCTAATCAAGTTTTTCTAAAATTTATCTTAATAATATCACCATCTTTTACTACATAATCCTTACCTACAATTTTTATTAGGCCATTTTTATGTAAAACTTTAAAGTCGGGGCACTCTTTAAAATCATTAAAATTTACTACCTCTGCATTGATAAAACCCTCTTTCATATCTGTATGAATTTTACCTGCCGCATCTAATACCGTAGAATTTTTCTTTATAAACCAACTCCGAAATTCTTCTCCAACTATTGTATAAAATGTAACTAAATTTAAAACCCCAACAGATTCTTTTATAAAATTTTTAATTTCATCATCTGGAATTTTATATTCTTCTCTCAATTTTTTTTGTTCTTCTATGGGAAATTCTAAAAGATTCATTTCAAACTTAGCATTTAGTAGCAAAACTTTACTACCTGTGAATTCTTCCACTTTTTGCTTAGTCTCAAGAAGATGATTTCTTTCTATCATTTCATCATAATTTAAAAGATAAATCACATCTTTAACACATAATAATGTATTAATTAAATAAAAAAGTTCTTTATCTACATCTTTTAAATTCTCAAAAATAAAATTTTTAATTTCTTTTAAATTTATAGAAAAATTTATTTTTTCTTCTATTTTTTTAACTATCTCTAAATTTTGTTTAGACCTCTTATCTCCAGAGTTAGCCTTAGGAAGAATTTTTTCTAAATATGATTCTAAAATTTGAATATCTGACAGAAGAAGTTCAGAATTAATAATTTTTATCTCTTCTATAGGATCTATTTTATTTATTGAAGATGCAACAGTAGAATCACTAAAGATCCTTAATACATGTACAATTCCATCTACAGATCTTATATTAGATAAAAATCTATTTCCTAAACCTTCTCCTTTTGAAGCTCCTTTTATTAACCCAGCTATATCTACAAACTTTATGAATGCATATGTCTTTTTTTTGGGTTTTAAAACCTCAGCTAAAAAATCTAATCGTTCATCAGCTACTTCCACTACACCTACATTAGGGTCTATGGTAGTAAATGGAAACTTATCAATACCTACAGAAATTCTGGTAAGTAAAGAAAAAACCGTAGATTTGCCTACATTAGGAAGTCCTATTATTCCTATCTCCATATAAAGTAATTATCATAAAACTACAAGATTATCAACATGGATTACTTCTTTATTACCAAACTCAGAAATTAACTTCTTAATTTCTTCTGTTTTTTTACCCATTATTTTTTCAACTTCTTCTGAATCAAAATTTACTATTCCTTTAGCAATTTCTTTTCCCTCTTCAGAAAATATTGACACAACATCTCCTTTTTTAAACACACCTTCAATCTTCTTTATTCCAACAGGTAATAAACTTTTATTCTCTTTAGTAACTGCTAATTCAGCACCTTTATCTATAAAAATTTTACCCTGTGATTTTTTGAATGCTATCCATTTTTCTTTAGAAGTAATTTTTTTATTTTTTGGATATATACGAGTCCCAACTTTTTTACCTTTCAGTATATCTAAAACAACATTTTCTTTTAATCCATTAGCTATAACTACCTCTATCCCTGCAAAACTACAAATTTTAGCAGCCTCAAATTTAGTCTTCATTCCTCCCGTTCCACAAAAAAACCCAGACGAAGATGATATTTCACATTTAGAAACTAATTCATCAATATCTTTGACTTCGTATACAATTTTACTATCAGGATAAACTTTAGGGTTTCTCTCATATACACCATCTACATCTGTAAGTAAAATCAATATATCTGCATCAATCTTACTTGCTACTATGGCTGATAGGTTATCATTGTCACCTAATTTTATCTCATCCGTAGCTATTGTATCATTTTCATTAATTATAGGAACTACGTTTATTTTAAGAAGATAATTTAAAGTATTTCTTAAATTTAAGTATCTTTCCCTTACCTCAAAGTCTTCCCTAGTTAAAAGAAGTTGCGCTACTTTTATATTGTACTTTCTAAAAGCAGAAATATACCTATCCATCAACAAAGGCTGCCCAATAGCTGCATATGCCTGTTTTTCTATTATACTTTTTGGTTTAGAAGGCAAATTATATTGTTGAACGCCTGTAGCTATAGCTCCAGATGAAACAATTATCACTTGAGAACCTTCATCTTTTATTTTTTTTACTTGAGAAGCCAAAGATGAAAAAATTTTTTTGCCTTTAGCTATAATTAGATGTGAACCTATTTTTATTACAATTTTTTTATATTTAATCATATAAAACTTTTTATTTTAAAATATTTTTATTTAACCTCTTATATATTGGATAAAAAATTTCTCTACTGAATTCAAATACTGGTTTTATTCCAAGCACAGTAAAAAGAAGCTGTCTGGTATCTACATATTCAACTACCTTAACTTCATAAAATTTATTTTTAAATATCAACAAAAAAGTAAACCTTAAAATCCCTGATAAAACAAATAAAGTAAGTAATTTAGAACATCTTATTAATGCAGGTAAATTATTAGCTAACCATCCAGAAATTAAATTTCCTAAAAAAATAAAAATTCCATTTGTGAAACTAAAATATCCAACACATCTTGTTCTTACCTCCTCAGTAGCTGCATCAAATATAAAATTTACAGTAGCAAGGTTAAAACCAGCCCATACATAACCTGCAATAGCATTAATTAATATTAAATAAAAAATATTTTTAGAAAATATCCACAAGATTGGAACAAAACATATCAAAAGTCCAGTAATTTTTATAACTTTAACATTCCCAATGTTATCTGCCATCTTTCCCCAAAATGGCAAAAAAAGTAAAGTTGTAACCGATGAAGACAAAGTTACAAAGGTATATTCATAATAATTCATATTTAGTTCTTTTAACATATAAACACTAAAAAAAGGAGACGCAATCCCTACTGCAAAGTTGAATAAAGATACAAATATTACATATTTTACAAAATTACTTTCTTTAAATCTACTTATAAATTGTATGTAACTAAATTTATTTTTCTCTAGCACTTTTAAAGGAATATCTTCCATTTTACTTATGAAATATCCAGATATTATCCTCATTAAACCACTAAAAGTAAATAAAATTATAAAACCAAAAAATTTATCTTTTATAATGCTAAGAAAAAAACCTGCAATAAAACTAAAGATTAAACTTATAATCCCCAAAACTTTACCACGCCAAGCAAAATATTCACCATATTTTTCTTTATCAACGGTATCACTCATTAAAGACCACCAGGCAGGACCTGCAACTGAGGTTAAAGCTGTAGATAAAGTAATTACAAATATATACCAACTAACTTTATCTGGAACGAAGTAGAGAAATAAAACTAAAAAAAAGCTAACACCGTGAAGATATACGAATAAAGTAACTATTCTTAGTCTACTTTTTATTTTTTCTACAATATCCGCGGTTTTTAACTGGACAATCGATCCTAAAAGTTGTGGTAAAGCATTTAGTAATCCTATTTGAAAGTTTTTAGCACCTAAAAAAACTCCAAAAGGAAGCACATAGTTTGTAGTAAGTCCAGTCATAACAGAAGCAAAAATACCATCTATAAAAGAAAAATATAAACTTCTACTTTTGGTTGTATACTCCATAATAAAATAAGGAAGGCTAAAGGAAGTTTAAAGCAGGGATTCCATATCTATCTCTTCTACTTTATCACCTAATGACTTTAGAAAATCAGCATTTGATTTTGTTTTCTTTAATACTTCAATCAATTTCTCCATTGCTTCAATAGGAGACATCTGCATTAAGATTTTTCTTAATATCCAGATTTTCTTAAGATCTTTTTCTGGAATCAAAAGTTCTTCTTTTCTTGTACCAGAACGAGTAATATCTATGGCAGGGAAAACACGTCTATCAGCAAGTCTTCTATCTAAATAAATTTCCATGTTACCTGTTCCCTTAAATTCTTCAAAAATAACATCATCCATCCTAGAACCAGTTTCTACTAAAGCAGTTGCAATTATTGTTAAAGAGCCACCTTCTTCTACTTTTCTTGCAGAACCAAAAAACCTTTTAGGCCTTTGTAAAGCTGTAGCATCTAAACCTCCAGATAAAACTCTTCCACTTGAAGGTGTAACAGTATTGTATGCTCTTGCTAATCGTGTAATAGAGTCTAAAAGGATTACTACATCATGACCATGTTCTACCAATCTTTTAGCTTTTTCTAATACCATCTCTGCAACTTGCACATGTCTTTCAGCAGGTTCATCAAATGTTGAAGAGATAACTTCACATTTTACAGATCTCATCATATCTGTAACTTCTTCTGGACGTTCATCTATTAAAAGCGCAATTAATTTTATATCAGGATAATTCTTAGTAATAGCATTTGCAATTTTCTGCAAAAGTACAGTTTTACCTGTTCTTGGAGCTGCATTGATTAATGCTCTTTGACCTTTACCTAACGGAGTTAGAAGATCTATTACCCTAGTAGAAATTTCATATCTGTCTGTTTCAAGTTTTATTTGCTCCTGTGGATATAAAGGAGTCAAGTTGTCAAATAATGGTCTATTTCTAATTTTCTCCGGATCTACTCCATTGACAGTTTTAATCTGAAGTAAAGCATAGTACTTCTCATCGTTTTTTGGAGGTCTTACATATCCTCCTACAGTATCTCCTTTCCTCAAACCAAATTTTTTAATTTGTGAAGGAGATATATAAATATCCTCGTTACTTTGAAGATAATTAAAATTCTGAGATCTTAGAAATCCAAATCCATCAGGAAGAATCTCAAGTACACCTTCATTATACATAAGCCCATTTGTTTGAGATTGTACTTCTATAATTTTAGAAATAAGTTGTTGCTTTTTTAAACCTTCTATGTTTTCTATCTTAAGCTCTTTTGCAAGCTTCGCTAATTCTTGAACTTTCATCTTAGCTAAAGAAGAAATATCAAAAGTTACTTGTTGTAAAGTCATATTTTATTTAACCTCCTTTTTAGTAAGAAATCATGATAAGTTTCTACATAAAGAGTTGTATAGATTTCTCTTCTTAATGATTTTATATTTTTTTTAACAAGAAAATAAAATTATTAATTATTCTACCAACATTGATAGCACAAAGGATAGAACTGAAAACTCTCATTATCAAATCCTATTGGCAAGTTTTGATCCTGTGAAATTTATATAAAAATAAAAAAATTTTGTCAATAGTTGAAAAATAAAAATTTTTTAGTTATTATTATTACTCTTTAAAAACAAAAAATCCTAAAAGACTATAAGGTAAAAAACTATGGAAAACAAAAAACACCAATATACTTTAGTAATAATAAAACCAGATGCTTTAGTAAAATCACTCACAGGTAACATCTTAACTCGTTTATCAGAAGCTAAGTTGAGAATAATAGGAGCTAAAGTAGTAAAAGTATCAAGGGAATTAGCAGAAAAACATTATGCTCATCTTGTAGATAAACCTTTTTTTAATGATTTATATGAGTATTTTTCAGGGAAAATCTATGGCCCTGAATATGAACGAATATTAGTGTTTGTATATGAAGGAGAAGATGCTATAGAAAGAGTAAGAAAAATAGCTGGTGCAACTAATCCTCTTGAAGCAGATCCTACAACAATAAGAGGAGCTTATGGTAGAATAAATAAAAAAGGAATTATTGAAAATGTAATTCATTGCTCTGATTCGGAAGAATCTGCTGAAAGAGAAATAAAACTTTGGTTTAAACCAGATGAAATTGTAAAACCCATTTATAAAACTAAAGTTGTTTATAAAAACAACTACCCAGTCTTAGAATGGGATGATTAGATTTTTAAATTAAAAGTGAAATATTGAGGTCTGGAAGGCTTAATTTTAAAAATTCTATATTTGCTTCTTTAAATAAATTTTTAAAACTCTCATCTACATAATCTCCAGCAGTTACAAATTTTTTAATCTTGGCATTTACTATCATTTTAGCACAAATTATACAAGGAGAGTGAGTACAATACATTGTAGCGGAAGTTATATCAACACCATGTATAGCGGCTTGTATAATTGCATTTTGTTCAGCATGAACTGCTCTACATACCTCATGTCTCTCACCAGAGGGAATTTTTAATTCATTTCTTAAACAACCAAGTTGAAGACAATCTTTACAACCTGAAGGAGCTCCATTATAACCTGTAGATAAAATTCTTCTGTCTCTAACGATCACAGCACCTACATGGTGTCTTATACAAGTAGATCTTTCTGCTACAAGAAAAGCTAACTTTAAAAAATACTCATCCCAATCAGGTCTTTTTATTTTGGACATATTTTTTTAAGTATTATATCTATTTTTTTATGAAGGTTTTTTAATGTAGAGTTATTATTAATCAAAAAATCTCTCAATTTCTTACATTTATTTATCTGTTGATGGTATGAGATTTTTGAATTTTCCATTTTTTCTATTTTTAAAAACTCCTTATAACTAACGGGATCTCCTTCCCGCCTGCGTTTTAGCATAAATCTAAACCTGCGCTTTAAAGAAGCTGTTACATAAATAAGATAAAATTTGTTTTTAAATTTTTTTTTAAACTCTTTTATTTCTTCTACATTCCTTATACTATCTACTACTACCTTTTCTTTATTTAATTTAACTAAATCTTTTATAAACCACTTAGCTAAAATTCCACTACCGTATTTTTTTCTTAGAGTATTACCCAGTTTTATCAGATTATCTCTAGTAGGTAAGATATTATAATCTTTTGCTTTTTTTCTTAAAATGTCAGAAAGTGAACCAGCATAAAAGTTCTTCTTAACTAAATATTTTACTACCTCGCCTTTGCCTGCAGCATTTGGGCCTGTAATTCCAATGATTATTTTTATCATCCATTAAATTATAAAATAATTACATCAAATCTTCAGCACCAAGCGTCTTTTTCTTACCTTCTGATTTTACCTTTTCTGCTGCATTTTTTACCATCTCTTCTACCTTCTTAGACAATGCCTCTATAAAACCTTCTCCTGTTCTTAAACCTTGTTCTTTTACCATTTTTTTAATTTTGCTTACCACTACAAGTATCTCTGACATATATTTATACCCCCTCTAATGTAAAATAATAGGTCAAAATCTTTAAAGTTTTTAAAAATACAAAAATATTTTTTTAAATACAAGAGAAACAATAATTTAATCTCTTTATTTTAAACATTAATTATCTTTCTGCTACAGTTATCACTGAACACTTCCCACCAAAACCATCATCTGCAAAAAATTTAGCATTTTTATCAGCTACCCATATGTTGGTATCTATTAAAAATTTATACTTATAAACTCCGGGCTTTATTAACATCTTTCTATACCATAGTTTTTGTTGAGGATCAAACACCATCTGCCCCTTTTTTCTATCCCAATTGTTAAAATCTCCAACTACTGCCACTTCTTTAGGAGTATAATTATTTTCAGGATAGTAGTAAAAATGGATAGTCCTCAACCTAAATACTTTATTACCTCCAAATTCTTTTACTCTGTATAGAAGTTCATCAGCCTTTTCAATAAGCTCATCAAAGTCTTTCACATCAGATTTCTCAGGATCAGAGTTAAACTCACAAACTCCTATGCTTACTGTTATTTTTATTTCAGAAAATTGCTTTTGAATTTCTTGTCTAAACTTATCTAAAATATCCTGTGCTGTTCTTTTGTCTATATTTACTAAACATAGGATAAATTCATCACCCCCATATCTTCCAGCCAAATACTTATCTTCGTCGTTAAAGTTTAATTTCAAAAAAGCAGCGAATTCCTGCAGAATTATATCTCCAGCTTGATGACCTTCCTTATCATTGTACTTTTTAAATCCATCTAAGTCTAAAAATGCTAATGAAAAGTTTTGTTTTTTCCTTATTAGTTGTCTCATATAATCAAACATATATCTACGATTATATAAACCGGTAAGTGGGTCTTTTGTAGCTAATTTTAATGTCTTTATAAATTCTTCTTCCTCTATGATTTTAGGAGTTTTAATTATCTTTTTTATATTCTCAAGATAGTCTAAAGTTGCCACTCTAATTCCAACATTTCTGCCTAATTTCTCAGAGATTCTATATTTATGCTCAAGTATTTCAAACCATAATTTCTTTGCCAATTCTTCATCAAATTCTTCAGATACAAGCTTAGAAAGCAAATTAGAATAAAAATTAGGATCCAAAGAAACTAGCTTATTTATCTTTTCTTTTATTTCTTCAGAAGGCCTTACATCACCAGAAACTATTTCTTCTAAGTTATAACCTGAAGATTTTATCTCATCATAGAGATTTTCTATTATCTCATTATTATTTTGTTGATTATTATTTTGTTGTTGCATCTTTGTTACCTTTCTTTTTTTTATCTTTCTGTAAATATCTTTTTTTAAGCTCTCTTAACTCCTTAAGAAACTTATCAATACTGTCATATTGATAATACACAGATGCAAATCTTACATAAGCTACTGGGTCTACATAAAAGAGTTTTTCTAATACAATTTTTCCTATAAGAGAACTTGGAACTTCTAAAACAAACCTCTTAGATATTTCTTGTTGTACTTCTGCAACTATTCTTTCAACCTCTTCACTACTTACAGGACGTTTTTCTATTGCTTTTAAAATTCCTTCTCTTATCTTATTAACATCAAATGGTTCTCTTCTACCATCAGATTTTATAACATTAATAGTTGGCTCTTCTATTCTTTCATAAGTAGTAAATTTTTTCTGACAATTTTTACATAATCTTCTTCTACGAATAGCTAAAGCATCTTTTAGAGTTCTTGTATCTACTACATAAGTATCATTTCCTTCACAAAAAGGACACTTCATATATAAAAAATTTAGTTATTTTACAACTATATTAACAAGTTTATTTTTAATTATAATCCACTTCAGAATCTCTTTATCTTTTAAAATCTCTAAAATTTTTTTATCATTTAACACAACTTTTTTTATATCGTCTTCTGATAAATCTTTTTTAACAACTACCTTTGACTTTAATTTTCCATTTATCTCAACAGGTATCTCTATTTCTTCTTCAACAATTAATTCTTCATTATACTTAGGGAACATTTCAGTTCTTACACTTTTAGACCCCCCTAATTTATGCCATAGTTCTTCTGCTAAGTGAGGGGTAAAAACAGATAATATTATGATTAATTCTTTTATAATTTTCTTTGAAATATCATCTCCAAAATACTTATAAGAATACAGTAAATTAACTATCTCCATTATCTTTGAAATCGCTGTATTAAACTGGTATTCTTCTTCTATGTCTAAAGTAATACCTTTTAGAAGTTTGTTATACTCTGATAACAATTTAACTTTTTCTTTTTCATAGTCTAAATCAAAATTTAAATTTTTTTCTTCTAGTAATCTTCTTATTAATCTATCAACACGATTAATAAATCTCCAACAACCTTCAACACCTGTTTCTGACCACTCAAGTTGTTTCTGTGGAGGTGCTGCAAATAGTATAAACAACCTTGTGGTATCAGCTCCGTATTTTGATATGATTTCATCAGGCTCAACGATGTTTCCTCTTGATTTTGACATAGCTACACCACCTAATGTTACCATACCCTGTGTTAATAATCGCTCAAATGGTTCTTCTGTTTCTACAAGTCCTAAATCATACATAAACTTATGCCAAAACCGTGAATAAATTAGATGCATACAGGCATGTTCTATTCCCCCTATATATTGATCTACGGGTAACCAATAATTAGTATATTTTTTATCAAAAGGCATATTTGAATTTTTAGGATCACAATATCTTGCATAATACCAAGAAGAATCAACAAAAGTATCCATTGTGTCTGTTTCTCTTTTTGCTTTACCATTACACCTATAACATTTAGTGTTAACCCAATCCTCTACATATTTAAGCGGAGACTCTCCTATACCAGTAATTTCTACATTTTTAGGCAATACAACGGGTAAATCTTCTTCCCTTACAGGTAACACTCCACAATTTTCACAATAAATCACAGGAATGGGAGTACCCCAGTATCTTTGTCTTGAGATTAACCAATCTTTTAATTTATATTGAACTTTAAAATCAGCTAATCCTTGGGATTTAAGATACTCAGTAATTTTTTTTCTTCCCTCTTCAGAAGTAAGTCCAGAAAATTCACCAGAGTTGATCATCACGCCATCATCTTCATAGGCAAAAGATGGTAAAGTGGAACTCCCAGATATTGGTTTTATAACTTCTCTTATTGGTAAATTATGTTCCCTTGCAAACTCAAAATCTCGCTGATCATGTGCAGGTACACACATTATAGCACCTGTCCCATATTCCATCAAGACATACTCAGCGATATAGATTGGAATTTTTTCATTATTTATTGGATTTATTGCATAATATCCACTAAAAATACCACTTTTTTCTTTTGCAAGCTTGCGTTCAGTTAATGGTTTTTTAAATATTTTTTCTAAGTAATAAGCAACTTCAAAATTTTTAGATGCTACAAATTTGGAAAAATTATGTTCTGGAGCTACTGCTAAGAATGTAGCACCAAATAAGGTGTCTGCTCGGGTTGTAAAAATATCTAAATCCACAAAATCTGAATTTACAACTTTAAACTTAATTTCACTACCTAAAGATTTTCCAATCCAATTTCTCTGCATTATTAAAACTTCTTCAGGCCATTTACCTTCTAGTAGTTTATGTCCCTCAAGCAATCTTTCAGCATACTTTGTAATTCTTATAAACCACTGTTCTAACTCTTTTTGTTCTACTATACTATCACATCTCCAACAAACTCCTTGTTGAACCTGTTCATTAGCAAGCACAGTTTGACATTTAGGACACCAATTCACTAAGGCTTTTTTTCTGTAAACTAAATCTCTTTCATACATTTTTATGAAAAACCACTGATTCCACTTGTAATACTCGGGATCACAAGTGGCAATTTCTAATTCCCAGTTATAACTTATACCTAACTTTTTAAGTTGACTACGCATATTATTTATGTTATCTTTAGTCCATTTTTCAGGATGGATGTTATGTTTTATTGCTGCATTTTCAGCTGGTAGCCCAAAAGCATCCCAACCTATAGGATGAATCACATTATATCCTTTCATCCTCCAGTAACTCGCAATAACATCACCTATAACATAGTTTCTTACATGCCCCATATGAATTTTACCAGATGGATAAGGAAACATCACAAGACAGTAAAACTTTTTTTTGCCAGGATCAAATTTTACTTCAAAAATTTTATCTTGCTCCCATTTCTTCTGCCAGTAGAGTTCTTTTTCCTTAAATTCTTTTTCCCAACTCATAGCTTTTTAAAAATTTTTTAATTAAAAATTTTTTAAAATTTTAGGTTTATTTTTACATAATTATAAGGATGGTTTCAAGATAGACAAAGTAATTTTATATCTTATAAATTTTAATTATAGGACCGGGCTGTAAGAAATTAGTGGGTCTAAAAACACATAAAAGTTCTCCTTTATGCTCTACCTCTTTATAGAATTCCAAAGGATAACCATTATAGTTATAACTATTAATAATTACATATTGAATTCCTAAACTTTTAACATAACTAACTCCTTTTGACACATCAACAATAGGTTGAAGCTTTTGGGCTTCCTCTACTTCATGTTTTATTGTAGATACCTCATAAAAAGGCCGCCAAACT
>JANXCA010000079.1 GCA_025060535.1 Endomicrobiia bacterium | reverse complement strand
TTGATAGAATTTCTTATACAGACATAAACACCTACTTACCCGAAGATTTATTAGTAAAAATGGACATTGCTTCAATGGCAAATTCACTTGAAGCACGCTCTCCATTTTTAGATTATAAACTTTTAGAATTTACTGCATCAATTCCTTCAAGTTGGAAATTAAAATATGGGTTTAAAACAAAATATATTCTTAAAGAAACATTTAGAAACTTTTTACCAAAACAAATACTTTATCGTGGTAAACAAGGATTTGGATTACCAATTGGTAGGTGGTTGAGAGATGAACTGAAAAATTTTGTTAAGGAAATTTTGTTATGTGAAAAATTTAAAAACCGTGGATTGTTTAATTTTAAAAATGTGGAGTTTTTACTCAACCAACATTTTGAAAGTAAACAAGACCACGGATATAGAATTTTTGCATTAGTTGTTTTAGAATTATGGTTTAGAGTTTTTATAGATTAAATTTTGTTGTAGTAAAAAAATGCAAAAACAACCTGAATGGAGATATCAATGGTCAAAGTTTAAAGATGATAATCTTTTTCTTTTTAAAGAATGGATTTATCCATATACTCTACAGGACTTTACTGATAAAACAGTTTGTGATTGTGGTTGTGGTCACGGGCAACATTTAATTTTTATTTCTTCTTACTGTAAAAAAGCCGTGGGAATAGATTTAAATACAGCGGATATTGCTAGAGAAAATGTTAAAAATTGTAAAAATGTAGAAATAATAGAAGCAGATATAGAAAATCTTAACATTGAAGAAAAATTTGATATTGTATATTGTATAGGTGTCATTCATCATACTGATAATCCAAATAAAGCATTTGTTAATATTAAAAATCTTGTTAAACCTGGTGGCATACTTATTATTTGGGTTTATTCTTGGGAGGGTAATTTTTTTACAAGAACAATCTTGGAATTTTTACGAAAATTAATTTTTAGTAAAATTCATCGAGATTATCTTTTATTTATTTCAAAGATTATCACATTGATGTTATATATTCCTGTTTATACATTATATAAATTGCCTTTAAAATTTTTACCTTTTTATGAATACTTTAGTAATTTTCGCAAATTAAGTTTTAAAAGAAATCTGTTAAATGTATTTGATAAATTAAATGCTCCACAAACAAAATTTATTAAGAAGTCACTTATTCAACAGTGGTTTAATACAAAAGAGTTTAAAAATATTTGTATTCGCCATCATAAAGGTATAAGTTATCATGCATCAGGTATAAAAAAATGAAGTTGTCCAAAGAAATAATTATTGTGAGTTTAATTTTCATATTCGGATTTAGTGTGAGATTTTTATATGTTATTAATTTACCATTTTCTGCGTCGTTTGTTGGTGATAGTCCTTCTTGGGAGGAGCCTGCGTTGAATTTATTATTGAAAAAAAATTATGGTTATACTAAACGACCTCCGTTATATCCATTTATTTTAGCAATAATTTATTATTTTTTTGGAATACATAATGTAATGGCCGTGAAGATTTTCCAATCTCTGTTAGGAGGTATAACCTGTGTGATAGTGTATTTTATAGGTAAATATACATTTTCAAAGTTCACAGGTGTGATTTCTTCTGTACTTCTATGTTTTTATCCATATCTTGTGTATTATACTGGTGTGATACTAAGTGAAGTTACACTTTCATTTTTTATATCACTTTTGATTTTTTCTTTATTAATAGTTTACAATCATCCTAAATTACATTTTATATTTCTCTCAGGCGTTATTTTAGGGATGACAGCATTATGTAAACCTGTAATTTTTGCTTTTTACCCATTTGTTATTTTATGGTTTCTTGTTAATTATAGTAACTCTATAAAAGTATTTCTTAAATACTCTCTAATATTTTCTTTAGGAATAATTATTATTATATTTCCATGGGTAATGAGGAATTTGTTTTTCTATAAGGGTTTTTTGTTAATCTCTCCAGGGTGGCAAGAATTCTGGTTGACAAATAATGATGTTGCTATTCAACTTGAAACAGTAGGCCCTAAAGATGAACCTGCAAGTGATGATTGGATTTGGTATCCTAAAGAAAGATTTCAGCAGATACTTAAACTTCCTATGTTAGAAGCAGAAAGAGTTTTTAGAAAGGAAGCAATAGAATGGGTGAAAAAAAATCCTAAAAAATTTATATGGTTGGTATATAGAAGATTTTTACGTTTCTGGCGTTTGTGGCCATATATGGCTTCTAAAAGAGACAAAATCATTGCTGGTGTTACTTCTGGAGTTTATTTACCATTAGCCTGGGTTGGGATAGTATTGTCTTTAATTGACAAAAACTATCGTGTCAAATCTTTACTGTTATTTTTTTTATTAGTGAGCTACACTCTTGTATATCTTCCTTTTCATGGAATGATACGTTATAGAGTTCCGATAGATCCTATAGTGTTGGTGTTTACTGGATACACTCTACATTGCGTCTATGAAAAAATTAAGGGTAAATTTATAAAATGAAAGAACTTTCTGTAATTATTCCTGTATATAATGAAGAAAAGAGCATAATTAATGTTTTATCTGAATTACTTTGTATATTGTCAACATTAAAGTTAAATTGTTATGAAATAATAGTTATAAATGATGGTTCTACGGATAATACTGTAGAACTCATAAAATCATCAAAGTTAACAAATATAAAATTGATTTCACATCCAGTCAATATTGGATATGGCCAAGCTATTCTCACTGGGATAAAAAATGCGCAATATAACTATATTGCAACAATAGATGCAGACGGTTCTTATTTAGCTGAAGATTTGGCAAGATTATGTGAAGAGATTGGTGAATTTGATTTAGTGATAGGAGCACGACAAGGGAAAGAATTTTGGGGTTCACTTATAAAACATCCTGCGCGTCTTATATTTTTATGGCTTGCAGAGTTTACTGTTGGACAAAAAATCCCCGATGTTAACTCAGGTCTTAGAGTGTTTAAAAAGTCTTCATTTGAACGAGTTTCTTTACCAGTTTTATGTCGAGGATTTTCTTTTTCTTCAACTATGACATTAGCGTTTTTAGCAGAAGGAATGTTTGTAAAGTTTGTGCCTATAAAATATTTGCCACGAAAAGGCAAATCTAAAGTCAACTATATAAAAGATACTTTAAGAACTCTACAAGCACTCGTTGAAGTTATTACATTTTACAATCCTTTAAAAATTATAGTTTTGTTATGCGTTCCATCAATAATTTTATTTATAATTAGTATATTTTTGTGGGTTTATACTAATTCTATTTTCTGGATAAATTTTGGATTTATATCTTTGTACGTTACTATTATAATTTTTACTTTAGGGTTATTAATTGACATGATAAGATTAAAAAAATAATATCATCATGAAGTATAAAATTCCATTTGTTGATCTAAAGATATCTTACATATCTAACTTTTATATAGGATATTAAAAGATGACTGATAAAGTTTTCCTTTCCGTAGTGATACCTGTATATAATGAGGAAGACTGTATAGTTGTATCTTTACAAAAAATTATTAATTATTTACAAAAGAGAAATTTGCCTTCCGAGATAATAATAGTAGATGATGGTAGCATAGATAATACTAAAAACTTAGTTGAAAAATTTGTCAAAGATAATCCTTCTTTAAATATTAAGTTTTTGACTCGTCAACATATGGGCAAAGGTACTGCTGTAAGAATGGGAATGTTAAATAGTGTGGGGGATTACTGTTTATTTTTAGATGCTGATTTATCAACAGATATTACAGAATTTGATAAAATGTTTCCTTATATTCAGCAAGGTATTGATGTCATTATAGGTTCTAGGCGGATAAGAGGCGCTAAAATTGTTATTCATCAACCATTTTTGCGTGAATTTATGGGGCGGGTTTTTACTTGGTTATCAAACATTTTTTTAGGGACAAAATTTTCTGATTTTACTTGTGGGTTTAAGTGTTTTTCAAAAAAAGCAAAAGATAAAATTTTTTCTACACAAAAAATTAATGGGTGGAGTTTTGATTCAGAGATACTTTTTTTAGCGAAAAAGTTTGGGTTTAAAATACAAGAAATACCTGTGACCTGGTATAACGACCCATCAACTAATGTTAAGTTATTAAAAGATACAATTTTATCATTTATTGAATTGATAAAAATTACTGTCTTACATAAGTCAAAAAGGATTATAATACTTCCATTCATACTCTTATGCATAATTTTAGGTTTTTGGTTGAGAACCAGTTGTATAAATTTTGGTCTTCCGTCAAAAAATCTTGCGTTAACAACTTATAATCCTGACGAACCCATAGTATTTTGGTCCATAGAAAAATGGGAACCTAAAAAATTAAATTTTCATCCTTATGGTGGTTTTTTCTGGGGTGGGTTTCATTTGTATGTTACAGCGGGTGGGCTAGCTATAGGTAAAATTTTAGGATATGTGAAATTTGGTAATAGAGATTTTTATATTAATAATCTTAAAGAAGCAGATAAATTGTATAAAACTGGAAGGTTTATATTGATTATTTTTGGAAGTATATCTGCTGTTGTTATCTTTTTGATACTTAAAGAATGCTATAGTGATAAATTAGCGTTGATAGGTATGTTTTTGTTATCAGTGTTACCTGCTCATGTGTTTAATTCTGTTTATATTAGACCTGATGTTTTAATGATGTTTTTTGGTTTGCTATCAATGTATTTTTCAGTAAAAATAATCAAGGAAGACGAAACTAAGTATTACTTGTTATCTGCAGTATTTGTAGGAGTTTCAGCAGCAACAAAATATAGTGGTGGTATATTTCTTATATGTCCAGTTTTAGCACATTTTTTGGTAAATAAAAAATTTATAAAAAAAGTTGTTGACTATAGGTTATACTTAGTTTTGTTGTTTTTCGTTATTAGTTTTTTATTTGTTTCACCTTATGTGATTTTAGATTTTAATAAGACACAGGATAGTTTTCTGCGATATATAAAACATAATCTATCAATGGCAAAAGGTGCAATGAATTTTGATCAGTATATCTTATATGGTAAAGGAGTTATTAGCTATTTTGGATATTACTTAAAATATGGTTTAGGTAAAGTTATGATTTTGTGTTGTTTATTGGGTATAGTGTTAATGTGTATCAATACGATAGTTAAAAAAAATAAATTTGATCTTTATTTTCTTATATCAGGACTTATAGTTTTAGCAGTTATTTCTAATACAAAAACACAGGCATTATGGTATATATTTCCATTTGTACCTTTTGCAGTAGTTTATAGTATTCGTGGATTAGAACTGCTATATTATCATAAGAAAATTATTCTAAAATTTCTTTCAGTTTTTATTATTGTGATATTGGTTAGTTATACATTTATCTATACTATTGCTTACTGGAAGTTATATAAACATAAAAATGTTCGTGAAGAAGCGTCAGAGTGGATATTAAAAAATATTCCCTTAAGAAGTAAAATAGCTATTGCAAGGAGTTATTTCTGGACACCGCCTGTGTTAAGACAGTATAACCCACCATATGAAGTTCTTATGGGTGCAGATCCAGTAAGTTCTTCAGTTCAAGAAGGTGTTTTAGGGTTAGAGAAACTGCTTGATGAAACAGAATATGTTGTTTTAACAGAATACGAATATAGATGGGCTGTCCATCCTAAGCTTAGAAAATATTTTTCAAAACACGCAGAAATTATTGACAGAATCTTTAACAGTGGCGAGTTCGTAAAACTTGCTGAATTTGACAAACAAGCAAAATTTTTGTGGTTTACATTTAAGAAAAACTACCCACCAGGTGATTGGTTAATACCTAATCCTAAAATTGTAGTATATAAGAAAGTATAGATAAGGGAGAGATGATAATTACAATATTGATACTTTATATTTAATAGCAAAAGACATTAAAAGGCAAAAAATATAAAAATGATTGAAAAATGGTGGAAAAGAAAATATTGTTCTATGAGAAAATTTTGATTTTAATAAAGCAACACTTTTTGGAAAATTAAAAACTTTGCTAAATTTAGTAAACAAGCAAAATTTTTTATGGTTTTA
>JANXCA010000078.1 GCA_025060535.1 Endomicrobiia bacterium | reverse complement strand
TGCGAAAAGATAGCCCGATAACAAGGGGATTGCGACATTTCAACAATAAATCTCCCTGTAAAATATCTCTCCGAGTGCGAAAAGATAGCCCGATAACAAGGGGATTGCGACGATTCCAGGGGTTGAGCTGAATCCATATTCTGTATCCGGTGTGCGAAAAGATAGCCCGATAACAAGGGGATTGCGACATTGTCAATATCAAACTCCTCTTCTTTTTTTGCTCTTTGTGCGAAAAGATAGCCCGATAACAAGGGGATTGCGACTATATTATTTTTACAAATTCAGGACTATCATATAACGAGTGCGAAAAGATAGCCCGATAACAAGGGGATTGCGACTGTAAAGCATTTTCTCATCTTCATTGCTTGCAGTTTTCGTGCGAAAAGATAGCCCGATAACAAGGGGATTGCGACTCAAACTCTATCTCAAATCGCTTATTCACTTCCTCAAGTGCGAAAAGATAGCCCGATAACAAGGGGATTGCGACATAGATTTTTTGAAATCTTTGAATGATAGAATATTTTCGTGCGAAAAGATAGCCCGATAACAAGGGGATTGCGACCTTGTTTTTCTTCTTTTATTTGTTCCTGTAAATCTTTGGTGCGAAAAGATAGCCCGATAACAAGGGGATTGCGACCCCTCTAACCAGTATTCTTCTACATCGTCGGGAGTCATGTGCGAAAAGATAGCCCGATAACAAGGGGATCTTGAATAGTATTTATCATATTCTCACTTAGGCATTTTTTTGCGTGTGAAAAGTTTGCCCGAGAATAAGGGTGTTAAATAGATTGGAAGTGTACTTAAAGTTTTAGCTTGTAGAGAAAGTTTGTTTGTCTCAACTTATATATGGAGTATTATTTTTATCCTTCATAGTTAAAAATCTCAAATATATAAAGGATGAGATTTTTTGTGGTTTTTTGTTGGTGTGTCTTAAAAATATTTTAATTTAATATCAAACTTTTAAACAAAATTCTTAGGTACTAAATATCCACAACTTCTAAGGAGTTTGAAAAGTTCTTTGCGTTTTTGAGAGTAATCCTCATAAAAAATTTCACTACAGGATAAAATATTTTTCTCTTCACTTACAACCTTAGCTGCAAATGAAAGACAGGTTAACTCTCCACATTTTTTGCAGTTTGTTTGTGGAAGAAGTCTATATACCTCTAAAATACCAAGTTTGTTTTTCTGTTCAAATAAAGGTTCTATCTTATCTTTATTTTCATACACATAGTTAATTTTTTGTTTTAACCAATCACAAATCATCTGTAGTGTTTGGGTGTCTTTTACATATCCAGCTGCAATCTCTCTGTTTGGATATAAAGCAACTATACTGTCTGTTATTTTAATACTTAATGTCTGTATGGTAGGGTTATATATAGCGTTTTTAATTATACGATTAAGATAAGGCAAAAGTTCTGCTATCTCATTATCTAACTCAGCATAAAACCTTATTCTTGTCTGGTCTGTCAAACAAGGCAAGATTTTCTTTATTTTGATTTCTTTTATATACATTATTGTTTAAAAACATCATTTAAAAATTTCTTGGTACCTTCTACAATTGAGTTGGCTTGTTTTTTAAGAAAAGCCTCATCCAGCAAAAATGCTTCATCTTCTGGGTGGGTTAAAAATCCAAGTTCTACCAAAACCGCTGGAATCCTTGTTTGTCTTACTATAGCATAGTTGAAGTTGCTTATTATTCCGTAGTCCTTTTTCCAAACATCTATGAGTTCTTTGTAGATACTTTCTGCTAAACTTCTACAGTGAGAGTGTTTATAGTATACACTTGGGCCTTGTGAGGAAGATAAAAAACCTTTCTCGTTTGAAGAGGCGTTCGCATGGATTGAAATTATAACATTAGAGTTACTATCATAGGCAACTTTTAATCTTTGGTCAAAATTAGGATTTGTATCTCCCTGTCGCATAAGGACTACTTTAGCATTCTCTTTTTCAAACGCTTCTTTCAGAATTTGTGTAAATCTTAAATTTAGATTTTTCTCTTTAGTGCCAGAAAGTCCTAAAGCTCCAGTATTTCCCTCTCCTCCATGTCCTGCTTCTAAGGCTATTGTGAGGTTTTTTAGAGGATTTTTTTTGTCAATTTTTGGAGGATATTTTATAAATAAAACAAAATTGGATGAAACCAAATCCCACCAAAATCCCCAGTTTTGAGGTGGTTTAAGATAAACTATAACTCTTGCCCAACCATCTTCTACCTGTTCAACTTTTATGTCTTTTATGACTTTTGTTGTGGAAAGCATCTGAATCCAGTTTGCAGATACATATGAGTTAAAAAAATCTACAACTATGGAATTTCTATCATCTTGGTTGCTTGAAATAGAAAAAGCTACTTGCTGTTTTAAAGATATAACTATTTTGTCATAGTCCTTATTATCAACTACTACACAACTTAAAATTGAGTTTTCTATAGGTTTTTTTTCTTCTCTTAATAATTCAACATCTTTTGTCTCAACCCAACCGCTTAGGTATTCAGAAAGTTTTACTCTAAAGTTGTTTTGTTTTTTTTCTATTACCTGAAGCTTAATACCTTTTGGAAGTTCTGCTATGTAAGGCCCTCCTAAACGCTGCCTGTGTGTACTGTAGGAGATAGGTGTGGTTTTGGAGGTAGTTATAGCAATAAGCGGATATGAAGAGTTCCATACTTCTACAAACACATCTAACTCAAAAATATTTGTGTTGATTTTTTCTTTTTTAAAAAAAATAAAAACTCTTTCTATTTCTTTTTCTATAACCTCTATCTTTAGTTTTGTCCTTTTAGAAGAAAAGTTTTCTGGTATTTTATAAATTAAATAATAAATACCTTCAGAGACCTCCTCCATCTTTAGTTTTGTGTTATCTTCAAAACATAAAGCATAAACTTCTTTTTTAGGAGGCGCTTTTACTTTTAACTCAAAAACATCACCACTAAATAGTAATAAATCTTTCTCATCCAAAAGCCATATTACTTGTGGTTTTTTTTCTTCTAAAATATCCTCTTTAGGGATAACTTTGTCTGTAGAGTAGAAAACTTTAAACTCATACTGGGATGTTTTATCTTTCTGGGATACATTAAATTTAATTATATTTTCGCCTAATTTTAGCTTTATATTGTCTACTGCAAAAATTCCTGTTGGAAAAACTCGTACTGATGTGGAAAAGTTTTCTGAATAAAAATCTATTTTGTTTTTTGGATTAGTCCTTCCTAAAATATGAATTGTGTCTGTTTTTGATGTAGAAAAATTTTTAGGATGAATTATATTTATAAAAAGTTTTTCTTTTTCTACAGCTGAGGAGCTTATAATTATAGGTTCAAGTATGTTAATATCACCTACACATTCAGTTGTGATAAAAACCTCTTGAGAGTAGGGATAGTTTAGTTTTATCTCAAATTTTTCTCCTGATAGATTATTAAAGGAAAAAAAACCATCATAACCACTAAATGTATATAATAGTTTTTTGGTATTTCCGAAACTTAAACTAATCCAAACATCTTCTAAAGGAGAGTTTTTTTCATCAAAAACTTTTCCAATAATTATTTTATCTTTAAACTCTACTTTAGGTGTCAAAGCAAAAAAAGGAAAACTTGAAAGTCCTAAACTATAATCAACCAAACAGCCAACTGAATTTTTAAGATTTCTGAATATATTGTTTTTAAAATCTGCACTATAAATTAAAACTTTTTCTTTAGGAAATTGAGAAAAAATTTTTTTTAGATTTGAATTGGTTATTGTATCTTTTAGCTTTACTACTAAAAAATCACAGAATTTGTTTTCTAACCAAAAAGCAGTATCTTGGAAGTTTTCATAATAAACTCCAGTTAGGGTATAGCTATCTTTATAAACCTCATCAGTTATTACTCCAAAAAGTATATTCTTGTTTATACTTTTTACTAAACAGTAGGTATCTTGAAGAAATTTGTTAATTTGTTCTCTTTGAAAATCTTCCCACTCAAGAAGTTTAGGATTACCTCTTGTATAGAATCTGTTTAGTGAAGCTTCATCATAGCTTGTGTTTTTTGTTGGGTATTTAACCTCACTTAGTATAATACCATCTACATTTCTATTCTTTAAAAACTCTTCTATTAAGTTTCTTATATATGCCTGAACTTCTAAGTTGCCACAAGAAAGATAATAAGGTTTAAAAATCTCATTACGAGATGTTCTACATAACCAATCACTTTTAAAATTATCTGTCGCTTTAAATACTTCAAAAATAACAAAAAAATTTAAATTATATTTTTTTGACTCATTATAGGCAAAAGAAATTATATCAAAGTCAGGTAAGTTTTTGTTGGCTAACTTTATCTGAGGGTTATAGGTTGTTTTGTAAACTACAAAACCATTCTCTCTTATTATAAAAGCAACACTGTTGTAGTTTTTAACATATACATCTTTTATTATTTTTTCTATGTTTGATTGTATGTTAGTTGTACTTAATGAGATATAGTTCTTTGGTGGAACTACTACACAACTAAAAAATTGTGTATCTGTTGAAGTTTTAACTTCTGAAGCAAAAATTAATCTTAAAGTAAAAATAAAACTTAACAAGAAAATTTTGGTGTGTCTCATAGTGTATGAAGTTTACAAAAAAATAAAGATTACTTCAAGATAAGTAAATAGATACAATGTAAAATTCTATTGGAGGTCTTTTAGTTCTTCAACTACCTATTTTAATTTTACTTCTAAAATTATATCAACCTTATAGGGCTCTCTCTAAACATCTTTTTTACTACACATCTAAGCCTATCTTTATCTACTAATTCTACAAATGAATTGTAATGTTTTTCCCATATAATGGTTTCCCACTTAAAAGCATAGAAAATAACATATTTTGTAATGTTTCTACAAATAATTCCAGTATGCTCAAGTGCTTGAAAGATTCTCTTTTCAAAGTTGTCTTTGTCTCCAATAAATACCAAAAGCATCTCACAACAAACTCCTTTACCTCTTGAAGGAATAACATTAATAACACCGTTATATGGTGATTTCATTATATATTGTCCCTTTTCAACAGGTGAGAGAATTTCATTTTTTATCGCGTTATCTATTAAATCTTTTCCACTAAAATGCTTAGGTAATTCATCTCTGTATTCATAATCTATATATCTATCATATCTCCACATCTCCTCTGTTTTTATTCCATCCAATTTCTCGAGAGCTTCAATAATATGGCGGATTTCAGAAGGTATCTCTTTATTATACTTATAATCAAACATTTTTGCACCTCCTTTTTATTTAAAATTTATTTTGAATAATTAACTATCAGAGTTTTTGTTTGAAAAAACTAAATAGAGTGTGTTTTCAAAATAAATTATATTTTCTTATTCTAAGATTTTTATCCACAACTAATAGGTCTTTATTTTTTAATCGGACCCAGTTTTCTTCTTTTGGTGTAATTTCTTCTGAGGCTATTATTACTGCTTTTTCTCCTGCTAATTTTTTTGCTTCTATCAAAGCAAGTGTTTCTTTAGAAGCTGCAGAGAGAGGATATTTTGGGTCTCTTTCAAGATAATAAAGAGAATACCCGCAACAGAATCCATATAAGTTTTCTCCATCAGACATAATAAAGTTTGCTCCATAATCATCTTTTGTTACTTCTGAGACCGCTTTTTTTATACCCTCAACTATGTTCTTTTGCTCTTCTATGGACTGAATTAGATATCTGAAGTAAACCTCAGAATCAATAGGTTCACTTGTAAAGTTTAAGTTGTAAGGTTCTTTTAACAGAGTTTTTATTCTTTCTAAGTTTACTGTGCCGTTGTGAGCAAAAATCCAGTTTTTATAGATAAAAGGGTGGGCGTTTTTTTTAAGGGTTGAACTACCACAAGAAGCCATTCTTACATGAGTAATGATTATTTTTGATTTTACTTCTTTTACAAGCTCATCAAACCTGATGGAGTAAAAAGCACTTTCTGCATATTTTTCAACTTTTGCTTCGGAGTTTTCATCATACCATCCAATACCCCAGCCATTGGGATTATCTTTAGCTTTATTCTTAAACTTTTCTTTTGCTTCAAGCATTGAAAACTTGACATCCACCTTTTTGTTTGCTATTAACCCAAATAATCTACACATAAGTTTTTACAA
>JANXCA010000077.1 GCA_025060535.1 Endomicrobiia bacterium | reverse complement strand
TAAAGTATCCAGATAAAGTTTTAGTAAATCTTAAAAAGTTTTTAAAACCCAATGGTAGTCTGATTGCCTCCATACCTAATATCGCACACTGGTCAATTAGACTTAAACTTTTGTTTGGTAATTTTGATTATGGAAAAGGTAGAGGGATTTTTGGAACAGATCATGGAATTGCTTTATTGGATGAAAATCACATAAGATTTTTTACATTAAAAACTGCAAAGGAGATGTTTATAAAATGTGGTTACAAGATTTACAAATGGTCTTTTGATCCTGATAAAGGAATACCAAAAATTCATGGACTATTTTTAAAATTACCTTATGGATGGAAGTTATTAAAGTTAATTTATTCTCTTTCTCCAACTTTTTTTGCAGGACAATTTATATTTGAAGTTAAATTATGAAAAATCAGTTTTAAAATTTTTAAATTTTATTACGAAAAAATGAAAATAGATATTGTTATACCATTTTTTTATCCAGTGATAGGAGGAGCTGAAATTTATGGGTATGAGTTATCTAGGAAACTTGTCAGTAGGGGATACGATGTGGAAGTACATACTGTTATTTACGATCTTAAAGGAAATATTTATAAAAACTTTGAAATAATAGATGGAGTTAAAGTTATAAGATATAAACCTATCTTTAAAAAATTTTATTATTATTGGTTTTGGGTACCTAAAATTAATAAAACAGACATAATTCATGTATGTGGATATGGTCATGTATGTTTTAGTTTAACAATTCAAAAGTATAAAAAAGAATTTCCTCTTGTGGCAACGACGATGGGTGTATCTGCACTAATAGAAGGTTCTCGTTCTAGATGGTTAAGAAAGCAATATGATAGATTTATTGGGATTAATCAATTGAAACTTTTAAAAAAGATTATAACATGGGCAGAAGAAGAAAAAAATTGGTGTATAGAGAGAGGAATACCTATAAGTCTAATTAAAAGAATTCCTATAGGAATACCAGAAGAAAGTTTTTACTTTTATGACCCGAAAGATTTTAAAAGTAAATATAATCTTGATAGATATATATTATATTTAGGTAGGATTCATATACAAAAAGGGATAGATACACTAATTAAAGCCTTTAGTTTAATTCATAAAGAATTTAATGTTAAACTTGTATTGATAGGTCCTGATAATGCTTATGTAGATAGGATGATTTATTTAGCTAAAGAATACAATATTATAGAAAAGATTGTTTGGATAGATTCTCTTTATGGAAAAGAAAAATATGAAGCTATAAGTGGCTGTGAGTTTATAGTTTTACCTAGTAAATATGAGTTACAGGGTATAGTTTTATGTGAAGCTATGGCTCAAAGAAAACCGGTAATAGCTACTAAAGTAGGTGGTATACCAGATTTTGTCGTAGATGGAGTGAATGGATTTTTGGTTGAATACGGTGATATTATTTCCTTAGCTGATAGAATGAAAAAGTTATTATCATGCAAACAGTTATATACTAAAATGTCATTAAATGCCAAAAAAACTGCAGAAGAATTTAAATGGGAGAGAATTATCAAAGAATATGAACAAATTTTTTCTGAAGTTTTATAAGGATATATCATAAATAAAAAAACTTTAATATAGTTTCAACAAAATAATATTAAACTTTTGGCACTAAATTCTGTGAATAGTTTTGTGTAGTAATACTTTAAATAGAATCCAAGTTTATTAATTATTTAGTAAATGAATGAACTATATAGTTTTGTTAGCCTATAACGAAAGTAAAAATATTAAAGAACTTTTACAAACCATTAGAGATGTTTTAACTAAAAACGATATAATATCAAAGATAGTTGTAGTTGATGATGGTAGTGAAGATGATACACTTGAAATTTTGAAGTTATTAAAAAAAGATTTTGATAATTTGGTAATTTTATCACATTATAAAAATCTAGGTGTTGCTGCAGCATTTCGTACAGGATTAACATATGTTTCAAAAGTTGCAGTTGACACCGACAACATAATTACTATGGAATGCGATATGACAAATGATCCCTGTTTGCTTCCAGAGATTGTAAAACAATTGCAAAAAGGATATGATATTGTTGTTGCCTCAAGAAATATAAAAGGAGGTGGATATTTAGGTTTTCCTCTAAAAAGATTTATTATAAGTAAAATAGCAAATTTATTATTTTCTTTGCTCTTCCCTACAAAAGGAATGACAGACTATACAATTTTTTACCGTGGATATAAAGCAAAGTTAATAAAGAATTTAGTAGACAAATACGGAGAAGATTTTATTACTACAGAAGGCTTTTCAAGTAACTTTGAAATTTTTTTAAGATGTAGAAAATGGACTGATAAGATATGTAGCATTCCTTTAGTTTATCGTTACTATTTAAAAAAAAGTAAAAGTAAGATGCGTATTTTGAAAAATTTAATTGAATATATTTTTTTGATATTAGATTATCTAAGAGAGAAAAAATAAAATGATATTCTTGTTACCTTTTTCTCTTTTTTATGTAATATGGGCATTTCTGTTGATTTTTAGTATTGGAGATTTCATTCTCCAAAAAGTAAAATTTAATTTTTTTTCAGAAAATGAAAGGATTCATTTTGCTGTTATATTAGGTAGTTTAGCTTTAATTTGTATAATTTATACAATTGGATATTTAGGTTTATTAAAAAGATGGGTGTTATTGTTAGTTGCTTTTTGTTTGTTTGGCTTATTTATAATAACTAAAAAGTATAAGATATTTTTTCAAGCAATAAAGGAATATTTATCAAATTTAACACTTAACGAAAGAAGATATCTAATTGGCTATTTTTTAATTATAGTAGTTTTGATAATTTATTGTTTTACTCCATCAGTTGCTTTTGATGAATTAGGTTGGCATTTTTTATTTCCACGGAGATGGATTAATGAAGGTAAAATTTATCATGATATTTTAGAGAGATATGAGCAATTCTACCCAACAGGTGTGTGGAGCTTTTATGCTTTAGGCTTCATAGTAGATAATACTGGTGCTACAAGTAAGTTGTTTTTAGTTATTTTTAATATTTTAATTTTTTCGGTAGTTTATAGTTTTACTTATGAAGTTTTTAATATTAGGATAATAAGTATTGTTTCTAGCATACTTTTTACAACTATGCCTGTCATAGGGAATTTTACAGGTACGGCTTATCCAGATCTTGCTAGTTGTTATTTTTCTATAGTTTCTTGGTGGTTAATTTATAAATTTTTAGTTTCCGGAAGTATTATATTTTTAATATTATCTGGAGTTGCTACAGGTATTGCGTGTCTAAGTAAGTATAATGGGATTTCAGTAATGATAATTATATTAATTGTTTTGTTATTTTTTTCTAAGAATAAATTATATTCTTTGACCTATTTTTTATTCTCATTTTTTTTAGTTTTCTGGTTATATTTAATTAGAAATTATATTGTTACTGGAAATCCTTTTTATCCTTTTAAGGTTTTTGGTCTTAATTATTGTGAAGTTTTTGTTGAATTTAATAAAATTCTTAATAAAGTTGTGTTTAAACCATATCATCCTATAACGAATATACTACTTGCCTTACCTAAATTTTCTTCCCATTCAGTAGGTATGAATTTTGTGTTATTTCCAATTTGTGTAATTAGAGGATTATTTAAAAGAGAGAAAAAAATATTTTTTTTATTTTCGTTATATATGTTGTATATGTTTATAAATACTTACATTTCAAAATATAGTGATGTAAAATACTACTTACCAGGTTTTATTTGGTTAGCAATGATGGTTTCATGGTTGATTAATGATTTATTTGTTAAAGAAACAAGAAAATTTTTTATAGTATTACTGATTATTTCCCCAAATTTATTATATTTTTTAGGACTTGCATATTTAAGAATTCCTCTATTTTTGGGATATGAAAGCAAAGAAAAGTTTATTGCAAGAAAATATCCTGGTAGTGAGGAATGGGAGGTTGTTGAATGGTGTAATAGGAATTTTACATACGATCAAAATATTATATATTTTGATAAAAATTTATTTTCTCCAGCAGCATTTTACTACAATTCAAAAGTATATTATGGTGAAAGAATTAGTTTTCTTCAAATGCCGATTCAAAATTTTTTAGGTATTTTGAAATCAAGGAAAATAAATTATGCTATTGAAATAAAAGGATTTGATGGTAAGGTGTTAAAAATAATAAAAAAACATTTTCAAATTAAAAAGGTATTTGAAACCAAAAGAGCCAAGGTTTATAAATTAAATGTTATAGAAGATTTATAAATATGAAAATAGCATTTAATGCAATACGAGTTTCAAATAAAGCAGGTTCTGGATTTGATACTTTTATTATAAATTTTATAAATGAATTTGCAAAATATGTGTATAGTAAGCCTGAGCTTAATATTGAGTTTGATGTATATACCTTATATCCAAAACATTTTATTGATGTAAAAAAAGAAAACATTAAGAGAGTGTGGAAATTTAAAGTTGATCATTCGAGATTAAAAAGTAGTAATATATTGTTTAAAGATAAATATAATTCAGAAGATAAAGAAATTAAATTTTTTCAAACCATTAATTCTAAGCTACTACATATTAAATTAAGGCTAAAAACTTTTTTTGGAGATTATTTTAGAATGTTTTGGACGCAATTTATATTTCCGTTTTATTCATGCCGATATGATTATGTAATATCACTTACAGAATATGAAGCAATGTTACTTTGTTTGACTAAACAAATAATTATACTTCATAGTATTGTTCCCTTTTTATTCCCACAATTTAAAGATAATAAATATAAACTTTACACTTATTTGTTTTTACCAAAAATATTAAATAGTGCTTATAGAATTGTCAGTGTATCTGAAACAATAAAAAAAGAAATTAACGAACTTTTTAAAATTTCTAAAGATAAAGTATTTGTAATATATGAAGGTGTAGATACAAAAAAATTTTATCATTTAGATAATAATGAAAAAACGATTTTAAAAAAGTTTTACGGTATAGAGGGAGATTTTATATTAGCGATAGGACATAGCCATCCTATTAAAAATTTGTCTGGTGTGATAAAGGCTTATGAAATTTTGAAACAAAAATATAAAATCAAACTTATAGTAGTGGGGTATTTTAACACTAAAATTGTTTTTCCTAAAGATGTAATATATCTTGGTCATATTCCAAATGAAAATCTTTATATTTTGTATACAACCGCAAAATGTTTTGTTTTTCCGACTCTTCATGAAGGGTTTGGGCTTCCACCGCTTGAAGCAATGGCGTGTGGTTGTCCTGTAGTAGTATCAAATAGAGGTTCTTTACCTGAGGTATGTGGTGATGCTGCGGTATATGTTGACCCTTACAATCCCCAGGATATAGCAAATGGAATTTTAAAAGTTTTAACAGATGAAAATTTAAGACAACAATTAATAAAAAAAGGATTCGAACAGGTTAAGAAATTTACTTGGAGACGTAGCGTAGAGTTATTTGTTGATTTAGTATTAAAGAATGCAACTTAGTTTTAATCTAGTATTTTATGGTGTTAATATACATAGAGTTTTTAAAAATAGTTTTATAAAAAGTTGAAAAAAAGTTTTATAATTTATAAAAAACATAAAAACTGATATAATCTACAAATAAAAATACATCTTGTGTTGTTTTTAATCAACAATTTTTAAAAACATAACCAGTTTTTAAATTTAAGAATTAGTTTGATACTTTGAAGCTTTAACGAAAGATATAAAGTTTTTTAGTTTAGCTTAAATTATTTATCTATTTTTAGTATTTGGAGGTATAAATTTTATGTCAAAAGAAGAAAAACTTAAAGCTTTAAATTTAGCAATTTCACAGATTGAAAAAGAATATGGTAAAGAAGCAATAGTTAAGCTTGGTGAGAAAAAGACACTTGCAGTAGAAGTTATACCCACAGGTATTTTATCTCTTGATTTAGCATTAGGTGTAGGAGGAGTCCCTCGTGGTAGAGTAATAGAAATTTTTGGACCAGAGGCTTCTGGGAAAACAACTCTTGCTTTAACAATTGCTGCTGAAGCACAAAAACAAGGTGGGATTGCTGCGATGATTGATGCTGAACATGCTTTTTCACCAGATTTTGCAAAGCGCTTAGGTGTAGATGTTTCCGAGCTTTATGTATCACAGCCAGATTATGGAGAACAAGCTTTAGAAATTGCAGAAAAGCTTGTAAGAAGTAATGCAGTGGATGTGATTATTGTTGACTCTGTTGCGGCTCTTGTGCCTAAAGC
>JANXCA010000076.1 GCA_025060535.1 Endomicrobiia bacterium | reverse complement strand
AAAGGAGAACCCATAGAAGATAAAGAAACTTCAGATGTTGTGAAGTTTGATTATAGCGGAATATTTTTAAGTTTAGGAATAATATATAGATTTTAGTTTTTTTAACTAAATAATTTCTGTAGGTATAAATTTATAAATCACAATATGAAAAATATTCTCACATCTATATAAAACTACAAGATAACTTCACTTAGTAGGGCAGGATTATAGAATTTTTGAAAAATATTTGTTAAATAAGCTGTTAAGGAGTTAAAAAATGCCATTAGCTATATTTAAAAATCTTTGTCCAAACTGTGGTGGAGCTGTGACAAGTGAAAGATTAGAGGCGGGATTAGTTTGTGAAAAATGTTTGTCTTCAATAGATTTAGAAGATTCAAATTATTTAAAATATCCTTTATATGAAATTTTAAGAATCAAAGGCAATCTTAAAAATTATAAATGGATGCAAGATTTAAAGGAAACAGAAAAAATATTTGAAAGTTTTTTTAAAAAAAATTTTGGTTTTGATCTTTGGTCTCTCCAAAAAGTTTGGAGCAGACGAGTTTTTCTAAAAGAAAGTTTTGCTTTAGTTGCACCAACAGGAGTAGGTAAAACTACATTTGGAGTTGCTATGGCTTGTTTTATATCTGGTTCTGCTTATATAATAGTCCCTACGAAGACTTTAGTTAAGCAGACTTTTCAAAAATGTAAAATTTTTAACAATAATAAGAAGATTGTTTCATATCTTGGAAAAAAAAGTGAAAAAGATGCTATAAAAAATAGTGAATACGATATTTTAATCACTACTAGTAAATTTCTTTCGACTAATTTTAACTTACTTATTAATCGCAAATTTGATTTTATTTTTGTAGATGATGTTGATTCTTTATTAAAATCTGGGAAAAACGTAGATAAAGTATTGATGTTGTTAGGTTTTTCTCAAGAAGAGATAAAAAGTGTTTATGATCAACTTTTTAAAAGAAAACAATCTTCTATTTTAAAAAATACAGAATTATTAGAAGAATCTGAAGAGATTGAAGCAAAAGAAGTTTCAACTAACTTACAACAAGAAGCAAAATCAAGAGGTGTTTTAGTAGTTTCTTCTGCAACTTTGAGACCGAAAACAAAGAGAGTAGCTCTTTTTAAGGCACTTTTGGGCTTTGAAATTTCTCCTGTTAGAGTTACTTTACGAAATATCTGTGATTCTGTAAAGTTTGTTAAAGATTTAGAAGAAGCAAAACTTCAATTGGTTGATTGGATAAATTTTTTGGGTGATGGAGGGGTTATATTTGTTACTAATGAATTAGGACGTGAAGGTGTAAAAAATATAATTTCTTATCTAAAGGAGAAAGGTATCGATGCGGAATCTTATGATAAGTTTGATTTAGAAGCTTTCAGAAGTGGAAAAGTTAAAGTATTGGTAGGTATTTCTATTTCTATTAATGCTTTAGTGAGGGGAATAGACTTGCCAGATACGATAAGATATGCAATTTTTATTGATGTTCCAAAAATGATTTTACCAGTTAACTTAGAAGATCCTAGGAATTTTTTGTCACTTTTGTTAGCGTTGAGAGAAATAAGTGATGATAAAACTCTTATAGATAGCTATTTGTCAATAATAAGACAATATAATAATTCTACTTATATTAAACAAAATTTACCAAAGAAAATACAAAAAATTGCAGAATATCTTAAACAACAATTTAGTGATGAAAAGATTTTAAAAAAATTAGAAGATTCAGAGACAGTTACTTTGCTTAGAAATGGTGATAAACTTTCAATTGTTTTTGCAGATGCAGCAACTTATTTACAAGCTTCAGGGAGAACATCTCGCCTTTTTGCTGGAGGGATAAGTCGGGGGTTGAGTATTCTTCTTACATGGGATAAAAAGGCATTTAATAGTTTAACAAAACGTTTGAAACTTTTTAATGAGGAGGTAAAATTTTATTTAACTGAAGAAGTGGATTGGAAAAAAGAGATAAATAAAGTTGATGAGGATAGAAAAAAGATAAAACAATTTTTTAATATAAATATGTCTTTCTCTTCGAAAGTTCTTCCTAAAGTTCAAACTATACTTGTTGTAGTAGAATCTCCTACTAAAGCAAGAACAATTGCTCATTTTTTTGGTACACCTCAAAGAAGAATTATAAATAACATTTCAGTTTGGGAGGTAACCACAGGAGATAAATTTATTGCCATAGTTGCTTCAGCTGGACATGTTTTTGATTTAGTTGAGAGAGAAGGAATTTATGGAGTGATGCAGATAGAAGGGAGTTTTGTGCCAATTTATAGTTCTATAAAATTTTGCCTTAATTGTTCTCAACAAACTACAGAAGAGAATTGTCCATGTGGTGAATATAGAAAGAGAGATAAGTTAGAATTAATTCAAACTTTACAAAAAATTGTAGTCCAATTTGATCAAGTAATAATAGCTACTGATCCGGATGCTGAAGGAGAAAAAATTAGTTATGATCTGATGGTTGCTTTGAAGCCTTTTAATTCTAATATAGTAAGAGCAGAATTTCATGAAGTGACAAGACGTGCTTTTGTAGAAGCAATTCATTCTCCACGGAATGTAGAAATAAACTTAGTTAAGGCTCAACTTACACGAAGAATCCTAGATAGATGGGTGGGGTTTGAACTTTCAAAGAGACTTTGGCAAGTTTTCAACAGACATGATCTTTCTGCTGGAAGAGTTCAGACACCTGTATTAGGTTGGGTAATAGAAAGGACAGATCTTTTAAGAAAAAAGAAAGCTCTTATAATTTTAAACATTAAAGATTTGAAAACAAATTTTAATTTTTCTCTTTCATTTGAAGAAGAAGATATTATATTAGCTAGGGAAATTTTTGGGAAATTAGAAAAAGCTAATTTTGTTATCAGTGAGTTTAAAGAAGAAACAATAAATCCTCCTTCACCTTTTAATACAGCAACATTACTTGCAGAATCAGGATCTTTTATTTCAGCAACTAAATTAATGGAAATTTTGCAGGAATTGTTTGAAAAAGGTCTTATTACCTATCATAGAACTGATAGTATTCATGTTTCAGATACTGGTTTAAAAATCGCTGAAGAACTACTTAAGGAGCACTATAATTTAGATATTTTTCAGCCCCGTCATTATAGTAGTGAAGGAGCTCATGAGTGTATAAGACCAACAAAGCCTTTAACAGAAGATGATTTAAGGCTGTGGATTTCTACTGGAAGAATTTCTTTTAAAGAAGTACCACTTACTTTAAAGATTTATGGGATGATACTTAATAGGTTTTTAGCTTCACAGATGAAGTCTGCAATAGTTAAAAAAATAAAACTACTCTTAACTTTAGAAAATTGGACACATGAATGGGAACTTATTGAAAGTGTTCTACAGGATGGTTTTAATAAAGTTTTACCTTTTAATATTTATAAATTAAGTTCAGAGTTAAAGATTATAAACAAACAACTTAAACTAATAAGCAAAGTAAGACCTTTTACACAAGGCAGTTTAATTGACCAAATGCGTCAGAGAGGTTTAGGTAGGCCCTCAACATATGCTAAAATTGTTCAAACCCTTATTGAGCGAGGTTATATTTTTGAGCATAAAGGATATCTTTTTGCTACAGATTTAGGGAGAGAAGTTTATAAATGGTTAAACAAAAACTTTCCGGAATTTTCAAGTGAAGATTTAACTAAAGATATGGAAATAAAGGAAGATAAAATTGAAACAGGAGAGTTAGAGTATCAAAATGTACTTTTGGAGTTAAGTAAAAGTAGATTGTTTAACTTTTATAAAACTTAAGGAACATTTTTTAAAATTTTTTTTGTCTAATATATAAAGAGTATTGTTTAGCTTTTTAAAAATAAGATCGAATAGATTTAAATTATATGAGATTGTTTTTTATTTATTCTTTCTTTTTCCTTTTTAATTCCTTAATTTTTTCTTATTGGGAGAAAGTAGTTATAGACAATAAGAGACCTTTTAATGGAGGGGTTGGAAATAAGATTTCTATAGGAATTGATAAAGATAATGAAAGTTTACATATAGCATATAAAGCTGAATATGTAGTAGATGGAATGAGTGATGGTTTATTAAAATATATAAAATTTAACTTAAATAAAAATCAAAAAGAACAAGAATTGATTCTTGATGGAGAAGAAGGAGTTTTAGGACCAGATGCAGGAGATTATTGTTGTTTGGTTTTGGACAGTTTAGAAGGTGTGCATATAACATATGGACACTTAGCGACAAAAGAGGAAAAAAGATATATTTATTTTACTACTTCTTCTTTTGTTATTTCCCGCATAACTGATGTTAATGAAAAACCGATTACGATTTTTTCTTCTGCATTATGTATAGATAAAGATGATAATCTTCATCTTTTATATTATTATCATGATGACAGGATAGGTGATTATTTTTTAGACTATCTTGTGAAAAGAAAAAATTCGATTTTGTGGGAGTTAAAAGATAGATTTTGTTTCACTACAGATACCTGGCCTAATGAGATTTCTATGGATATCGATGATTCTGGTAGAATTCATTTTGCTTATAGTATTTATTCAGAGATATATTACGGAATATATGAAACAAAATTGTCTACATGTGTAGTAGATGTTATAGAAACATCAATTTCAGAAGTAGTACCTATATGTGTAGACAAGGAAGGAATACCTCATATTTGTTATGTCTCTACAATAACAGTATGTGGGAATTTAATATATGGAGTGATATATGCAAAAAAGATAGGAACTTCTTGGGAAAAAACACCCATAGCAGTTATAGGTTCTCCTGGTACTACTACTTTTAGTAAAAACATAGCAATAGATATAGACAAAAATATATATATTTTAGCTGTCGAAAGGTTAGGTTTGACTACAGATCTTAATACTCCACCATCTCAGACACTTCCAACTGGAAAACGAGGAGTGATTTTGTTAGTGAAATTTTCGTTTTCCTCGGAATGGCAAGTAGAAGTCATAGAAGAATCTCCTTTAGAGTCTTCTCCCTTAGAGCCTTTCTTTGCTAGTCCAACAATTAAGTTAGATACTTTTAATAATCTTCATGTTTGTTATTATAACAGAGATGGGAACCTTATATATGCTAAAACAGATTCACTAACTCAAATACCTCAAGATGAAAAAAATAAACAAGACAATAAATTTTTTCTAATTATTCAACCATCTATGCATTATACTCCTTCTACATTGATAAGAAAGAAGATAAAAGAACTAAAATTTCAAGAATAAAAATGTTTTTAAAAATTTTGTCTTTTATTATAAGTTTTTATTTTTTTAGTTGTTTAAGTATTTTTTGTGATAATTTTGATTTATTAGTATCTTTAGGCAGTTATGGCATTAAAACAGGATTAAAAGCTAAAGATAGATATTATTTTGAGGTAGGGTTATGGTATGAAAAAGAAATTTCAGTTTTTTCAATAAGACCAGCAATAGAATTTTATGAAAATAAAAAGGTTAAGATTTTTGGAGGCATTGATTACGCAAATATAACCTTTTTCACAAATGAAGTTTTTGCAAGAGGCTTTTGGTTGATGCCATTAGTATTTGGTGAATACTTTATTTCAAAAAAAAGTTTTTTTAGATTAGATTTAGGTATTCCATTTGTTTGTCTTTTCTCTCAAGATAAAACAGTGTTTGGACCTGAGTTTTTGGTTGCTTTTGCTTTAGGAACTAAGATATTTTGATCTCGTTTGGAAATTTTTTAATTTGTGAAATTTTAGTAATAGTTGCAACACAGAATATTTTTAGATTTAACTACAATGACTTAAGAAAGAAGTAACATAGTTTCTATGAAATTTTTTTCTATAAGAAGCAATAATGACAAAAATAATCTGCACTATAGGGCCTGCTTCAAAGAGTGAATCTGTCTTAACACAAATGATTAAGGAGGGTATGTCTGTTGCGAGGATAAATTTTTCACACGGAACCTACAAAGAAATTAAAGAAAGAATAAATAAAATAAGAAAAGTTTCAAAAAATCTTCGTAAAAACATACCTATCTTTGCAGACCTTCAAGGACCAAAAATAAGAATAGGTAGGTTTAAAAATGACAAAGTTTTTCTTACCCCAAATCAAAAATTTATAATTACCACAAAGGAACTTAAAGGAGATAAAAACAAAGTTAGTGTTGACTACAAAGAACTTCCAAAGTTTATAAAACCAAAAGATAAATTATTTCTTGATGATGGTAAAATTGAACTTGTTGTAGAAAAAGTAAAAGGTGAAGATATAATATG
>JANXCA010000075.1 GCA_025060535.1 Endomicrobiia bacterium | reverse complement strand
TTGTCTATACACTTTTACTTGTTTCTCGGGAGTTTTTGAACTTTCTGGAAATCCTGAAGACTTGGACTATTTACAAAAAATTGGAATTGGATTACGAAGAGCTCAAGGATTTGGAATGGTGGAGGTGGTTTAGAAAATGGGAGAAAAGATATATATCTCCGATTGGTTGTTTAACGCAGGAATAGTAGGATTTTTAGCTATATTATTTGAGGGAAAAGCAGATCTTAAAGAAGGAGAGAATAAGCTAAATAACGGAAAATCTATATACATAGGAGAAAATTATATAGAACTAGATGTAGATATTCTAGAAGGATTTTCAGATAAATATTTTTCTTATTTCTATAAAAGATATAAAAGAATTGAAAATATTGAAGCTAAATTGCAAGAAATATTAGAAAAAATGGATAATGCGGACCTTAAAGAGATAGAAAGTTATTATAAAGAAATAAAAGATAGGATAAATAATTTTTCTAAACTAAAAAGAGATTTAGAAGAAAAGAATATAAAACTTTTTGATATAAAAGAATTAAGAGAAAATTATAGTAAATTAAAAGATTTCATTTATAAGACATTAGAGCATATAAATCACAACAGAAATGAACTGATAGAAAATGACGTAAAAGTTTATTTAGGAAAATTTTATGGACAAAAAAGTTTTCTAAATAGAGCTGTTACTTCAAACTTTAAAAATATTTTTAAAAAAGAGTTTGAAGATAAGATAGTTAATAGAAAAATTTCTTTAGAAAAGGATTTAATATGTATAAACTGCTGTGAAAGGAAGGCAAAACGTGATGTAATTTTTGATACAGGACTTTCACCTTTTACAGGTATTAATGTTGATTCTGTAAATTTTTTCTGGAATTTTAAACCTAAACTTCCATTATGTGAGATATGTGAATTAATATATTTTTGTTCTTTTGGTAGCTTTACAGAGTCTATTAGGGAAGTGAATACTTTCTTTTTTGTAAACTACGACATATCTATCTTAAGTTTGTATAATTCGAATTTACTTTTACAGCAAATATTGAAAAGAAATTTAAATGACAATATTTTTGTTGATTTATTAAATGAATTATTAATAAAAGAGAAAATCGAAAAAAGTAAATATGCCTTAGAAAGTATTGCCTTTATAATTTTAGATTTAAAGAAAAAAGATGTATTACCAAAAGTCTATTCTTTAAATATGAGTAGAAAAAAAGCAGAATATTTAATTAAAAATTATAATGAGAAAGTGAAATTTTTATCTAATTTATTTTATTCAATAGGAGATAACAGTATAAGCATACCCTTAGAATTTCTAGAAAAATTCTTATCAGATTCTCTAGGATATAACTACTTATCTTTTTTGCAATATCTACTTTTTGAAAAATTGAGAGAGAATCCTAAAGTAAAATTAAATTACATATCTTATGATCTTCAGATAATTAATCTAATGATTTTAGAGTATATTCAAAATTTTAAGAAATTAGGAGGTGAAAACTTGATGGTCTCAAAACCTGACGATCAGCTCTGGTATATGTTTAAAAAAGGAAGAGAACTAAGTGATAAATTAAAAAGTGTCAATGCTGAAAATAAAATTCCATCTATTGGTTATAAGCTTTTGTCTCATCTTAGATCTGAAGATACAAACAGTTTTATGAATTTAGTATTAAGATTATATTTAAGTTATGAATTAGAGGTTCCTAATTTACTTGTGAAAGCTCTAAGTGATAAAGATTTATTTTTAGCATATGGATATAGTTTTTTAAATGGTTTTTTGTATGAATACTACAAAAAAGAATCATGAAAGGAGGATGATAATAATGAAGAAGAGTGGTTTGACTGTTACTATAGTTTTTGAAGCTATGAGTTTAAATTATGGTGAAGGAATTGGGAATATTTCAGAATTAAAAAAATTAAGTAGAGAAGGATATATTATAACTTATATGTCCCGTCAAGCTTTAAGATATGATATGTTGAGAATTCTTAAGGATATGTTTGGAATAAAAGAAGCTCCTCTCACTAAAGCTCAAGGAGTAATTCAATTTAAAGAAGAAGCAAATATAAAAGATTACGAAGAGGTTGATCTTTTTGGTTATATGAAAACTACAAAAGGGAAGACAGCTTTAACAAGGTCTGCAGTAGTAAGATTTTCTCCAGCAATATCTTTGGAACCATTTTTTAATGATTTAGAATTTGGTACTAATAAAAATTTTGCAGACAGAGTTGAATCGGATCCTAATCCTTTTCAATTTGAACAGCATTATTCCCTCTATAGCTATACTGTAACTATAGACTTAAATAGGCTAGGAGTAGATGAAAATGAGAATATAATTTTAGATAATAATGTAAGAGCTGAGAGAGCATGTAAAGTATTGGATGCCTTGAAAGTAATGAATAGAGAAATAAAAGGAAGAATAGAGAATTTAAATCCTTTATTCCTTATAGGTGGAATTTATCCCGTCAAAAATCCGTTCTTTCTTAATAGAATAAAAGTTATTTACAATACTACATATAAGAAATTTTTTATTAATAAAGAACTAATAGATAACGTTTTAGACCTTCAAATAAATAATAATCATGTAAGAGATTTTTCTTTTATAGGAATTTTAAAAGGATATTGGGGAAATGAAGATAGTTTTGAAAATGCTCTTAATATTAATGAGTTTTTCGAGAGATTAAAAAAAGAGGTGCTGAAAACTTATGAGATTATTGAAAGTTAAAGTTTTTCAGCTAACTGCAAATTACAGAAAACCTCTTTCCTATAATTTTCTAGATACCTTTCCCTTACCCACCTATTCAAATATTAGGGGATGGATCCATAATATACTTGAAGCCCGAGAATACATCCCTCTGAGTATATCTATACAGGGATATCATGAATCTATTTTCTATGATCTACAAACTTTTTACAAGTTTGACAGACCTGAAAAGGAAAGAGGTATAGAACTTCCTGAATTTGACAGAAGTGTAAAAAAATCACCATTTTATGTAGCCACTTTGTATAATATAAATTTAATTCTACACATAGCTATGGAATATATTTTTTTAGAAAAGATTATAGAAAAAATTTATGATAAATATCCATCTATAGGAAGATATGAAGATATAGCGAGAATAGATTATATAAATATGGTTACTATTGAAAAAAAGAATCTTGGATTTGAATTCTATAAAATTAAGTATCCTATTTATCTTAGAAAAGAAACAGCACAAAGATATAAGCTTATAGGAATAAATTATAGACTGCCATTTAAATATGAAATAAATCAGGATATAAGATATTTTAATAAAATCGATGTAGTTTATGTAGAAGAAGGATCTCTATACGGAGATATAGTCTTAGATTCAGAAGGAGATCTAGTTGAGTTAGTAGGAGATTATTATGAATAAAATAGAAACTTTATATGCAAAGAGCTTTTATGAAGATGGAGTATTAAAAACAGAGACATTAGAGGAACATACCTTGTTTTTAGTTAAAAATTTAGAACTACTAAAAAATATATATAAAGAGGAAATAGATGATATTATAATCAAAAAATCTAAGTATTCTCCAGAAAAATTTTGGTTGATTCTTAGACTTGCAGTAATTTATCATGATCTTGGTAAAATTAACTATCTCTTTCAAAATAAAATTAGAAAACTTTTAGGGCAGGAGGAACTAAAAAGTATATTTGATAAGGAAATACCTCATAATTATTTGTCTCCTGCCCTTATCCCCTTGAATTATTTAAATGAGCTTGGATATGAAGATTTCTTTATGCTTATTTATTCAATAATTTTTCACCATTACAGAGAAATTGAATTCAGTATTGATTATTTAGAAAGTTATATACAAGAAGAGATAATAGCTAGAAAATATCTAGTGAATTGGATTAAAGATTTAGATTCTAATTTTGATATTAATAATCTTACTGGTCTAAAATTCGTTCCTTTAATAAAAGATGAAGGGAAAATTAGATTTTTTGAAAGAAAATTAGAATTTATTTTACTTAAAGGATTTTTGTATAGATTAGATCATTCTTCTTCTGCACATGTAGAGGTTGAAAAGGAGAAAATAAGAGGAATAGAAGAGAAATTGTATATTTATTTATCCTCCAAAGAAAACTTTACAGGTTTTAAATCATTTCAAGAAAAAGCTAAATATTTAAGAGAAAAAAATGTTTTGTTGACAGCTCCAACAGGAAGTGGCAAAACAGAGTTTGCTATTAATTGGATTGGAGAGAATAAATCTATATATACTTTGCCGTTACGTGTTTCTGTAAATTCCATGTATGAAAGATTAAAAAGAATTTTAAAGGAAGAAGATAAGATTGGCTTGTTGCATGGAGATGCAACTTACTATGATCTAGATAATATTTCTGAAATTGATAAAGATATAAAAGATCATTTATATAAAGTATTATTAGCGCGCCAACTATCATGCACTCTTACCGTAAGCACTGCTGATCAGATATTTACTTCTTTTTTTTGTTTTCCAGGATATGAGAAATTTTTTTCTTTATTTCCTTATACAAAAATTGTTATTGATGAACCTCAGGCCTATTCCTCGGAAACATTAGCAGTAATAATAGAAGGCTTAAGAAAAATTAATGAAATTGGAGGAAAATTTTGTTTGATGAGCGCAACAGTGTATCCAATAATAAAGGAACTATTAAAAGATATTGTAGAATTTATCGAAGTTAAAGATAAAACTATTAAACAAATACACATATTAAAATGCTACCCTGACAAAAAAATAGAAGAAATATTAGATGAAATAATTTTAGAATATCGTTCTAGAAAAAAAGTATTAGTAATTGTGAATACAGTAAAAAAAGCTCAGGAAGTGTATAATCAACTCCTAGAGAGAGTAAAGGAGGATGAACAAAAAGATATAAATCTCTTACATTCTAGATTTATCGGAAAAGATAGAGAAAAAAGAGAAACAAAGATCTTTGAAGATGAAAAAGAAAATTATCCTTGTATATGGATTTCTACTCAAATAGTTGAAGCGTCATTAGATATTGATTTTGATATTTTATTTACTGAAATAGCTCCAATAGATACATTAATTCAACGTATGGGGAGAATTTTTAGAAGAAGAAAATATGATTCTCCCCATCCTAATGTGATAATTACAGGTGAAGCTGGTAATCCTTCAGGAAAAGGACATATTTACGATTCTAAATTAGTGGATGAAACATTTAAACTAATAAAGGATATGGATTGTAGAAAAATTAACTATGAAATAAAGAATGAACTTGTTAAACAGGTTTATTCTATGAATATCCTTAAAAATTCAAATTATTATAAAAAATTTCAGGCTTACCAAGAAATTCTAAAACTTGGCTATAGAGCTGATTCTAAGAATGAAGCAGAATATATTTTTAGAAAAATTTCAAACATAAGTGCTATACCCATAGATATTTATGAAAGAAACAAAAAAAAACTCATAGATATTAGAAATAAAATTTTTAGTAAGGATGTTAATAACAAATTAATTGGCATAAGAGAATTAAAAAAGTATATGGTTGATATACCATTAAATATAAAAGTTTATTCTAAAAACATCTTATCTTTAGAAAATGAATTAGACATAAATATTTATATAATAAATTTAAAATATGATGAAAATTTAGGATTACTTCCAAAAGAGGAGATAAATAATATTATATAGAGATATGCTTGAAAATTTACAAAATCTGAAAATTACAGGGATTAAAATTAATTATCTTTTTGTATGTGAAAGAAAACTCTGGTTTTTCGACAGAGGAATTGGAATGGAGAATACATCAGATAGAGTGTTATTAGGGAAACTTATTGATGAGATAAGCTATATTTACGAAGAAAAGAGAAAAATCTTAATTGACGAGCTTATATGTATAGATATTCTCTCTAAAGACGAAGTAAGAGAGATTAAGTATAGCAATAAACTGGAAGAAGCAAATAGAATGCAAATCTTGTATTATCTTTATTACCTTAAAAAATTAGGTGTAAATAAAAAAGGGATAATTAATTATCCCAAACAAAGAAAAAGAGAAGAACTAGAGTTAACTTCAGATTTAGAAAAAAAGATCGAAGAAGCAATTAAGAGGGTAGAAGAAATAATAAAAATGAAAAAACCTCCTCCTATAGTTAAGAAAAAATATTGTGTAAAATGCGCTTACTATGAATTTTGTTTTGTAGAGGAATAGTATAAGATGGGTAGAGATTTTTACATTTTCTCAAGTGGAGTATTAAAAAGAAAAGAAAATACATTGTATATTGAGTCAAAAGAGGGAGAAAGAAAATACTTACCTGTAGAGAATATTGAAAATATTCATGT
>JANXCA010000074.1 GCA_025060535.1 Endomicrobiia bacterium | reverse complement strand
GGTTTCTTTGATGGCTAACTATAGAGGATGGGAATATGCCACAAAGGGTGAATACCACAAAAATCTGGACCCTGATTGGTCTTATACGCCCACATACTTGCTAAAAATGGCTTTTGTGAGGAGCTTTTTAGATAGACTACCTAAAAATAGCAAGATATTAGATGCCGGTTGTGGTGAAGGTGTTTTAGTAGAGGAATATAGGGCTAAAGGTTATAATATTGAGGGCATAGATCTAAACTATCAAAGTGAAATAGTTAGGCGAGGTAATTTGCTTGACATGTGGTTTTATTCTGATGACTCTTTCGATGTTGTGTTATTATTAGATGTGTTTGAGCATTTATCCTTTGCTGACCAACCCAAAGCACTTGCTGAGATAAAAAGAGTTTTAAAACATGAGGGTATACTCGTTGCGTCAATTCCAAATTTGGCACATTTGAACTCAAGGATAAAATTCTTTTTAAATGGTAAGCTTGATAGAACGGATTGCGAATTAAATCATATAGGTGAAAGACCTTTTTCAGAAAATCTTAAATTAATCCAAGAGTCAGGTTTTGATGTGGCTAAAGTAAAGGGAATAACACTCACTTTACCTCCGTTGATAAACATAATAAGGAGGAAACCTTCTTGGTTCAGATGGCTTCATAATATACTGCAAGTGTTTGCATTGCCTAGCCTTTCGATGTTGAACATATATATATGCAGGAACATAAAACCATAAAAAATTTTGATAGGATGGGTAGATATATGAAAAGATTAAAAATGAGGTTAATTTTTAATGTATTACTAACCCTGCGTCCGGCTCTGAGGGAGGCTAACAAAATATTTACTCATCTAACTTTAGAAGAAAAGTTGGTTTTATACAAAATAGCCTCTAAAGTCAGTGATGGTTTTGCAGTAGAAATAGGTTCTTATTTGGGTGCTTCTGCTTGTTTCATAGCGGAGGGATTATCAGAAAATGCTAAGTTAATATGTATAGATACATGGAGAAATGAGGGTATGTCCGAGGGTTTGCGGGATACATATCAAGAGTTTCTGAAAAATACTGAGCGTTATAAAGGGAAAATAATACCTATAAGAGGATATTCTTGGGATGTGGTTGATGATGTTAGAAAAATAACAGAACAAATAAGCTTATTATTTATAGATGGTAATCATTCCTATGAGGCTGTGAAAAAAGATTGGTTATTGTATTCTCCATTACTTAAGAGTGGTGGTTTTGCTATATTTCATGATGTGGGCTGGGCTGAAGGCGTGAAAAAAGTAGTTGAAGAATTAGTTAAACCAATTTCATATGACCACATGTATCTACCAAACATGTTTTGGTGTGTAAAGCTATGATTGAAATATCTGTTATCATTCCAACAAGAAATAGAGCTCGGCTTCTCAAGAATGTTTTTGAAAGCTTAATCTTTCAGACTATTAAACCTGAACTTTTTGAAGTAATAGTTGTAGACAATGGTTCTACGGATAATACCGTAGATATTTGCGAAGAATATAGAAAGAAATTCAAAAATTTTACATATATAAGAGAAGGCAGACCAGGCTTGCATATGGGCAGACATGCAGGTTTGAAAAATGCAAAGGCAGAGATACTTACTTTTGCAGACGATGATATAGAAGCTTTTCCTACATGGTTAGAAGCTATATTAGATAGTTTTGGTAATAAAGAAGTTGTCTTAGTAGGTGGCAAATGTTTACCAAAGTTTGAGTGTGAACCTCCTAATTGGTTGTTAAATATGTGGGACAAGAAACGAATTATAGGATATCTAAGTTTAATAGATTTAGGTAATGAAGTGAAAGAAATAGACCCAATTTATGTTTTTGGCTGCAATTTTTCAATTCGCAAGGAAGCGTTGCTTAAAGCGGGAGGTTTTCATCCAGATGGAATGCCTGAGGAATTAATTAAATATAGAGGAGATGGTGAAACCTATGTATCTCTCTTTATAAAAAATGAAGGATACAAGGCTATATATAATCCTAAAGCTTCAATTTACCACTTTGTTCCCAAAGAAAGAATGACTGTTGAGTACTTTAAAAGACGTGCTTTTTTACAAGGCATCTCGGACTCATATTCCGATACTAGATATGGGAGAAAACGAAGCTTGCTCAAGCTTAAAATGAAAACATTCATTAAAAGTATATTCTCAGAGTGGTCTGCTATAGAACAAAGCTACATACATGGCTATGAGTATCATCAAAATGAGATGAAAAGAGATGTATTTTTGAGAGAGTGGGTTTTTAGGGAAAATTATATTGACCATATGGGGGTTATAAAATGATGAAATACATAAACTATAATGGTCAAATACTAGCTATCGTTATAAAAAGCAGTTATCAGAAGGATGGCATAGAATTTTTTACACCACCGGAGTTTTCTCAACAGTTGGCTTACATGAAAAGACCAAAAGGCTATGTAATAGCTCCTCATGTTCATAATCCGGTTAAGAGGGAAGTTTTTTATACTAAGGAAGTGTTATTTATAAAAAGGGGGAAGGTAAGGGTTGATTTTTACAGTGAAGACAGGATATATCTTAAGAGCACTATCTTAGAAGAGGGCGATGTTATACTATTAGCCTATGGTGGACATGGTTTTGAGATGTTGGAGGAAACAGAAATGATTGAGGTCAAACAAGGTCCATACGCTGGTGAAATGGATAAAACGAGATTTGAGTCAGTTGATAAAAACCTTTTGAGGTTTGATGAGCTATGATACCAGTCAATGAACCTTTATTTGGGGAAAAAGAAAAGGAATATCTAATAAGGTGTATTGAAACAGGTTGGATAGGCAGTGATGGGCAATTTGTCAAGGAATTTGAGGAGAAATTTGCAAGCTATATAGGTAGGAAATACGGTGTAGCAGTCAGTAGTGGGACAGCTGCATTGGAAGTTGCTGTAAAAGCGGTAGGCATCTCGTCAGAAGACGAAGTCATCATGCCAACGTTCACTATTATTTCCTGTGCTCAAGCTATAGTAAAGGTAGGGGCAAAGCCTGTTTTAGTTGATGCAGATTATAGAACATTCAATATGATTGTGAATGATATTGAGAAGAAGATAACTGAGAAGACAAAGGCCATAATGATAGTTCATATATATGGGTTACCCGTAGATGTAGAACCAGTAAGAAATTTGGCTAAAAAGTATGGTTTGTTAATAATAGAAGACTCTGCGGAGGCGATTGGCTTAGAATATAAGGAAAAGCTTTGTGGGAGCTTTGGAGATGTTTCGGTTTTTAGCTTTTATACAAATAAACACATAGCTACTGGTGAAGGAGGCATGATTTTGACGGACGATGAGGAAATTGCAGAGAAATGTAAGTATTATAGGAATTTGTGTTTTTCTACAGATCCAGCACTTAGATTCGTGCATGAAGATATTGGATGGAACTATAGAATGACCAATTTACAAGCGGCTGTAGGTTTAGCACAAATTGAAAGAATTTCAGATATCATTCAGAAAAAGAGATGGATAGGCAGAAAATATAATGAACTCCTTTTGGACATACCTCATGTCTATTTACCAGTAGAAAAAACAGATTATGCAGAGAATATATACTGGGTATATCCTATAGTGATAAAAGATGAATACGAGAAAGATGCTAAAGAAGTTATGAAAGCACTGAGGCAGATGGGGATAGACACAAGACCATTCTTTTACCCTATGCATAAACAGCCAGTTTTTAACAGGATGGGTTTATTTTTGGGAGAACATTATCCTAATTCAGAAAAACTTTATGAAAAAGGCTTCTACATACCGAGCGGTATTGCACTTACAGAAGAGCAGATTTTAAAAGTTTCGGAAGCCATGCATGAGGTGTTTAAATGAGCGAGTTTGGAAGCATATATGCTAAATACTATGACCTTTTGTACAAAGACAAGGACTACGAGGCAGAAGTAGAATACGTAGACAGTCTCATAAAAAGATATAACCCAACCGCTAAAAATATATTGGATTTAGGATGCGGCACAGGGAGACATGCGGAGCTTTTGTGCAGAAAAGGATATCATGTTCATGGAGTAGATGCAAGTGAGGATATGATTAAAATTGCAAAAGAAAGGCAGTGTCAAGGGAGTGGTTCATTAAAATTTACGCATTCAAAAATTCAAAATTTAAACCTAAGTGAGAAATTTGATGTTATAGTAGCTCTATTTCATGTGCTTAGCTATCAAACAACTAACGAAGACGTGTTGACATTTTTTAAGGTTGCATCAAATCACTTGAAGGATGATGGAATTTTAATATTTGATTTTTGGTATGGACCTGCTGTGTTAACTGTTAAACCTTCTGTTAGAATTAAACGAGTTGAAAACGAAAGAGTTAGAATTATAAGAATTGCTGAACCTACCATATTTATAAGTTGTAATATTGTAGAAGTTAACTACGAGCTATTTTTAGAATGTAAATCATGTAACAAGTTACTCTCTCAAAGCGAGAAACATAAAATGCGATTTTTCTTTGACCCAGAAATAGAACTTATTCTTGATTTTGTCGGTTTTAAAGTATTAAAGAAATATAGTTGGTTAGCTGATACAGAACCAGAAATTAACACTTGGAGTGTCGTATGGATAGCAAAAAAATACTCATAATTTTTCCAGATCCATGGGTAAAATTTTCTCCTTCAGTTGCAAATTTCATCGAGATGCTAAACAAAGAAAACGTTTCATCTATAGTTCTTTATTTAAATGATGGTTATTTTGACAGTAGTGATTTACCATTTGATTGTTACGAGGTGAGTATAAATCGTATATTGTATAAATTATTATCTAAGTTCAGAATTCTCAAATTTGCAAAAATCCTTATTTTATATCTAGAGGCTATTAGGCTCTCAAAAAAACATAAATTTAAAGGAGCTGTAGGATTTGATGATGTAGGTTATATATCAGCGAGGTTAGTCAATAAGAATACTATATATTACTCTTTAGAAATTGATAGAAATCTTTTAAATAGAATTATATTTACCATATTCAGACCATGCTTGATAATACAAAGCGAAGAGAGAAAAAACTATCTTGCAAAAAATCTCGAGAATAAAAAAGTCTGCTATATCCAAAATTCCCCGATATTGTATCAAGATTATAATGTTAAACCTTCGAATCAGAGAAATGGATATCTATACTTTGGTCACTTAATACGAGAGCATGGAATAGAACCCTCTATAGAAGCAGTTAGGGAAATGGGTGATAAATTGGTAATAAAATACGTTAAGGTAAATGGGAGAAACAAATATCTTGACTATCTTAAATCTAAATATCAAAATTTAATCAAAGAAGGTATTTTAGTATTCGATGACTCGTTTATTAAACAAGAGGAAATAATTGATTACATATCCAACTTTAGAATTGGTTTTGTTTTTTATGATAATGACCTAGTTAGACGGTCATACAATTATCAAACTTCTCCTTCTGGTAAAGCTTTTAATTATTTAGCCTCTGGCACTCCTATAATAGGGAGTGATATTGCAGGTCTAAGATTTATAAAGGATTATGAAGCAGGTATACTTGTTAAAAATGTTAATACTCAAGAAATTCTGAAAGCTATTCATAAAATAAATAGTAACTATGAGTTTTTTAGTAAAAATGCTATAAATGCAATTAAGCATCTATCTTATAACAAAATGTTTTCTGAAAATAAGTATAAAATTTTTAAATCACTAGGCTTATATATACAAACGTAATTTGTTCAAGCCTTAGCGTATTAAAGCTCTGACGCTGTCTAAAGATTCCTAAAACCAAAGAATATAAAAAGTACATTTATATAAAAAAGTAATTAAAAAGCAAACACTCAATGGATGGAGAGTACATACATTATCCTGCGCAGTTTCGGCCACATAAAAATCATGTATACATACTAGATGCTATAAAGATTATTAAATATGTAACGTACTGCGCGGTAACCCTTGGAATTGAAAAACAGGTGAAATACATTGGCTTTGTTAGTGATGAGGACGTTAAGGCTTTATATAAAGAAGCCTTAGCATTAGTCATGCCTACATACTTTGGACCAACAAACTTGCCACCACTTGAGGCTTTTGCTTTGGGAACACCAGTTATATATAGCGATACTCCAGACTTTAGAGCACAGATAGGAGACGCAGGATTGTTTTGTGATTTATATGATGTAAAAAGTTTGGTGCATCATTTAAAATTGCTTATTTATGACAAGGATTTAAGAAAAATACTGGTAGAAAAGGGCAAATTAAAATTGAAAGAAATCTTATCTAATAAGATTGAAGATACATTAGAGAGTATTTTTGACCTATATTCTATTAAGCTATCAACATGGAAAAACATAACTAATTTATAGTAATTAA
>JANXCA010000073.1 GCA_025060535.1 Endomicrobiia bacterium | reverse complement strand
CTTTTTTTACATCAGCAGGACGTTTTGGCCCACAGGATGAAATTATTAACAAAACACAAACTATATATTTTATTAGATTTGTTTTGTTTTTCATATAACCTCTCCACCTCCTTTCTTGTAAATCTTTTGTCTTCTATAAAGAATAAATACCAAATTTTAAACAAAAATTTCATTTAAAAAACTAAATTTTTTGTTCATCAGATAGAAATTAATTCTATCGTGTTAAACTTTTTAACTTTTTGTTTTATCTTTTCTATAAGATAAGTAATTATGGAAAGTATCTAAATTTGAACCATATCAAAAATTTAAAAAGTTCATAATTTTCAAATATAAATTTTATTTCTTACTTAAAAACCTTCTCAGCAATTACTTTTATAGCTTTCGGATATTTTTCCATTTTACTTAAAGTTGTTGCACAATTTGTTGAATGCCAGTTACCTTTTGAACATTTACCTGGTATCAAGCAAAAAATCGTTGTAATTAACTCTTAATATCATATATCCCTTTTTCCACCACCAGTGGTAGGTCATCATAGTAATTTATAAAAAATTACTCTCCTAATTGGTGCGGTTGGCTATTTTTGTTTTTTATATAATTAAATTTTTAATCTTTTATTTTTAAATTTCTAAAACATTTAATTTTTTACACTATAATCTTGATTCTAATACGTCTATTTCCACTCTGAAATTTTAATTCCACCTGAACTTTACTAACTTGTACTTCTATTTTCCCATCGTCTTCTCTGTAATTTCTACAGTAAAGTTCTTGTTCAACTTTTATTGTTTCGTTATTAATATCTATTTCCAAAGTTTTTCGTTGGTTCCAATCAGTAATTAAAATATTAAGATTATCCCGGAATGCTATTCTTAAATCTTCAATATCAATATAATTTGATATCATATCTTGATATCTATATTCCCTATATATATATTTTAAATGTTGGTTAAGCTGTAAATACTTAAGCGCTTGTGCTAGTCCTGATATTCTACTATCTAAAGTCCTTATAAATCCATCTGGTAAGTTCATATTTTCATATTTACCCTGCAATCTAAAAAGCATATCAAAGTATATATTTAAAATTTCCATCTTAACATTAGAATTTTTTTCAATAATATTCTCAATTTTATCTTTAAATAGAAACTTGTCGCCTATTGTGCTATTTTTCTGCCAATCTTCATAAGGGTTCAAGAAAACTCCCAAAATATTCAAAATTTCATCGTATCTACCTATGTTGTTATTTAACCATTCTGTAAATATAGTGTCAAAATTGTCTATATTTTCAAGCTCTCCTACATCAAACAATTCAGAAAATTTTTTTAACAATGTATAAATCTGTCTTGAATTAAATATCTGGTAAGTTCTTCTAAATAATGAATAAAACTTTTTATTACGGTCTTTATTTTCTCGTGTTAGCTTTTGCACTACACTAATAAACTGCTCTTGACACCTTTCATCATTTTGTAGACAATTTACTAATTGATGTGTTATATTTTGATTTTGAATGTTCTCTGCCACATAGTTAAAAAGATTAAAATATATATCTTTAATGTCAACATTTTCAATATTATCTACAACCTCTACAGCTCTTGTAATCTCGCCCCTTATAAGTAAAAACCTAAAAATATCATAGTATCTTCCAGAAATATCAAAAAGTTGTTTGATTCTCTCAAAGTTTTCATTTGTTATGTATTGAACATTGTTATTGTTAATTTCATTACAGATTGTTTGAATTATTCTTTCTCTATAATCCTGAGAAATACTAGTTATGTCTAACAAATTCTTTATTCTTTCATTAAGATCCTGTGCCACCATAGCACAACAGTAATAATAGTCAGGGTTTCTGCTAAGCTCATCATTTGACAACACCTCTTCCCAAAGTTCTTTTGCTTGATTAAAATTATTAGCTCTAAACGCTAACCTTGCAGCTAAAGAAATAAAATTTTTCCTATGTGTAGGTAGAATATTAGCGACTTTTCTGAAGATATTTATATCATCATTAGTCAAATTTTTTTCATTTTTTTCACAGGTTCTTAATATGTTTGTAACTATGTTATCAAATATATCTGTTGATATTATTCTTGCAATAATATTTTTCATATTCTTGTTGTTTATTATTGCGTATATAGCTTTTTTCGCTATATCTATGTTGTCGTTATTTAACATAAAATTTGCTAAATCATAATATAGGGGAATTATATCAACAAGAAATACTTGATTTTTGTTAATTAAATCAACTATTTGTTGCCAATTTTGTGCAAGATATAAACAATGAAACGCTTCTTCATTCTTGCGAAGTTGTAAAAATAAATTTGCTGCTTCATTATACCTCCCCTCTAGTTCTGCAATCTTTGCATCACACAATGTGATTTTTTGCCTAGCCTCTTTTATTTTGTCTTGGACAAGATTTCCTATTTTTATAGCTCTAATAAAATATTCTCTTGCTCGTTTGAACTGCTCAATATCTTTATTATCAATAGCGATATTAAATAATCTTTCTGCATATAATAGACACTCATCTACACTTTGAATATACTCAGGAATGTTATCTGTAACTTCATAAAACCCGAAGTTCTCTAAAGCACCTCGCCATTTAACAAAGTTGTTATTGTTTACATTTTTTTGCAACTTATCAATAAATTGATTTAGTGTTTGGATTCCTTGGTCTGTATCAATAATATACAATTTTTGTTTAGCACGAGTTGCTGCTACATAAAATTTGGTAAAAAAGTATTCATTGGCATAATTATTATTCATTAAATTGTTAACATTACGATTAACAAACCACTTGTAAAGAACAACAGCATTCCATTCTAACCCTTTAGTGTAATATACACTGTAAAAGTTACTTAATGGATGATTAGCAAAGTTTTGGTTTAATATATTATCCCTTTGAATATACTGATTTTCTTCTCCAAGTTCACAGGGTAGTATTACCTGTGTTTCTTGTAAACATCGTACCAATTGATTAGTATTATTGTCTGTAATTATAATAAACTTTACTCTTTCATCTTGTAAAGCTAAATTAAAAACCCTTTGCGGAGTTAACTCATTATAAGGTGGTCTTTCTGCACCAAATATAATAATTCTTGCCAATTGAATAAAATTTGAAAATTTAGCAATTGATGGTGTAGATCTGTAATTCATCTGTAATCTTGCAATAACTGTTTCTTCTGCCATCTGTCCTTGTTGTATAGGTATCCCTGCTTCAGAGAGTTTTTGATAAAATGTTCTTCTAATTTTTGACCAATCAAAACCTGTTGGATTTAAACTCTGAGATGGGTCTCCAGCAAGAGCAAAAGGAAGATTCTGCTGGTTCAAGTTTATATTCTGGTTTCCATAAGTTACAAAATGTGACAACTTAATTATAAACTGTATTTCAACTGGTGTAAAATCTTGTGCTTCATCACAAAATATAACAGCGTAATTACCAAATCTTTGCGGTTCTCTCTCTACCCATCTGTAACATTCTTTTACAAGGTCTAACATATCATAACAATTATTAAAATTTGCCCTCCACCATTGTAATGCTGTATTAAATTGGTTTTCATTGAACCGTAAGTTATTTCTTTCTTCCTGTGGTATATCGTTGAAATTATTTATCTCACCATTAATGCTTTGTCCTTTTATGTAAGTTCTAACAATATACCATAGTTGCTCTGCTGACAGTTCACCAGGCCTATATCTATTAAAAGCTTCCCTAACTTTAGAAAAATTAACAAATCTTTCTGTATCAAGTAAGCACTTTATTCTTTTTACATCAGCATCTGTCCTGTTGATGTCAACAGAAACCAAAACTTCTTCCAGGATTTTTCTTAAGAAATCTTCAAATGTATAAAAACTATCTTCAATGAACCTTTCAATATCATCTGGTAAATTTTGATTTTGTTCTAATCTATTATTAACTACTAAATTTAATCTAACCAACTTTTTTGTTAAGGCAATTATAACATCTTTTAAACTTTTGCTATATGTTAAAAATAAAATTTTTTCAGGATAATTATTAGGTTCTGTTATTTTTTTTAATAGATATTTAGAAAAAATGTATATTAACATTGTAGATTTTCCACTGCCTGCTAAACCAGTAATGAAAATTGGCAGTCGTAACTGAGTTAACAATTCCATTTCTTCTGGAGAAAGAGCTAAGTCAACACCCTCATAAACTCCCCGTTGGATATCACGCCACAACTCTACATCTGCTAAGAAGTAATCTGGATATGCACGCCTGGCGTTAGTAGTTAATATTTCTAATTCTTGCTCATCTGCTATATTCTGGTATGTGTTTATATTTATGTCTTCCTGTATTTTTGTATCTATAGGCCTGCATAAAAAAATTATGGTAATATTATTTATGTTTTTAAGTATGAATACTACTCCTATATTTTGGTGTTCATTATCAAATTGTTGTTGCACTGTATTGCAGGGATAGTTATGCACATTATTTATTATTTTACTTACTGTTCTGTAGAAACTCTGGAATGATATGTTGTCTAAAACCATATCTCTCTTATCCACCCAATCTGGATGTTCAAAAACTATTGTTCTCTCCTGCTCAATCCTTGGTATATCCTGGTATGTCCAGTTCAGATTTACACTTTGTCCATTCATATTAATTCTACCTCCTGCTATTCTTGTAAGTTAATTTTACTTTTTGCTTGCTCAACAATTTCTTTTGTTACTATGTTACTGCTACATTCATAAAGTATATCAACTATACTGTAACAAAGACATTGTAAATAATATGGATGGCCATTAGTTATTTTGTAAATTTCATTAGTAGCTTCGTCACTAAAACTTACACCACTTGCACGACCAGTTTCATCAAGGAATCTCCTTACTGTATCTATGGTAAAGTTTGAAAGTTGTGTTCTGTTTTCAACTGGTACTTTTTGGAGTATTGCTTTTTCATAATCTCTATAACTATCAACCTGGGTCATAAATATTCCAAATATTACACCTTTATCTATACTACTTACATAATTATTATATAACTCTACAAAGCTCTGGATGAAATAATTTATAAATTCATCATTATTAAAACTTCTTAACTTATCAAAACTATCAAAAAGAAAAAGTATTTGTCTATCTATAAGATTCATACTAATAAGTGTGTCATAAATATTTTTCATTACTTGTAAAAAAACACAGCCTGCTACTTTAGGTTCCATATTTTCAAATTGATTATAAATTAAATTTATTGATTGATAAAAATCACCTCCGTAACTTTCATTTATTTTTTCAACTATCCAGGATAAAAAACTCAACAATAAACTCTTTTCATCATCATACCTTAGTGCAGCAAAATTTATATAAAAAGGAATTGCTAATTTTTCTTCTTTACACATATATTCTATCTGTTTTGCTAAAGATGTTTTGCCAACCAATTTTTCACCTATAACAAGAAAATTTTGTTTGTTAGAAATAATTTTCTTTATATTTCTTAATTCATCATCTCTATTAAAAAATTTCTCTTTACTGACAGGTCTCGTGTAATCATAAACTTGCTTAACACCAGCGTGAAGTTCTTGAACAAATGTGTTTTGTTCCTGAAAGAGTTCCTGGATATTTTCAATTTTTATTAGATTATACAACCGTGCTATTTTTTCAACATCATCGCGTTTTAATTCAAGTTTGTCTTGCGGATTGTTGATAGGTATGTACCAAGTATCTCTTTTGCTTCCAAAATACTCAACTAAATCATCTAAACCATTCAGAAGTTTACACCTACTTGATAAATTTGGAATGTTTCTTAAAGGATTTTTAAGTAATAAAAGTGGAAAAACCTTTACATAATCTCTAAATAATCTACATCTTCTACTGCCAGAGCCAAATATCTCTTCTGCTTTTTTTTGGAGAAATCTTTGAATATTGTCTGCTGTGTCTTCTGACTGGCGAAGAGGATTAGCAACTCTTCTTCCATCAGTGACTACCCAATCGCCAGGGTAGGAAATACTTTTTACTTCTTTGTAAAATTTTACTTCTAAATTATAAATTCCATTTTTAGTTAAAATTAATAAATCTGATTGTCTTTCTTTTTCATTACCCCATGTCCTAAACTGGATGAAAATACTATATGAATTATCTAATTTTTCATTTAGTTTTTCTAAAACATCTCTAACTTCTTCTAAAGTAGCTTTATTTAATGTTTTAGGTGTATAGTATAATGGTGACATTATCACTCCTATAAATTTTTCAATGTCTCACATAATATAAATACCAAATATTAAAATATAGTGTCAACATAACAATTTGCTCATAGTTAAAATCTTAAAGTTTTAATTTCTCAATATCATACTTTAATTCTTCAACTGAATTGTATCTGTCTTTGGGTTCTACTGAAAAACATTTAGCTATGATTTTGTCAATTTGAGGGTCAATCTCAGGAAAAATCTCAGTTAACTTTTTGTACTCAGACATAACTTTTTGTA
>JANXCA010000072.1 GCA_025060535.1 Endomicrobiia bacterium | reverse complement strand
AAACAAAACAGCAAAATTAATAGAAGCATCTATAATAGTACCTGCTATAGTGAGTGATTTAGATTCTAAAAAGATGAATGTTTTAAGAAATATTGCTCAAAAGATAGGTCTTTTATTCCAAATTACAGACGACCTAATTGATTTTTTAAATGGACAAGATAAAGACAATTTAAATTATCCTTTGATTTTTGGAGTAGATAAAACAAAGCAACTTATAGAAAACTTTAAAACAGAAATAATTAAAGATATTCAAAAAAACTTTCCATTTAGGAATGAGTTTCTAAGATATGTAGTTGAAAAAATATCTTATAGAGAGAAATGAAATTGTTAGATAAAGTTGAATATCCAACTGATATAAAAAATTTTACATTTGAAGAATTAAAACAGTTAGCTGAAGAGATAAGAGAGTATATAATAGAAACTGTTTCAAAAACAGGTGGACATCTTGCATCAAATTTAGGTGTAGTTGAGCTTACATTAGCACTTCATTATGTTTTTGACACTCCTAAGGATAAGATTGTTTGGGATGTTGGTCATCAATGTTATACACACAAAATTATTACAGGTAGAAAGAAAAGTTTTTCTGCTTTAAGACAATATGGAGGTATAAGCGGTTTTCCTAACATAAGTGAATCAGAATATGATACATTTACTGTTGGGCATGCTTCTACTGCTGTTTCTGTTGCTTTGGGTATGGTAGTTGCAAGAGAACTAAATAAAGAAAATTACAAAGTAATTGCTGTTATTGGAGATGGTTCATTAAGTGGTGGGTTAACTTATGAAGGTTTAAATTGTGCAGGTCATTTAGGGTATGATTTTATAGTTGTGTTGAATGACAATGCTATGTTTATTTCTAAAAGTGTTGGTGCTATTGCTAAGATGTTAGTTAAGTTGTTTACTTTAGGTTTAGTAAAAAAAATAGAAAGCAAGATTGATAAGTTTTTAAGACGCCTTAAATATGTAGGACAGCTTATTCTTCGTGTGGCTAAACGTTTTAAGCTATTGTTATTTCCAGGAATGTTATTTGAAGAGATGGGTTTTGCGTATGTGGGTCCTGTAGATGGTCATGATATAAAAGAATTATGTGAGGTTTTTAGGAGTGTTAAAAACTTTAAAGGTCCTGTGGTTGTGCATGTAGTTACTAAAAAAGGTAAAGGATACAAACCAGCAGAACAGAGACCAGAAAAATACCATGGAGTTGTGTCATTTGTGATTGAAACTGGTGAGGAAAAAAAATCTGGTAAATTAACATTTACAGATGTGTTTGGTAAGAGTATTGTAGCTTTAGCTAAAAAAAATCAAAAAATAATAGGAATCACTGCAGCAATGGTAGAAGGATGTGGGCTTGAAGAATTTGCTGAACTTTTTAAAGATAGATTTTTTGATGTGGGAATAGCAGAAGAACATGCTGTAAGTTTTGCTGCTGGATTAGCAAGAAGTGGATTTATTCCAGTTTGTGCTATTTATTCTACATTTTTACAGAGATCTTTAGATCAGATAATTCATGATGTAGCTTTAGATAATTTACATGTAATTTTTATGATAGATAGAGCTGGTTTAGTAGGGAAAGATGGCCCTACTCATCATGGAAGTTTTGATTTATCTTATTTGCGATTTATCCCAAATATGACTATAATGGTCCCTAAAAATGCAAAAGAACTAAAAGATATGTTCTTTACTGCCGTAGAATATTTTAAAGGACCTGTGGCTATTAGATACCCAAGAGATTACATTCCAGAAAATAATATAGATTTTGATACTTACGATAAAATAGAGTTAGGTAAAGCAGAAATAGAAAAAGTAATGTCTAATCCTAAAGTAGTTTTTCTTTGTGTAGGTCCTATTATTTATAAAATTTTAAAAATTAGTGATAAACTAAATTATGAACATACTATAATCAATATGAGGTTTGTTAAACCATTAGATGAAAAGATAATAGATGAAGTTTGTAAAAAAGATCCTATGGTTTTAGTTACAGTAGAAGAAAATACTTTAATCGGAGGATTATTTTCTGCAGTAAGTGAGTATATTGCTAAAAAAGGATATAAGGTAAGAATTTTACCTATAGGATTACCTGATAGATTTATAACATTTGGTGAGAAGTCTTTGTTAGAAGAAGAAGTGGGTATTAATGAAGAAAAAATTTTACATAATATAAATTCTTTATTTTATTAATTTAAATGAAATTTTTAATAGAGATTATCCCTACTAACAAAAACTTTAGTGAGTTGTTAAAAGAAATAAATTCTTTAAGTAGTGTAAATATAAAGAACATAAAAGTAAACAAGATTTATTCATTTATAGGAGAAATTAGTGAGAAAGAGGTAATTTTTGTGATAGAGAACTTGCTATTGGATCCTTTAGTAGAAAAATATAGATTTTATAAGGAGAAAATAGATAAAAAAACAAATGCAACAATAATAAACATATGGTATAAACCCGCTGTGTTAGATGTAGTGGCAAATACAATTTCTAATGCAATAAAGTATTTAGGTATAAATAGAGAGATTGAGATTCACTCAGGCACACAAATAGAGATTAGACCATCTCTAAATGAAAAGTTTATTAAAGAATTTTTAGAAAAGACATTTATAAATCCTCTTATTCAGTACTATGAAGCTTTATAATACGATTAATATTTTAAAAGCAAAAAACAGAGAACTTTTAGAAATAAGTAAAAAAGGATTGCTTTCTTTATCCTTAGAAGAAATGCGAGCTATTAAAAAATACTTTCAGAAAGAAAAAAGAAATCCTACAGATTGTGAACTTGAAACCATAGCACAGACATGGTCAGAACATTGTAAACACAAAACCCTGACTGCTTCTGTAGAGTTGAGAACAATATATAATAACAAAATCAAAGTCAAAAAATATAACAATGTACTAAAAGAGACAATATTTTATGCAACAAAGAAAATAAAACACCCTGATTGTCTTTCTGTATTTGAAGACAACGCTGGAGTAGTAAGATTTGATAGTGGGTATGCGTTAGCATTTAAAGTAGAAACTCACAATCATCCTTCTGCTTTGGAACCTTATGGAGGAGCAGCAACTGGTATAGGTGGAGTAATAAGAGATATAATAGGTTGTGGACTTTCTGCAAAGCCAATAGCTAATACAGATGTATTTTGTTTTGGAGAGTTAAATTATAAAGATAAGTTACCTAAAGGTGTTTTTCATCCTAAAAGAATTATGAAAGGTGTAGTAAGTGGTGTAAGGGACTATGGCAATAGGATGGGAATTCCTACACTAAATGGTGCAATTTTATTTGATAATGGTTATTTATATAACCCTTTGGTATATTGTGGCTGTGTAGGGATTATTCCTGAAGATAAGATAAGAAAAGTAGTAAAACCATCACAACTTATAGTTTTAGTCGGTGGCAAGACAGGAAGGGATGGTATACACGGAGCAACTTTTTCTTCTGATGCTTTACATAAGGACTTACCAACATCTGTAGTACAAATAGGAGATCCTATTACTGAGAAAATGTTTTTGGATGTGATTTTGAAAGCCCGAGATTTAGGTCTGTTTACAGCGATTACAGATTGTGGAGCCGGAGGACTTTCTTCTGCTTGTGGTGAGTTAACTAAAGATTGTGGATGTAGAATTTATTTAGAAAGAGTCCCTTTAAAATATAAAGAAATTCTTCCTTGGGAAATATGGCTTTCTGAATCACAAGAAAGAATGGTGGTGATTGTAGAAAAAGATAAAGCAGAGGAGTTTTTAAAATTATGTAATTCTGAAGATGTAGAAACTACAGTGATAGGAGAGGTAACAAACACAAAAAGATTGGAGGTTTATTATAACTCTACATTGATTTGTAATCTTGATATGGAATTTCTTCACAATGGGCTTCCAAAAAGAAGATATGTTTTGACTTATAAACCTAAAACACTGCCAAAAAAGGAAAAAAAAATAAAAATTAATATTTCATTAGAAGAAATTTTAAAAAAAGTATTATCTTGCTTAAATGTTTCATCTAAAGAATGGGTAATAAGACAATATGACCATGAAGTCCAAGGTAACACAATTCTTAAGCCCCTTTGTGGAGATCAACATACTAATTTCTATTCTCCTCAAGATGCCTGTGTGATATATCCTTTTAATATAGAAAATTTAAAAAATACGAAGAAAGCTATTGCTATAAGTTGTGGAATAAAACCTGCTATTAGTAGTTTGAGCATAGAAAGAATGGTTGAATATGTTATAGACGAAGCAATAAGAAATGTGATATGTGTTGGTGCAAATTTAGAAAAAATATTTTTGTTAGATAATTTTTGTTGGGGAGAACTAAACAAAAAAAATCTCACAGATTTATTTTTAGCCTGTGAGACAGCAAAAAATGTTTCTATTAAATTTTCTACCCCATTTATTTCAGGTAAAGATAGTTTAAATAACTACTATATTATTGGTAAAAGAAAGATATCTATTCCTTCAACTCTCCTTATTTCAGCAATTGGCATAGTTGATAACTATCAAGATATAAAAACTTCTTATTTTAAGAATTCTGGCAATCATATATTTTTGTTAGGTAAGATTGAAGATTCATTAGGAGGTTCTATTATTTCAAAATCTTTAAATTTTAAAGCACACACAGTCACAAAATTAAACATAGAGAGAGCAAAAAATATCTATAAGTTTATAAATAAACACTTAAACTTAATAATATCTACACATGACATTTCCGATGGAGGATTAATTACCACTTTAGTTGAGATGTGTTTTGCAAAACAATTAGGAGCTAAAATATTTATTTTATGTAGAGACTTAATTAGTTATCTGTTTTCAGAACCACCTTCTTGTATAGTGGTGGAAGTTGAAGATAAAAATTATTTTGAAACTCTATTAGCAAAAAATAAAGTTCCTTATCAATACTTAGGAGAAGTAACCTCAAATCCATATTTGGAAATTTTTGATGGTAGCAAAAAATTAGTTTCAAAAATTTCAATAAGTGATATGTATGAAATTTGGTCAAAATCATTAAGTAAAATGTTATGAATCCTAAGGCACTTGTTTTAAGAGCAGCAGGCACAAACTGTGATAAAGAAACAGTCAATGCATTAGAGTTAGTAGGTTTTGATGTTAGGTTGTCTCATATAAATGAATTAATAAGAAAAGAGATACGACTTTTAGATTTTCAGCTGTTAGTTATTCCTGGTGGTTTTTCTTTTGGTGATTATATCTCTGCTGGAAAAGTTTTTGCTATAGAGATTTATTACAAACTAAAAGATGAACTTTTAGATTTTATAAACAAAGAAAAATTTATCCTAGGAATTTGTAATGGTTTTCAGGTATTAGCAAAATTAGGGCTTCTACCAAAACCAACTTTTAACCAACAAGTAACTCTTACAGATAATGTGTCAGGAAAGTTTGAATGTAGGTGGGTATATCTTAAGACAAATAAAAAAAATCCTTCTCCACTAAAAAACCTTCCAGAAATAATAGAACTTCCAATAGCACATGCTGAAGGAAATTTTTTTACTAAAGAAGATGTACTTAAAGAAATTATAGAAAATAACTTATATATCTTTCAGTACTCTGATAAGTTTGGAAACACTGATGTGGGTTATCCATTAAACCCAAATGGTTCTTTATATAGTATTGCAGGAATTACTGATGCTACTGGAAAAATAATTGGTCTTATGCCACATCCTGAGAGGTTTATTATTTCTAATCAACATCCTCTTTTTTATCTAAAAAATCAGTCTATTAAAGCATATGGTAGAGTTTTTTTTGAAAGTATAAAGAGTTTTATTTAGTATTAATGAAAAAAAGATTAGATAAACTGCTAACTGAGAAAGGAATTTTTGAATCAAGAGAAAAAGCTCAGAGGGTGATAAAAAATTTTGGTGTGAAAATAAAAGATGAGATAATTTACGATCCATCAAAAGAAGTAAATATAAACTCAGATATAGAAATAATAAGATCATACGAATATGTATCTGCTGGTGGATATAAACTTGAAGGGCTACTGAAAACAGGCATAGTTGATATAAAAGATAAAGTTTGTTTTGATGTTGGGTCCTCCACAGGAGGTTTTGTGGATTGTTTACTTAAATTTGGTGCTAAAAAGGTTTACTGTTGTGATGTGGGTAAGGGTTTACTTCATGAGAAACTAAGGAATGATACTCGCATTATAATTTTTGAAGGAGTTAACTTTAGATACTTTATAGAGTTAGGATATGCCAAAAAAATCACAGATAAAATTGATATTTACACAATAGATGTATCATTTATTTCATTAACTAAAATTTTGCCTGTTATTAAAAACTTAAGTTTTTCTTATCCACATAATATAATAGCTCTTGTAAAACCACAATTTGAATGTTCTCCTAAGTATGTTAAAAAAGGAGTAGTAAGAGAAGAGAAATACAGATTAGAAGCAGTACAGAAAATAATAGATTTTGCACAAAATAATCTTGGATATAAACATATTTTTACCCAAGAGTCTGTGGTTAAAGGTAAAGAAGGCAACATTGAATATTTTGTTGTGTTTTCATATTAGT
>JANXCA010000071.1 GCA_025060535.1 Endomicrobiia bacterium | reverse complement strand
TACCTGCATCGGTTAGTAAAACATTTTTACCATCGTATAAAAACATGAACTGTTACATGAACGGTAATAATCTTGTTTGTTTTAGATTATGGGCAATTGCAGATGACGGTGGCTTTGAAAAAAAGAATTTTTACTTACAATAGATAAAAAGATAAAAAAAAATATGTTATTCATATAAATATAAACAACATGAAAAAAATTTTTTTAAAAAATGATGGTTTTACTTTTATGGAGTTGATTTTTGTAATGCTTGTAATTGGTATTCTTATGTCTGCGTTTTTACCTACTTTTTTAAAAGCCCAAACAGATACTCAGTTAGCAGAAAGAGAAATTAGTTCTTTAAAAACAAGAATAGAAGCGATAAGGTGGTATTTTATAGACAGAAAAACCGCTCCTACTTCTTGGAATGATTTAAAAACACAGGGGTATTTACCATCTACTATTGGGGATTCAGGTATTTTTGGTGCTTATAATTTAGTAACTACCACTAATCCTTCGTGGATTGTGCAGATAGAGATTAATAATGTTCCAGATAACAATATAACGAAAACAATTGCAAACACAATGGGCAATGTAACCTATGATGCTGCAACACGAAAGCTAACCATAGGAGTAGTTAAACCTGGTGTTGAAGCGGGGCTACAGAGTTTAAACGACAGAATAAACAATTTAGAAAACCAAATGCAAAGAATGAGAGTGGTAAAGCTTGCTGGTATATATACGGCTAACTCTTTAGTGCCTAAACCATCTTGTATGCAAGGTCAACTACCTCGCATATATGCTACACCAGTTGGTATAAAAGCAGGTACTTCTGGATATAGCATTGTAGGTGCTGTTGCATATGCTGATGATGCTGGAGCATCTTGGGCATTAAGAGGATTAGTTAAAGGGTCTGATGGACAGTTGTATACGGATTCTGGAAGTATGTATATTTTAGTAACTACATATTGTGAGTAAAAATATGAAAAAGTTATTTTTTATTGTTTTTTTTGTTGTTTCTAACTTTTCGAATGTTTTAGCTATGGATAGTTCAAATATGAATGATTTTGTAAACCATATTCGTAATATTAATTCAAAAAAAATAGATATTGTTTATGCCTGTTTTAAGATAGAAGATACTTATAGATGTATCGCTGTAGATAACAAAGATACAACATGGCGACAATTTTCTGTCTTTGGTATCTATACGGATTTGAATCTTTGTTTTGTAAGTTGTGATGTTTTATTAAACGATAAAAATAAAAAGAAATGACTTCTCGTATAGAAACTACATTTATAATACATCCGACGTTTGAATGTAATGCTGATTGTTTGCATTGTGGTGTTGCACATTTAAGAAGCAAATACAAACGATTTTTACCACAAGAAGTAGGAGTAAGGGCAATTTTTAGGTGTATAGAATTTTTAAAAAGAATACACGATAGCAACAATTTTCTCTTGGTATTAGTTTTTCATGGTGGTGAACCTATGCTTGTAGGAGTGAATTATTACGAAAAATTTCTTAATGTTCTTGACAGTGAAATTAAAAAAAATAAAGATGATATATCTTATACTGTTTCATTTCAAAGTAATTTAATTTTATATAACGATAATTGGAAAAATTTTTTAAAAAAGCATAATGGCAAAGTAAGTTCGTCATATGATTTTTATGCAAATTTTAGAGTGTTTAGAGAAAATACAGAAAATGAGAAATATTTTTTATCTTGGACAAATAAAGTAAAAAAGTATCAAGATGATTTTGGTAGTAGACTACATGTAATTACTGTTATTAGTAGACTTAACAAAGATTATATAAAAGAGATTGTAGATTATGGTTATTACTTAAACCTAAATTTGAAACTAAATCCTTTATATGATGCTGGTAATGCAAAAAACATTTACAATGATATCTCTATAAGTGATAAAGAGTATGGTGAAGTACTAATAAATGCTTATAGGCAGTGGCAGAAATATAAAGATAGTATGCATATTGAGCAGTGCAAAGAAATGGAAGAATATGTTTTAGGTATTTGTGATAAGATGCATACCAAATGTCCTTATAGTGGCATTTGCGTAGGATATATTTGGGGAATTGATCCCGATGGAAATATATACAACTGTGGGAATAGCATTCAAATGGGTAGATATTATTTAGGGAATTTTAAAAATGGTGTTGTTATGAATAATTTTTTAAATGCAAAAAAAGACGATTTAGATGTTTTTAGCGACTGTTTTTCTTGTGGGATTTGTGGTGGTGGATGCAAGTTGTTTAGAGAAAGTAATACAAAGAAATATACATGGTGTGAATCTTACAAAATGCTATTTTTAGAAATAAAAGGTTTTATGAAGGAGGAATTAAAATGAATTTCAGGAAATATTATTTTATGTTAGTTTTTTTAAGTGTTTGTGTGTGTTTGTTTAGTCCTTTAATAGGAGATGCAAGTACATCGGGAGACAGTACAAGCCAGTCTTTGAAAAATTTTCTTTCCCCTGGTGGGGTACCTATCGAGGCAGTAAGAGCAGTTTACAAATGTGTTACAGTGGGTGGAACGATGACTACATGTCAACTTATTGAAAGACCTGGTGATGCATTAGGTCCGGGTGAATATACGACATTTACTGATTGTATTAATAACTGTAAACAATGTGTTACTGTTTATGTTTGTAGTTTAAATGGAAGATTGTATTCGGATGCAAATCAATGTAATGAAACATGTGCGCAAGTTGCAGGATGTAGCATTGCTGGGTTAGCTGCATCAGGTGGTGGAGATATAAGTATTTATGAAAGAAGTGTTAATTTTAGAGGGGTTAATAATAACATAAACATTCTAAATAGTAGTTTCTCTATATCTTTTACCACGATTAGCAATTTTTGTACTTACGTTGAATCTTTTATTGACGATTTCGGTCCTAATAGATGTTTGTCTAATTGTTTTTATTATAGGCCAACTTTAATGATAAGTTCTTCGAACAACGTGATAACATTGCGTGTGTTTCCTGATACAGGAACAGGAGGGTGGTATGATTCCGTGGGTCAAGAAGTCAATTATCATTATATATCAGGTGGTAGTGGAGTAACATATCAAGGCAATGGTATGTGGTCTGGTTTTCATTCAACATATCTCCAAAGAAGTCATTGTTGTCGTTGTGGTACTAGCTGTTCTTTTCCTCCAGTTGTTACTTATTCTGCAACAATTTATGGTTCTGGAAATCAACTTTGTTTAAGTAATGGTTCTCAGACGCAATGTGTTACAACATCTTATGTATATACTTGCCCTATTGATAGCAGTCTAGCTTGCACTGGTAGTCCACCTACTTGTCGTAGAAATTATTCGTGTTCTACAGGATATGTTTGTAGTTTAAACAATAATTATTTCCCAACTTTAGCACAATGTCAAACTTATTGTAGATGAATTGTAGGTAAAAAAAGGAGGTATTTTAAAATGAAACAAAAAGAATTTGAATCCATATTTAAAGAAATGGGATTTCATTTGCAGAGTTTAAAAGAAAAATCTTATACTATTGATTTTCTAAAATTGCAGAGACTTGCTAGAACTTTAGGTATGTCTATTTCTCTTGTTACTGCAGTGATAGGCTTAGTAATTACAGCGTTTCCTGATTTGTCGCAGGCATGTTGTTATAGTAATTCTTGCTATCGTGATTGTTATTCTGATGCTTAGTAATTACAGTGTTTCCTGATTTGTCGCAGGCATGTTGTTATAGTAATTCTTGCTATCGTGATTGTTATTCTGATTGTTATTAATTGTTTTGTGATAAATAGAAAAAGTACAGGGCAAAAAGGAAATGAAAAAATTTTATATAAGAGTAACGGATCAATGTAATCTTTTTTGTAAACACTGTTATATCCCAAATGATATAAGGACAAAAAAAAAGTCGTTTTTGTCACCTGACCAAGTAAAATTTATCGTCTTTAAAGGGGTTGAAGAATTACTTTACAGCAGAAATAATGAGAATGAATTTCTTAACATAATTTTCACGGGTGGTGAACCTATGCTTGTCGGGGTGGATTATTATAAATCTATACTAAGCGATATTGAAAAAATAAAAAATGAGAAAGTTTCTTTTTCAATGACAACAAATTTGATGCTTTACAGTAGCAAATGGGATTTTATTTTTCAAAATTTATTTGGTGGTGTTGTTGGAACATCTTATAGCTTGACAAGACAAACAGTTAATGGTTTTGATGATTTTGAAAAAATATGGCTTAAGAATTATGAAAGAGTTAGAGAGAAGTTTAATGTTTCCATTATTTTTACACTAGATAAAATTTTTATTTCTCAAAATGTTGAGTTTTGGATTAACAAAATTAAACAGTTAGAACCGCATTCTTGCTCGTTTGAATGGTTTATTCCCGCTTATGATGAAATTGAAAACAGTGAAATTTATTCTAGCGTTGATGAATATTTTGACTATTTATGTAAGTTGTTTAGTGCTTTGAAAGAAAGTGGTATTAAAAATGTGAAAATTAAACAATTACGTCCTAATTTTAATATGTTTAGCAAAGATAGCAGTTGTCTTGATGAAAATCTCGTAATCAATCCTGATGGTAGTGTAGGAATATGTCCTGCACTAACTGTAAATGGATTTGTTTCAGGGAATATTTTTTATGAAAGCATACATAAACTTTTAAATAAAAAGGAACGAATAGACATGATAAATATGCTTTTAAAAACACCAAAAGAATGTGAAGACTGTAGATTTGTTGCAGTTTGCAATTACGGTTGTCCTGCATTAATTTTTTTAGGGAAAATACAAAGAAATAACTGCAAAAAATTTTTTGAATTTTTAGAAAAACATTATTTTGAGGAGGCAAGTCACGATGACGCAATATTTTACTGTTGATACTTATGTTTTTAGCAATACATTAACTGATGATGAAATAACTCAAATAATTAGAGATAAGATAAATAATAAAAACTTATTTTTGACTTTTAAAATTTCTGATAAAGATTTTTGTAGGTATGCACTGATAATGTCCGAAAGAATACAGTGTGATTGTTCTTTAATTTTTATGAACGTTTCTGTATTTTTTGATTCTTTTGAGGTGTGGGCAACTTTACCTTATTTAAAAGTTAAAGTAGAACCTTTCTTTTCTATAGTTCAAGATTATATTGCTTACAAGACCGGAAGTTTAGATTTGACACAAAAAACATTAGACTATAAAAAATTTTTTTGTTTCGAAGAATTCGATGCATCTTTTTTAGAGAGAGTTTTTGAGTTTGTCGAAGAGAAAAAATATGTAGAAAAAATTTTACTTGCCTTAAACAATTTGCTATTTAATATTAAACCAGAAAAGTAAAACAAAAACGGGAGGTATTTATGAGACAAAAATTTTCTTCCAAAGTTTTCGTTGTTCTATTTTTATTTTTTATGCTTTTGTTTTTAAATAATAATTTAGCTTACGCTAGCGATAATGAGATAAAAATAGATAGTAAGAACAAAGAAAAAAGTTATTTAGACAGAGTAGTAGAAAGATACTTACCAGAAAGCATGTTTAAAGAAGGAAAAGTAATTCACACTCAAGAGAAAATTTTAGATGATGTTTTTTTACATGAATATAGAATAAAAACGAATCCAGATACACCAGATTTATTTTTATTTATTACTCAAGTAAGAGATGATGTTTTTGTATCAGGTGATTTATTTGTAGTAAAACAAGGGCAAATAGAAGCAATAACCTCTGATAGAATTTCTTCATACTACAGAAGTTTTGAGAAAAAGATTCAGGAATCAATTCCTGAGACATTTAAGAATATAGACAGAAGTAAATTAATTAAAATAGGAACAGGTAACGAAAAAAATCAGTTAATCGTTGTTTTAACCACAACTTGTCCGCATTGTCAGAAATTGGCGCAAGATATTGTTAAAAATCAATATAGCAAAAAATATGATACTACTTTTTATGTTTTACTCTTAGGCGATGAAAAAGAATTGAAATATGTTTTATGTAGCAAAGATAAGACTAAATCTCTATTTAACCTAATGAGTGCTATTCAAAGTAAAACAAAAGATAAACTTAAACCTGCAATAGTAAGTTGTTCAATAGATATTAAAAGCCATTCTGATTATTATAGATCAGTAGCAAGCAAGCTAAACATCAATGCCGTTCCGTTTATTTTTAATGACAAATGTAATGTTGTTGGATGGGTCGAAGAAACTATAAAAGACAAATGTTTTATTAAAAATTAACAACAACAATGTGACATAAAGGAGAATTTATGTCATTGAAAGTTAATGGTGAAGGAAAAAATGAGGTATATATTCTTTGTATATATTCTAATGTAACATTAAAGTGGTCTTTTCAAGAATTAAATGATGTTATGAGATGGTTATATGAAATCACACAGGCTCAAACATGTAAGGATGCGATAGCACTTGCATGGATGGAAGTAAACACACCTGAAGAACAGCATAAGCTTAGTGCAATCAGGGATTTTTATTTAGGTCAGTATGATGGTAAGGTTCAGCCAGAAATAGACTTAGAAAAAATTTATTGTGAAATAAATGGTTTAGATATAA
>JANXCA010000070.1 GCA_025060535.1 Endomicrobiia bacterium | reverse complement strand
CCTAAGGAAGTATTTGATGAAGAAGATGCTAAGAAAGCTGTTAGTTTAGCTGAAGAAATAATAAAGTTTATAGGAGAGAAAACAGGATTTTTAAAATGAGTTGGGTTAAAAATAAAATTTTGTCTTGGCCTAATGGATTTATATGGAAAATAACAGAAAAAGCTACTTTGAATTCAAAAATGGAAAAATAAAGGTTATTTCTGAAACTAATTAAGTTACAACCTATTATGATAGAAGTACATAATTTAATTGCTATAGTAGAAAAGTAATTAAAGAATAAATGGAAGCAGCGATAATTATAACATACAGATGTATCAATAAATGTGTAATATTTGGAAATATCCAACTTCTTCTGAAGAAGAGTTCAAACCAGAAATTTTAAATAAACTACCACAATTAAATTTTGCAAACATTACTGGTGGAGAACCGATGTTAAGAGATGATATTGACGAGATAGTTGATATTCTTACTAAAAAAGCAAAAAGAGTAGTAATCAGTACAAATGGATATTTCACAGAAAAAATTGTAAATTTAGCAAGAAAATTCAAAAATAAAAATTTTGGTGTAAGAATTAGTATTGAAGGTTTACCTGCTGCTAATGATGAACTAAGAGGTCTTAAGGATTGTTTTGATCATGGTTTAAGGACACTTCTTGAACTTCACCGTCTTGGTTTGAAAGATATTGGTTTCGTAGATAATTGTTTTTAACAAAAATATACTAAGAATATGTTAAAACTTTATCAATTTATTAGGAAAGGTGAATTTCTTAACTTATGAAAAATATAGTGCAAGCAAGTATAATTGTAACCTACAGATGTAATGCAAAATGTAGAATGTGCGAAATTTGGAAATATCCTACAAAACCATCTGAAGAAATAGAACCAAAATATTTTGAAAAATTTCCATCTGGGTTGAGGATTAATATTACTGGTGGAGAACCTATGGTAAGAGAAGATATTGAAGAATTTTTTAAGATACTTTATCCCAAATCTTATCTTTTAGAACTAAGTACAAATGGATATTATACGGAGAAAATTGTCCGTCTTGCTGAGAAATATCCTAATATCTTGATTCGTGTTAGTGTTGAGGGATTACCTGCAGTTAATGATAAACAACGTGGCATACCTAACGGTTTTGACCATGCTTTGAGGACAATTTTAGAGTTGAAAAAAACAAAGTGTAAAAATATAGGATTTTCTATTGTTATATCACCAGATACAGTTAAGGATCTAATAAATTTGTATGAACTATGTTGTTATTTAGATGTAGAGTTAGGAAATTCTACAATACATAACTCATGGTATTTTCATAAGGTGAATAATGTGATAAGTGATGAGAACAGTTGGAAAGTAGAAGAGGAATTTATTAAGAGGTTGTTGAGTTCACCAAGAAGAGGTATAAAAGGTAAAATTAAAGATTATTTACGTGCTTATTTTAATTTAAGTATTTTGAAACGACTACGAGGAGATCCTCCTGGATATAGGCCTCCCTGTGGTGCAGGAACTGATTTTTTCTTTGTTGATCCTTATGGGAATGTTACTCCTTGTAATGGTTCTGAAGAAGAATGGATTATAGGGAATATAAAAGAAGATAGGATTGAGAATATTCTTAATTCAAATAAAGCAAAAGAAGTATTGTTAACTAAAGTTAAATGTTGCAAATCAGAATGTTGTTTTGTGGTTACCGAACGACATGATATGGTGAGAAAGCCATGGAGTCCTATATGGTGGATAGTTAAAAACAAAATCAAATTGGCATTAAATATACCTATAAATTTTTAATGAAAATTTATGTAATAGGAATTCGTGGTTTCCCTAATGTTCAAGGTGGGGCAGAGAAAAGGTGTGAAAAGTTATTTACAAGATTAGCAAAATTTGGCTTAGATATTAAGGTTTTTGCAAGAAAAAGCTATTTCCCTAAAAATAGTAGGTTAAAGGAATGGAATGGAATTAAATTTTTATATTTATTCTCACCAAGAATAAAAGGTTTTGAAACATTTATTCATTCATTTGTATCAAGTTTAATTTGCTTATTTGAAAAACCAGATGTTTTACATTATCAGAATATGGGGCCGGCTCTTTTTTTGCCGATGACAAAATTTTTTGGTATCAAAACAATAGTTACTTTTGATAGTATAAATTATTTACATCAAAAATGGGGATGGTTTGCTAAATTCATTTTGAAATTAGGAGAATATTTTTCAGTTAAATTCGCAGATAAAATTATTGTGGTTTCAAAATATATTGAAAACTATTTAGAAAAAAAATATAAGAAAAATGATTTTATATTAATTCCTAATGGAGTTGAACCACAAGAAATTTTACCTCCTGGCGAAACATTAAAGAAATTTAATCTTGAACCTAAGAAATATATTTTTAATGTATCAAGATTGGTACCTGAGAAAGGGCTTCATGATTTGATTTTAGCGTATAGAGATATAAAAAATCCACAGTTTAAACTTGTGATTGTTGGAGATGCTGACCATGAGACAAGTTATAGTAAAAATTTAAAAAAATTAGCTCAAACTATTCCTGGTATAGTATTAACTGGAGTTCTTACAGGAAGGCCTCTTCAAGAATTATATTCTAATGCAAGACTTTTTGTATTACCTTCATATTACGAGGGATTACCATTAGCTTTGTTAGAAGCATTAAGTTACGGTCTTCCAGTTTTAGTAAGTGATATACCTGCACATAGAGAAATTCCTCTTCCAAATTATAGATATTTTCATGTAGGTGATTATGAAGAATTAAAGCAGAAAATTCTTGAATTGTACAATAAAGGTATATCTGATAAAGAAAAGGAATTTATTTTTGAATATTTGAAAGAAAATCATAATTGGGACAAAATTGCAGAAAGAGTCCTTGAGGTGTATAAAAATTTAGTTAGATTTTAGAATTACTAAACTTATGCTTACTATGAAAGGTATAATATTAGTAGGAGGTAAAGGGACGAGGTTGTTCCCGTTAACTTTTGTTGTGAATAAACATCTTTTGCCTGTTTATAATAAACCTATGATTTATTATCCGATGTCGTTGTTGTTTCTTGTCGGAATAAAGGATGTTATTCTCGTATGTAATCCTGATGAGGTTGATGAGTTTAGAGAACTTTTTGGTGATGGTAGTGAACTCGGTGTGGTTATAAATTATGCTGTGCAAAGAAAGCCAGCAGGAATATCAGATGCTATACTTTGTACAAAAGAATATGTTGGTAATAATAATATTTGTGTGATTTTAGGAGATAATTTATTTTTTGGGCATGGGTTGCCACAGATGTTAGATGAAGCAAAAAAAGATGTTGAAAGAAATTCTGGTGCGTATGTGTTTGGTTATTATGTTCATGATCCACATAGGTATGGAATTGTAGAATTTGATAGTGAGGGTAATGTGTTGTCCCTACAGGAGAAACCAAAAAAACCAAGGTCAAACTTTGCTGTTGTGGGCCTTTATTTTTATGATAAAACGGTATTTGAAAAAATAAATAAAATTAAACCTTCTTTTCGTGGTGAACTTGAAGTTACAAGTTTGAATAATTTATATCTTAAAGAGAAAAAACTTAAAGTGAAACTTTTAGGTAGAGGGTTTGCATGGTTTGATATGGGAACTTATTATAGTTTTTTGGAAGCAAGCGAGTTCGTATATACTATAGAAAAACGGACAGGACTTATGATTGGTTGTATTGAAGAGATTGTTTATAGGAATGGATGGATATCTAAACAACAGCTTTTGGAGATTGCTAAAAGGTATAAAAATACAGATTATGCAAGGTATTTAGTTGAGATATGTAATGAGGATTAAATTTTATGAATTATAGCTTTAAAAAATTAGAAATACCTGATGTTGTACTTATAAATACGAAAATATTTTATGACGAACGAGGATTTTTTGTAGAAAAGTTTAAATTCTCAGAGTTTAAAAAATATGGTTTAGAAATTGATATTGTACAAGTAAATTATGCTAAATCTAAAAAGAATGTTTTACGTGGTCTTCATTATCAACTTAACCCTAAAGCCCAAGGTAAACTTGTGTATTGTATAAAAGGTAAAATTTTTGATGTTGCTGTTGATTTAAGGAAAGGTTCTCCATGGTATGGTAAATATGTAGGTGTTGAGTTGTCTGAAGGAAGTAATGTTTGTTTATGGGTACCGAGAGGGTTTGCTCATGGTTATGTCTCACTGGAGGATGATACATTAGTTATGTACTTGACCGATGAAGAATATTCTCCAGAATACGAGAGAGGTATTTTATGGAACGACGAATTTCTTTTAATTAATTGGCCAGTTAAAGAACCTATTGTTTCTAAAAAAGATAGTAGTTTGCCTTTATTTAAAGATGCGGAAAATAATTTTTTGTATTAGTGGATAATGAGGAGGTGTTTAATTTAAAGATTGTGTTTTTCAAAAAAATAATTGTTTTTTTACATTTTTATAGTTGGTAATTTTAAAAGTTCAAGTTTGAGATTTAAAAAATATTATGAGATAATCTTCAATAAAAGTAAAAAGTACAATCTATTGTAGTGATAGATTGTGATATGTTGAAATTTTTCAAGGATTTAAGTTCATTAAGTGCTACTAATTACAAACCGTTAACAATGGATGTTAAATTTAAAGATGCAATTTATTATTATTGTAAGGAGTAAATTATGAAAATTTTAGTAACTGGTGGATGTGGTTTTATGGGGAGTGATTTTGTAAGAAAGGCAGTTATTGCAGGAAAGGAAGTTGTGGTTGTAGATAAAATGACATATGCTGGAGATATAAAAAGGTTAGAGGAGGTTAAAGGAGAATACAAGTTTTATAAGTGTGATATAGTTAATTTTGAACATTTAGAAAAGATATTTAAAAAGGAAAAACCTAAAGTTGTACTACATTATGCTGCTGAGACACATGTTGACAGAAGTATACTTAAACCTAGCGATTTTGTTTTAACAAATGTTGTTGGTACATTTAATTTGCTTGAAATAAGTAAAAAATACTGTGTAGGAAAGTTTATTCATATATCTACTGACGAGGTTTATGGTGAACTACCTAAAGATAAAAACTTAAAATTTAAAGAAACCTCGCCTTTGAGGCCAAAATCACCCTATGCTGCTACTAAAGCAGCTGCGGACAATTTAGTGTCTTCTTATGTTAAAACATATAACTTTCCTGCAATCATAGTTCGTGCTTCTAACAATTATGGTTTTTGGCAGTATCCTGAGAAACTAATTCCTTTGACAATAAGCTATGCTATTTTTGGGAAGAAAATTCCTATATATGGTAAAGGTTTGAATATAAGAACTTGGTTGTTTGTTGAAGATTTTACAAAAGCTTTATTTTTAGTTTTAAAAAAAGGAAAAGTAGGTGAGGTATATAACATAGGCAGTAATGAAGAGATTGAAAACATAAAAGTTGTAAAAAAAATTTTGTCTTATTTAGGTAAAGATGAAAGTTTAATTGAGTTTATAGCTGACAGGCCAGGACATGATTTACGTTATGCCTTGGATATTACAAAAATTAGTAGTGAGTTAGGATGGAAAGCGGAGACTAAGTTTGAAGAAGGAGTTAAGAAAACTGTTAATTGGTATATAAACAATTTAGAATGGCTTAAAGAAAAAATAAAAATTGTAGATTCTTTTGTGAAAAAACTTAAATATAACTACTCTAAAATATAAACAGTTATGAAAATTGTAGTTTTTGGTGGTAGAGGTCAACTTGGTAATGATGTTTTTTTGACGGTACCAAAGAATGTTGAACTTATAGTTCCTTTAAAGGAAGAAGTGGATGTAGGAAATAGGGACCAGGTTGTAAGGTTTGCAAAGAAGGTTGGTTCTGTAGATTTTGTTTTTTATTTAGCAGGTTATGTAAAAGTTGACCTTGCTGAAGAAGAACTTTATGAAGTGTTTAAAGTAAATACTTTTGGTATTAAAAATGTTATAGAATTTTTTTATACCACGCCAGTTGTTTATATTAGTACTGACTATGTTTTTGATGGTAGTAAAGAAGGGGAACCTTATTACGAAGATGATATTCCTAATCCGATAAACATTTATGGAATTTCAAAATATGCAGGTGAGTTAATAGTGAAAAGTTATGTTAATAAATATTATATTGTTAGGACAGCAAGTTTATTCGGTAAATTACCATCTAAAGGAAAAGGTACAAATTTTGTATATACGATTTTAAATAAACTTGAAAACAATGAAACAATTAAAGTTGTAAATGATGTTTTTATGTCTCCAACATATACTTTTGATCTTGCAAAAAGTATATGGGAATTAGTGGAAAGACAATATCCTTATGGTGTTTACCATATAACAAATTCTGGATATTGTAGTTGGTATGAGTTTGCAAAATATATAGCACAGTATGCAGGTTTTGTTGAAAGTAAGATATATCCTGTATCATCAATGGAGTTTTCAGCAAAAGCAAAAAGGCCTAAATGGAGTGTGTTAGGAAGTAGAAATTTTCCACAGATTAGAGGCTGGCAACAAGCGTTGAAAGAGTTTATTGAAAGTATCTTACATAAGTAAATTACCTGCCTATTTGATTAGTGTTTCTCTTATTGAAATCCTTCAGTATTTT
>JANXCA010000006.1 GCA_025060535.1 Endomicrobiia bacterium | reverse complement strand
ATCTTTTATATTTATTTTGGAGAACAATTTTGTAAAAAGAAATTTTGTCTAATTTATGACAATCATTATTTTTTAGAAGTTTACAAGCAGGTAAAGAAAATTGATAGTTTTACTAATATTGTTGATTCATTATGTGGATCTCATAGGAAACTATTAAAAGAATTAACTAAATGAAGATATCTGCAAAAACTGATTATACTTTGAGATTACTGTTTGAGTTATCTTTAGATTATTATAAACATTTTAATAGTCATTGTTTAAAAATGAAAGATATTTCTAAAAAGTGTGGTATTCCGTATAAGTTTTTACAACAGATTGTTTTAGCATTGAAAAAATTAGGATATATTAAAACAATACAAGGTGTAAATGGTGGAATATGTTTAGCAAAGAAGCCAAAAGAGATAATTTTAGGAGATATCATAAGAAAATTGGAGGGTGAAAAACTTCCTATAGTATGTTTTGAAACATCATTTTCTAGGAATTGTAGAAAGGATATTTGTATTTTTATCTCTATCTGGCAAGAGATTGAAAAAAAAGTTAAAGAGGTGATAGATAATGTAAGTTTTGAAGATTTAGTTAATAGATATCACGAGAAAAAAAACAATATAGTTTATTTTATTTAGGATTAGAAAATGAAATTTATTACGGAATTTCTATTAAATTTAAAGCATTATGGATTAGAAATCTTACCGGTTTTAGTTTTAGGTTTTCTTTTGAGCGGTATATTTTATGAGTTAGTTCCTGAAAATATTGTAAAAAAATATTTAATTAAGAAAAATTATTTAACATTGTTTATAATAATAATCATTGGAATGATACTTCCAATATGCTGTATTGGGAGTTTACCAATGGCTGTAGGGTTTAGACAAAAAGGGGTTAGGTTAGGAAATATCTTGGCTTTCTTAGTTGCTACTCCAGCAACTTCTGTTTCTTCAATTTTAATTACTTTAAAATTTTTTGGTGTTAGCTTTACTTTATATTTATGCTTAAGCGTTATAATTTTAGGTTTTTTGATAGGTCTAATTGGGAATTTTTTAGATAAAACACAACAGAGTTTTGTTGATGATAAACTTCCTCCAACAGCTACGGAATTTTTGTCTAAATATATACCTAAAAAAACATTTAAACAAAAAATTTTCTCATCTTTAAGATATGCTTTTATATATTTACCAAAAGAAATTGGAGGTGAGATTTTAATAGGAATAGTTTTAGCAAGTTTTATTAGTAGTCTAAATATAATAAAAATTTTTGTAGAAAATTTTTTACAAGGAATTTATGGATATTTATTTTCAGTAATATTTGGTGTTTTAATGTATATATGTTCTACTGCATCTGTCCCTTTGGTTTATGCTTTAAATAAACAGGGTTTAAGTATTGGACCTTCTTTAGTTTTGTTAATTTTAGGCCCCCTTACTAGTTATGCTACTCTTTTGGTTGTAAAAAAAGAATTTGGATTGAAGGTTTTTAGTATATATTTAGTTACTATAATACTGTTTTCATTATTTAGCGGTATTATATTTGAACTTATATAAAACTAATATGAGTGAGCAAATTATAGAAAGAATAAATACACTAAAGAAAGAAAAAGATGCAGTGATACTTGTTCATAACTATCAACTATCTGAAGTTCAAGATATAGCTGATTATTTGGGAGATTCTTTAGACTTATCTACAAAGGCTAAAGAATTGTCAAACAAGGTAGTAGTATTTTGTGGTGTTCATTTTATGGCAGAAACTGCATACATATTGTCACCCCAAAAAGTAATACTACTTCCTGATTTAGAATCAGGATGTCCTTTAGCAAATATGATTACGAGAGAGGATGTTTTAAATTTGAAAAAAAGATATCCAGATATACCAGTCGTAGGTTATATAAATACTTCAGCAGAAGTAAAATCAGAGATAGATTATTGTTGTACTTCAGCTAATGCTGTAGAAGTAGTATCTAAGATACCATCGGATAAGATAATTTTTGTCCCAGATAAATACTTGGGTAGTTATGTACAAAGAATGACAAAAAAAAATATCATTCTATGGCATGGATATTGCCCTACCCATTTAAAAATTATAAAAGAAGATATAATTAAATTAAAGCAACAGTATCCACAATCTAAAGTTATGGTTCATCCTGAATGTAGTTTAGAAGTTCAAGATGTAGCAGATGTTATAGTAGGTACTTCGGGGATGATAAGATATGTGAGGCAAAATTTAGAGGTGGAAACATTTATAGTTGGCACAGAGATTGGAATGTGTTATAGATTAAAAAAATTATTTCCTGAAAAAAATTTTATTCCAGCCTCTGAATACGCTGTATGCCCTAATATGAAAAAAAATAGCATTGATAAAGTTTTATATTGTTTAGAAAATTTAGAACCAAAAATAACAGTTAAAGAAGAAATAAGGATTAAAGCTTTAAGAGCTATTGAAAATATGTATAAAATAACTAAACAGTAATTATATAGTAGTTATGATATATGATAGTATGATAGTATATTTAGATAATCATTCAGCTACTAAAATTGACAAAGATGTATTAGAAACAATGTTACCTTATTTAGGTGAGTTTTATGGTAATGCTCAAAGTTTACATGATTTAGGGCATAAATCAAAAGATGCTATAGAAAAAGCAAGACAACAAGTTGCTTATTTGATTAATTCTGATCCTAAGGAAATAGTTTTTACTTCTTGTGGTTCTGAATCTAATAATTTAGCTATAAAAGGGGTTGCTTTAGCGTATAAGGAGATGGCAAAACATATAATAGTTTCAGCTTTGGAACATTATTCTGTTTTAAATTCTGTGGAAAAGCTAAAAAAATTTTTTGGTTTTGAATATGATATCTTAACTGTAGATAGGTATGGAGTTGTGAAATTGGATGAACTTAAGAGACTTTTAAAAGAAGATACAATTTTGGTGTCTGTTCAATTAGCGAATCCAGAAATTGGTACTATTCAGCCTATTAAAGAAATTTCCAAAATTATAAAGGAATTCAACGAACAGAGAAAAAATAGAAAAATTACTACATTTTTTCACACAGATGCAGTTGCTGGATGTGGAGTGATAAATGTTGATGTAATGGATTTAGGTGTGGATTTGCTTTCTCTTTCAGGAAGCCAATTTCATGGTCCTAAAGGAGCTGCTGCTTTGTATATTAAGAAGGGGATAAAAATTACTCCTCAAATTGATGGAGGAGTTCAGGAAAACAACATTCGTGCTGGTACAGAAAATGTTGCATGTATTGTGGGTTTAGGTAAAGCAGCTGAGATTGCTAAAGATAATTTAGAGAAAAATTTTCAAAAAATGATTTATTTAAGAGACAAAATGATTAGTGAAATCTCTAATAGAATTCAATATGTGTATCTTAATGGACACCCTACTCAAAGATTACCTAATAATGTAAATTTTTCATTTGAGTTTGTGGAGGGAGAAAGTATACTACTTTTACTCAACAGTAAAGGCATATATGTTACAAGTGGATCTGCTTGTACTTCAAAGTCTTTGAAACTTTCTTATGTACTTGAGGCAATAGGAGTAGATCCTGCAGTAGGGCAAGGTTCTGTTACATTTACTATTTCTAAATATACTACAGAAGAAGAGATTGATTATTTATTAAAAGAACTTCCACCAATAATAGACCGTTTAAGAAGTTTTTCTCCTTTGTATTCTTATTTTTTAAAAACAGGCACTCGTATGCAAGCAGGTCCTGGGACTGATTATGAAGATTTTCATTCTCATTCAGAGTAACAAAAAATTTATGAAAGGAGATAAATAAAAATGGCTCAGTATTCAGAAAAAGTAATGGAACATTTCATGAATCCTAAAAATGTAGGTGAGATACCAGATGCTGATGGGATTGGTACTGTTGGAAATCCTGTATGTGGGGATCTTATGACTTTTTATATTAAAATAGCAGAAGATGGCAAGACAATAAAAGATGTAAAATATAAAACTTTTGGTTGTGGTGCAGCAATAGCTGTTTCATCTATGGTATCAGAGATGGCAAAAGGAAAGACTATTGATGAAGTTTTAAAATTTACCAGAGAGATGGTTGCTGAAGAATTAGGGGGACTTCCTCCACAAAAGATGCATTGTTCAAACTTAGGCGTAGATGCTCTTCATAAAGCAATAGAAGATTATCTTTCAAAAAAGAAAATTCATCCTGTTTTATGTAGATGTCCTTTTTGTGATGGAGATTTACCATGTGCTGAAATTATGGAATGTAAAAAATGTGAAAAACAGATTGTTAGATGTCCTCATTGTGGGAAAATAGTAGAATATAAAGAAGTATGCAGTATTTGTGGAGGAAAAATAAGTTCTAAGGAATAACTTTAAACTATGAAAAAAATATATCTTGATTATGCAGCTACTACACCTACAGATCCAAAAGTAAAAGAATTTATACAACCTTACTTTAGTGAAATTTTTGGGAATTCACAAAGTCTTCATTCTATTGGTCAGGAAAGTTTTAAAGCAGTAGAACAAGCGAGAAAGTTTATTGCTCAAGTTTTAAATTGTAAACCTGAAGAGATAATTTTTACCTCAGGAGGTACAGAATCTAATAATACTGCTATAAAAGGTGTATTTTTTGCTAATATTAACAAAAAAAGTGTTCACATAATAACTACAACTATAGAACATCATGCAGTTTTAGAACCAATAAAATTTTTAGCGGAAACATTCAAAGAAAATCAAGTTAGAGTTACATATATACCTGTAAAAAGAAATGGTATAGTAGAGGTAGATAAAATTTTTGAAAGTATATGTGATGATACTATTTTAGTTTCTATTATGCATGCTAACAATGAGATTGGTACGATTCAGCCAATTAAAGAAATAGGAAGAAAACTAAAAATAATAAATGAAGAAAGAAAAAAACAAAATAAACCACAGATTTATTTTCATACAGATGCAGTTCAAACATTTGGTCACATAGAGATAGATGTTAAAGAAATGAATATAGATTTACTTTCTGCAAGTGGACATAAATTTTATGCACCCAAAGGTGTAGGTTTTTTGTATATAAAGGAAGGAACAAATATAGTACCTCTCTTGCATGGAGGTGGTCATGAATTTAATAAAAGATCTTCTACTTTAAATGTAGCGGGTATAATGGGGCTATATAAAGCTACAGAAATTGCATATCAAGAAATGGATATTGAAAACAAAAGAATAAAGTTTTTAAGAGACAAATTACTTGATGGAATATTAAAAAAAGTTCCAGATGTTATTATAAATGGAGATTTGGAAAATAGATTAGTAAATAACCTTAATGTTTCTGTGTTAGGAGTAGAAAGTGAGTCTTTGTTGTTAGCGTTAGATACTAAAGGTATATGTGTTTCTTCAGGTAGTGCTTGTAGTTCAGGGAGTTTAGAACCATCTCATGTTTTACTTGCCATAGGAGTTGATAACGTAGTTGCTAGAGGTTCAGTAAGGTTTACATTAGGAAGATTTACAACAGAGGAAGAAATTGATTATGTTTTAGATATCTTTCCTAAAGTTGTAGAAAATATCAGAAAAATTTCTCCTTTATATAAATAAATTATGAGTGAATTTGTCCACTTGCATTTACATACAGAGTATTCCCTTTTAGATGGTGTGTGTAAAATCTATGATATTCAAAACCAACCTGATTTAGTATTTCAACTTGCTCAGAAGTATAAAATGCCAGCTTTAGCTATTACGGATCATGGAAATATGTTTGGAGCTATTGAATTTTATGAGGCGTCTACTGCTTGTGGTATAAAGCCAATTATAGGTTGTGAAATGTATATAGATCCTGAAGATGAAATTCAAGATCAACGAAAAAGTTTTCATATAACACTTTTAGCAAAAGATGATGTGGGCTATAAAAATTTGATGAAATTATTATCCAAAGGATATATAGAAAATCTCATTGCAGGAAAGGGTAAAATTAAGAAAAGTTGGCTAAGTGAATATAAAGAAGGATTAGTAGCTTTATCTGGTTGTTTAGAAGGAGAGATCTCTTATAAAATTTTAGAAAATAAGGATGAGAAAATACTTAAAGATACAGTTGGATTTTACCTTGATACTTTTGGAAGAGATAACTTTTATATAGAGTTAATGTATAATAATATTCCTGAACAAAAAATTGTTTTAGAGAAATTACTTGAATTAGCAAAGAAAATGGACATAAAAACAGTAGCTACTAATGATGTGCATTACGTAAAAAAAGATGATTACGTTCTACAAGAAATTTTGTTGTGTATTGCTACAAGGACTACTTTGGATGATCCTAATAGGTTAAAGTTTTCAAGTAATGAATTTTATTTTAAATCACCTCAGGAGATGTTTGAAATTTTTAAGGATTTCCCTAAAGCTTTTAAAAATACATTGGAGATAGCAGAAAAATGTAATTTAATTATTGATTTTAATAAAATTTATTTACCTGAAATAGAACTTCCTGATGGAGAAACAGCAGATACTTTATTAAGAAAACTTTGTTATGAAGGTATTAAAAAAAGATACTCTCATATTAGTTTGGAAATTACCAAAAGATTAGAGTATGAATTAGAAGTAATAAAACAGATGGGTTTTTCTTCTTATTTTTTGATTGTATATGATTTTATTAATTTTGCAAAAGAAAATAAAATTCCTATAGGACCTGGTAGGGGCTCTGGTGCTGGTTCACTTGTAAGTTATAGTTTAGGGATTACAGATATTGATCCTATAAAATATGGACTTTTATTTGAAAGGTTTTTAAACCCAGCAAGAAAGACACTACCAGATTTAGATATTGATTTTGCTGACTATGGTAGAGATAAAGTTATAGAATATGTGAAGAAAAAATATGGGGAAAAAAATGTTGTTCAAATTATTACATTTAATACTATGAAAATAAAAAATACAATTCGCGATGTAACAAGAGTAATGGGATTACCTGCAAGTTTAGCAGATAAAATTTCGAAATTAATTCCTTCTGCAGATATGGATGTGGAGGAAGCAATAAGAACTCTTCCAGAGTTAGCTGAGTTATATAAGAAAGATGAGAATGTAAAAAGGATTTTAGATTTTAGCAAAGAGATAGTAGGACGAGTACGACATACAGGGATTCATGCATCAGGAGTAATTGTAGCAAAGGGTGATATAACAGATTTTACTCCACTATATAAGAGATCAAAGGAAGATCCAGTTACTACTCAGTATTATGATGAGATTTTGTTAAAACTTGGATTATTAAAAGTAGATTTTTTAGGACTCAAAACTTTGACAGTAATAGAAAATACTATAAAACTTATCAAGCAGAATTATGGTATAGATTTAGATATAAATGAAATTCCTTTTGATGATAAAAAAACATTTAAACTTCTTCAAGAAGGCAAAACAACAGGTGTTTTTCAGTTAGAATCAAAAGGAATGCAAGATCTTTTAAGAAAATTAAAACCGACTACATTTGAAGATATAATTGCCTGTATAGCTTTATTTAGACCGGGTCCTATAAGAAGTGGTATGGTTAATGAATTCGTAGAAAGAAAGCATAAAAGAAAAGAAATTAAATATGATCATCCTTTGCTTGAAGATGTTTTAAAAGAGACATACGGAGTTTTAGTTTATCAAGAACAGGTGATGAAGATAGGGCAAATAATTGGAGGGTTCTCTCCTGAGGAAGCTGATGAGTTGAGATCTGCTGTTGCTAAAAAAGTTCCTGAAAAGATCGAAAAGATGGAAAGTAGATTTCTGGAAGGAGCTAAAAAAAATGGGGTAGATTTGTCTGTTGCTAAAAAGATATATCAGCAAATATTAAATTTTGGAGGTTATGGTTTTAACAAATCTCATGCAGCTGCTTATGCTGTAACTTCTTATAGATGTGCTTACTTGAAAGCAAATTTTCCTTTAGAATTTTTAATTTCTTTAATTAATGCTGAACTATCCTCTGGAGCTAATGTAAAAACCAGAGATGAAAAGAATTACAGAAGATTTCTTTTGGAAGTAGAAAATATGAAATTTGAACTTTTGCCTCCAGATATTAATAAATCTGATGTTTATTTTAAAAAGGAATCAGATAGATCTATAAGATATGGGTTATTAGGAATAAAAAATGTTGGAGAAGCAGCTGCTGAGTTCATAGTAGGTTTAAGAGAAAAAACTGGTAAATTTAAGTCTTTTATAGATTTTTGGGAAAGGACATCAAAAGAAATAAATAAACGTGTATATGAAGCTTTGATTTTATCTGGATGTTTAGATTCTCTTGCTAACAAAGGTGAACTTTCTTTAGAAGATAAATGTAAAATTAGAAAAAAATACATTAATTTTTTAGAAAATAAAAAAGAAATAGAAGAAAAATCACAATTTTTATTTTCATCTTTAGATATTATTAGTGAAGAAAAAGATGAGAAATTTACTGAACATGAAATTTTTTCTTTTGAACATGCTTTTACTGAAATTTATTGGTCTGGGCATCCTTTAGAAAAATATATAGAAGAAATAAAGGGTATCGTTTCATGTTCAATAGATGAACTACCTGAAGAAGAAAATCAAGAAGTAGAGATTGTTGGTATGATCATTTCTGTAAAGAAATATACCACACAATCTGGACAAATGTGGGCTAAGATTATGATAGAGGATCTCACCGGATCAATAGAAGTTGCTGTTTATAATAAAATATATGAATTAAAAAAACAAATAATCCATGAAAATAGTATCGTCTATATAAAAGGAAAAATTAGTATTAAAGATGAAATTAAAAGTATCGTAGCAGATGAGATAGAATTATTTGAAATTATAAAAGAAAAAATTTATAAAAATAAAACCAAAATTTATATTTCACTGTCTGATATAGGGATTGACGACGAATATATAAATAGATTAAAAAAGATAATAGAAAAGCATCCAGGAAATACACAAGTTTATTTTAAAGTCATAACAAAAAATTTTGAAGAGTTTATAATAGAAACAAACTACAAAATACTGCCATCTAAAAAAATGCTATCTGAATTGGAAAATCTTATAGGTGAAAACTCTTACCATTTCGAATAAAATACTATATAGTTTGCTTTATTTTGTTTTGTTTATTTATCTTGTCTTTATTTTTATTGAAAGACAAGTAAATAAAAAATGGCTTTCATTTTCTTTTGATAAACCGCAAAAGAAAGAAATCTCAGGTAAAATTATATGGTATTGGAGTAATAATGAAGATGATTTTTATATTTTACTTACAAAAACTGATGGGAGGATTTTTTTAAAAACAGATAAATATAAAAATTTGAGCTTAACAGATGAAATAAGAGTCATTATTGATCAGAAAAATTTGAATATTTATAATAATTATGAAAATTACATTTATAACAATTTTTTTGTAGATAAAATTGGTTATATTTTAGAAGTTTTAGAGGTAAAAGAGAATAATAATTTTCTAAGTAAATTTTTAAAATTTTTATTCAAGACAACAAATATAACAAGGAATTTTTTAATTAAGATGATAGATGAAAATATAAATTCCTCTATTTCTAAAGATATAATTTCTAAAATATCTATAGGCTATGATTATAAAGATGAGGATGAGATAAAAAATTATTTTCAAAAAATAGGTGTTGCACATGTATTAGTTGTGAGTGGATTACATGTTGGTTTTGTGTATTTATTTATATATTTTTTGACTAAATTTTTGCCACTATCAGTAGAGTTGAGAATAGGTGTGAGTTTGTTAGGTGTGGTTTTTTATATGTTAATTACTGGATGTGAAATTCCTGTTGTGAGAGCTACAATAATGATTTTCTGCTTTGGTATTTCTTTTTTGTTATATCGCAAGACCAATTTATATCATATATTGTCTTTAGCAGCATTGATTTTATTATTTATTAATCCAAGAAGTATATTTACAGTCTCTTTTCAGTTATCTTTTTTAGCTTGTTTTGGTATTTTTTATTTTTATAGATTCTTTCTTAATTTTTTTGAAGATTTTATCAAACAGCAAAATTCTTTATTCCAGAGTATAATAAAATTATTTTTTATAACCGTGTCAGCACAACTGATGGTTTCTCCTTTGATTGCCTATTATTTTAACAGATTTTCTATAATAAGTTTTATTTCAAATATCATAATAGTTCCTTTGACATCGGTTATTGTGTGGATAAGTCTGATTAGTTTCGTTCTTAGTTTTTTATTTAAAAATTTTAGTTTTATCCTTTGGCAATTTTTAGAAATATTTGTATCATTTTATTTTAAAATTGTAAAATTATTTAGTGAGTTTCCATTAAGTGAGATTTCTCTTTCAGTAAGTTCTATTGAAATTTTTGTTTATTATTGTTTGATTCTATCTGTGCCATATTTTATAAAATATAAGATGAAAAAAATAGCATCGCTTTTTATAGTGTCTGTACTTTTTACATTTTTCCTTTATTACTATTTTAATAAAAAATTCATAGTTACTTTTTTTGATGTAGGATTAGGAGATAGTGTTTTTATTTTGACAGAAAATAAGAAAGCTTTTTTAATAGATACACCTTCAAATAATATGATAACAAAAACAAAAATTATTCCATATTTAAAAGATAAAAGAGTTAAAAAAATTAATTATTTAATAATAACCCATCCTCACTATATTCATTATGGTTCTTTAGAGTATATTTTAGATAATTTTTCTTTGGAAAATATAATTGTTTCTGATTTTGTAAGTGAGGACTATGAATATGAAAGGATTTTAGATAAAATAAAGAATAAAAATATAAAATTGGAATTTGTGAGTTATAAAAAAATTATTGAGTTTAAAAATGGCAAAGTAGAGATAGTAAAAAATAATAAAATTAAAAATAATAATTTAGATAAAGAATCACTTGCTGATGTAAATAGTTTGCTTATAAAGATTTTTTATAAAGATAGAACAATTATATTGACAAATGATTTAGAAGCTTCGGAGATAATAAAAAATATAAGTTGTTATAATAAGTTAGATGTTTTTCAAATCCCTAAACATGGTAAGTATTTAGGTGATATAAATTGTCTTTTAGAATATTTTAAAGAACAAAAAATAAAAATTGTTTTAGGTATTGTTTCTACTGATGGAGTTAACTTTGATGTTAGGAGATTTAAATTTCCTATTCTTTCTACTAACAAATTTAAAAATATTGAGATTATATTTTCTTCAAAAAGGAAACAAATTAATAATTTTGGTTATATAACTAAAGTAAGAATTTAGTTATGGAAATTTATATTTGATTTTTGTATATATATTCTGCATATGAAAATTATTATAAAATTAAGCGGTAAAATTATTGATAACAAAGATGCTTTTAATAATTTTATAGGTAAGTTAAAAAAGCTGACTCTAAGAAATAAGGTTATTTTAATTCATGGTGGAGGTATTCAAGTTTCATCTTGGATGGAGAAACTTTCTTTAAAACCAAAATTTGTAGAAGGTTTAAGGTTTACAGATGATGATACTTTAGAGGTTGTTATAAGTGTTTTATGTGGGTTGATAAATAAGAAATTAGTTTATGAGCTAATTAATTATGGATTTAAAAAAGTTTTAGGATTGTCCTGTATTGATGATAAGTTAGTCGTTACTGATATAGATGAGAAATTAGGATATGTAGGTAAGAACGTATTAAATGTTAATACTAACTTGATTAACTTTCTTTTTAATAATAAATACTTATTAGTAATTTCTTCTGTAGGTTTGGGTAAAAAAGATAACAAATTTGTGATTACTAATATTAATGCTGACAATGTGGTATATGCTTTAGCTTCGCATCTTAAAGCAGATAAAGTTATATTTTTAACAGATAAAGAGGGAGTTTTAGATGAGGATAACAAAGTGATTAGGAAGTTAAGTTTAAAGGAAATAGATGAGTTAATTGCTAAAAAGATAGTTACTGAAGGAATGATACCTAAACTTTCTGCGATAAAAGATATGTTTAAAAGAGGAGTTTCGCAGGTAATAATAACTAGCGATTTAGGTAAAGTAGGTACGAGTATAGTTAAATAAGATAGTGAATAATACTGATAAAAAATTGTTTAAAATTTTAGGAGAGAAAAATTATAAAGTAATAAAAGATTATCCGCTGTTTTATAAGAAAGTTTGGTTAAAAGTTTTAGAAATTCCTAAAGGAGAAGTAAGAACTTATAAATGGGTTGCACAAAGCATAGGTCATCCGAGAGCTTACAGAGCGGTTGGAAAAGCATTAAAGGAAAACCCTTTGACAGTTATTATTCCTTGTCATAGAGTGATAAAAGCTTCTGGAGAGTTGGGTGGATATTCTAAAGGTATAGAACATAAATATGAACTTCTAAAAAAAGAGAATATGAATTTTACAAAAATACTAAAGCGCCCGTAGCTCAATTGGATAGAGCGGCTGGCTACGAACCAGTAGGTTGGCAGTTCGACTCTGCCCGGGCGCAATTGATATAAGTAAGTAATAAATCTATGAGAAACTTAATTGCAGTAGTTGGTGGTTCAGTTATAAAATCAGATGAAATTAAAGAAATAGCTTTTGAAGCAGGTAAAGAGATTGCTAAAAGAGGATATGTGTTAATATGTGGTGGTATGAGTGGAGTAATGGAGGAAGCTTCTAAAGGTGCAAAAAGTGTTGGAGGTTTAGTTGTAGGGATTTTACCAGGTAAAGATTCTTCAGAAGCAAATCCATATATTGATATCCCTATTGTTACAGCTATGTCTCATGCAAGAAATGCAATTATTGTTCGTTCTTGTTGTTGTGTTATTGCTATAGATGGAGAATATGGGACTTTATCTGAGATTGCACTTGCTAAAGTTATAAATAAACCAGTTTTTGGGATAAAGACATGGGATATTGAAGGAATAATAAAAGTTTCTAATGCTAAAGAAGCTCTTGATATCTTTGAAAGAGACTATAAATTGCTATGAGTATAGATATAAATAAAAAGTGGGAAGAAGCATTAAAAAATACTAAAATTTTAAAATCAAAATATCAGAAATTAGAAACTTTTAAAAAAACAGTTGTTCCATATGTCCTTTTGAGTAATTCTTTAGCTAATAAAGGTTCCACTGTTGTCAGAAGAGGAAAAGTAGAAGTTTCTCCTGCTTTTATACATCTACCATATGGTAGTTTTGAACTTAAAGGTTTTAATTTTAAAGAAACCACTAACTATAGTGATGAAACAATTAAATCATTCCTATTAATAAGAGGAGTTCAGTTGCCATCTTTGAAATATAATAATAATCAATTAAAATTGGAAGTTATAAATAAATCTTTAGAGGAAACAATTGCTCATTATAAAAAATTATTTCAAAGAATAGAAGATACAGAAACAGGTTTGATAGTTGGTATTCCAGATATATGGCAGTTTTCTTTACTTATTTATATTATGACTTTAGTAGTAAAATGTGCTAAGGATGACATTAAGAATTTTATAGATTTTCTGAATGAATGAAAATACTCATAATAATACTTTTAACAACATCAGTTTGTTTTGCTCAATCAGTAGAGATTGGATTTGGTTTTTCACCTTATAATGTATCCAGTTCTACTGTTAATGTTAATTTTGAGATGGGAGATACTGATTATATAGGTAGAATCTTATCATATTTTTTTACAATTGAAGTTTCCTCTGACACTAAGTATGTAATAATTGATTCTTCTGTTACAATAAAGTTTAATGAACTAAGAAATCATTTTTTAGGTTTAGGTAGGTTAGAATCAATAAGATTGCTTCTTATTAAGCAAAAAGTTTCAGATGTTGATGTTAAGTTTCTTATAAATGAAAGGAAAAAAGGTAAAACTTTAAAAGAAATAGCGGAAAGATATAATCTAAATTATATAGAAGAGATATGGTTGCCAAGTAAAGATATATATACTAAAATTTTTGAGGTGGAAAACCAATGAAGAAAAATATACATTACTATCTTATAATAATTCTTTTTCTTATAAGCACGACTTTAGGATTGATTATTATAATAAGAAGACAACCACTACATCCCAAATCTAAAACAATTTCAAAATATATACCTTTAAAAGAAAAAATTGCATTAATAGAAATTGTGGGTGAAATTTTTTATGCATATGGGACAGAAAGTTTTTTGAAAAAGGATGCTTCTTATATAGTTTCAAGAATCAATTCTTTAGCAGAGAGAACTGACATTAAAGGTATCTTAATTAAAATCAATTCTCCTGGAGGTTCTGTTGCAGCGGTTCAGGATATATATAATAAAATAATTGAAGTAAAGAAAAAATATAATAAACCATTTGTATGTTATGTACAGGAACTCTGTGCTTCAGGTGGCTATTATGTTGCTGCTGCTTGTGATAGAATTATATCTTCTGAAGGTAGTGTAATTGGTTCTATTGGAGTGGTATTGCAGGTAGGTAATATTAACGAATTACTAAAGAAAATCGGTGTGAAAATAGAAGTAATAAAGTCTTCAAAATATAAAGATTTAGGTTCATTTTATAGAGAAATGTTACCCGAAGAAAAAAAGATATTAGAGAATATAGTAAATGCTGCTTATGAGCAATTTATAAACGCTATAGCTAAAGGGAGAAACTTATCAAAAGAACAAGTGTTTCAATTTGCAGATGGTAGGATATTTATTGCTTCTCAAGCAAAACAGCTATTTATGATAGATGATATAGGGACTGAGGAAAAAGCGATAGAAGAACTAAAAAAATTGGCAAAAATTACTGATGAGGTTGAGATAATAAGAGAACCTACATCTCCATTTGATATTTTTAAACATTTTATGTATGAAATTATAAATATAAATTTACCAGTTAGTAAATTTACTCAGAAAAAATTTCGCTTAGAATATATTTTAGAGTAATTATAATAGAGTAGTTATGAGAGCCGTGGTTCAAAGAGTAAATTATGCCTCTGTTAGGTATGAGACTACTAAAGAAGAAATATCTAAAGGTTTAGTAGTATTTATTGGTATTTCAAAGTTAGATACATATAAAAATATTCAGTATATAGCTAAAAAAGTTGCAAATTTAAGAATATTTGAAAATGAAAAAGGTAAAATGGATAAAAGTATTATGGATATAAATGGAGAAATTTTGGTAGTATCTGAATTTACATTATATGGAAATTGTAGTTCAGGTAACAGACCAGATTTTACTGAAGCAGCTCCTCCTGAAAACGCAGAGAAGCTGTATAATGAGTTTATAAAAGAACTTTCTAAGTATTTACCATTTGAGAAAATTAAAACTGGTAAGTTCAGAGCCAATATGTTGGTAGAGATTCATAATGATGGACCTGTAACTATTTTATTAGAAGGTTAGTTATTATGAAGATAACAACACTGTTAGATGATTACATATTAAATTTAGACAAAAATTTTAAAAATGATAATTTAAACATATCTGTTTTTCCATCTTTCTTAGTTTATTTTTTATCCATATTTAGTGTTTCTATTTCATATGGAATTATATATGAATTAGATATTATTAGTTGGTTTTCTTTAGTAATTTCTAATTTTATTTTTTCTATTATCATCATATTTTTATTCTCAATGTGGACATCTTTTATTTCAGCAATTTTCAAAAAGAACAATTCAATAGATAAATTTTTATCGTTGATTTTTTCTTCACATTCTACTTATTTTTTATTACTCCCTTTAAGTTTTGTGTTTTATTACTTTAAGTTCACCTATTTTTTTTCTTTTTTTCAATTTTTTGTTATATTATTAATTATAAAGAGAATTTTAAAATATACAAAGAATTATTTTAAATTTAATAATTTACATATGTTTTTTATAGTTGGACTTCCCTGTTTGTTTATTATGATCTTAATGTTTTTGCCTGTTATTTTTATTATATTTTATTTTTACAGTAAAATATAAAACAAAAACTTAAGAATTATGATAATAAAGTTACCTTCTCCTAATTTTAAAAGTAATATTTCATTAGAAGAAACAATTAAAAAAAGAAGATCTATAAGAAAATTTAAACCATATAAAATTTCTTTAGAAGAAATTTCTCAACTTTTATGGGCTGCATATGGAGTATCTGATGAAAAGAGTGGTTTCAGAACCGTTCCCTCAGCTGGTGCTACATATCCATTAGAAGTGTATTACCTTACAGAAGAAGGTGTTTTCCATTATCTGCCATATAATCATTCTGCGGAGAGTGTGATTCAAAAAGATGTAAGGAACTTAATTGTAGAAGCCTCCTTAGGACAGAGATTTATTATGGAAGCAGCTATAGATATTCTTCTTTGTGCTGTCTATGAAAGAACAACATTATGTTATGGAGAGAGAGGATATAGATATGTTTATATGGAAGTAGGTCATTCTGCACAGAATATTTCATTACAAGCTATTTCTTTAGGTTTAGATAGTGTATGTATAGGAGCTTTTTATGATGAAAAGTTAAGAGAGATTTTATTACTTCCAATAGATGTTCATCCATTATATATTGTTGCTATTGGTAAAAGAAGTTAAAATAGTTTACTTTTTGTTGATTTTTTTGTTAGTTTTATATACAACAATCTAATATGAGCATAATATATCCTATATTAGCTACTTTAGTTATTAGTTTAGTTTCTTTAGTAGGAGTTTTTAGTTTTTTATTTAGTGAAAATATTTTGAATAAAATTATATTTCTTCTGATAAGTTTTGCAGCAGGAAGTTTAATAGGAGTTTCTTTTCTACATATACTTCCAGAAATAATTGAAAGTAGTGGTGAAGTGAATATTTTCTATATTGTAGTTTTTGGTTTTTCAATTTTTTTTATACTTGAAAAATACTTTTACTGGCGTCACTGTCACAAAGGGGAAAAGTGTGAACTTCATCCTGTAAGTTATCTAAATTTTATAGGAGATGGACTTCATAATTTTATCGATGGTATTTTTATAGGAAGCAGTTTTTCTATAAATTTTCAAACTGGAATAGTGGCTACATTAGCTGTGATACTCCATGAAGTTCCTCAAGAAATTGGTGATTTTGGAATTTTGCTTCATAGTGGATTTAGTAGAATAAAAGCATTATTATTTAACTTTTTGATTTCACTTACTGCAGTTATAGGATCAATATGTGGGTTTTTATTAAGTCAGAAAATTGAAAAATTACCAAATTATATTCTTTCTGTAGTGGCAGGTGGATTTATTTATATTGCATCTTGTGATTTAATACCTGCGCTTCATAGAGAAAAGAATTTATATAAATCTATTGTTTCTTTCTTTTTATTTCTTTTAGGTGTATTGTTTATGGGACTTGTAAAACTATGATAAATATAAAGAATTTGAACTCAAAAATTTTAAATAAAGAAGCCAAAGTAGGTGTCATAGGGTTAGGATATGTGGGTTTACCACTTGCTTTGCTTATTTCTAATAAAGGATTTAAGACTTATGGATTTGACATTGATGACAAAAAAATTAAAAGTTTAAAAGAAAAAAAATCTTATATATCTCATATTCCTTCAGAAAAAATAAAAGAAAGTTTAAATTTTTATCCTACAGGTGATTTTTCAAAGCTTAAAATATGTGATATAGTAATAATATGCGTACCTACTCCTACTACAGAAACAAATGAACCCGATTTATCAGCTGTAGTAAGTACTTCTGAAGTTGTTAAGAAATATCTCCATAAGGGTGAGGTAGTTATATTAGTATCTACTACCTATCCTACTACTACTAGAGATGTTGTAAAACCGATATTAGAAAAAAGTGGTTTAAAATGTGGAAAAGATTTTTTCTTAGCGTTTTCTCCGGAAAGAGAAGATCCTGGGAATAAAGTTTACTCCACAGAAAATATTCCTAAGTTAGTAGGAGGTGTGGATAGAATTTCAACTGAAGTAGTATGTTTATTTTTTTCTCAGATAGTAAACAAGGTCATACCTGTTTCATCTGCTGAAGTAGCAGAGGCATCTAAAGTTTTAGAGAATACTTTTAGAGCTGTTAATATCGCATTAGTTAACGAGTTAAAGATGTTGTTTGATCGGATGGGAATAGATATATGGGAAGTTATAGATGCTGCAAGTACAAAGCCATTTGGTTTTATGACTTTTTATCCAGGTCCTGGGTGGGGTGGTCATTGTATTCCTGTAGATCCATTTTATCTTTCTTATATAGCAAAAAAGTATGATTTTTCTACAAAATTTATAGAATTAGCAGGTCAGATAAACATAAGAATGCCAGAATTTGTGGTAGAAAAAGTTTCTGAAGCTTTAAATCAAAGAAAAAAAGTATTAAATGGAGCTAAAATTTTAGTATTAGGTTTATCTTATAAAAAAGACATAGGTGATTTAAGAGAATCTCCATCATTAAGAGTAATAGAACTTCTTGAAAAAAAAGGATCCAAGGTGGACTATAATGATCCTTATATTGAACAAATACCTCCTCTTAGAAAATATAAATTTTTAAAACGATCTGTAGAATTAAATGAAAAAAATCTTAAAAGATATGACTGTGTGATAATAATAACTGATCATTCTTGTTATGACTATAAAATGATATTAGAAAATTCAAATCTCATTGTAGATACAAGAAATGCTATCAGAAGAAATTTGCCAAATTATAAAAACCTACAGAAAGTAGTTCAAGCATAAAAATGACAATAAGGGGAATAATAGGGTTAATTCTTATATTATCAGGGCTAATTTATTTTTACCTTCCTAATGTTGTTGTAAATGTGTATCAAATAATAAAAAAGTATTTGCTTGATGAAAAAACAGCTATCTTAAATGGTAAAAAAATAGGTTTGGTTTTTATGTTAACAGGAACAATTTTTCTTCTTTCTATAGTGATGGAGTCTGTTTCACAAAATAAACTTTATTATGCTTATAAAGAATACTATTTAAATAATTTTGACAAAGCAGAAAAGATATGTTTAGATTTACTTAATAATAAACCGAATGATGTAGAAAGTATGTTTTTATTAGGGAAAATTTATTTTTCTTCTCAGAAGTATCTTTTAGCCAAAGCAACTTTTTTAAGAGTAGTATCTATAGCACCTTCGAAAAAAGATAAGGTAGAAAAGTTTTTAAAAGTAATAGATTCTAAATTAAACAAGCAAAAAAATGAAAATTGATGCAAAAACAAAACTTTTAGGTATAATTGGGTATCCAATAGGACATTCTTTATCTCCTTTTCTTCATACGATGATAGCTAAAAAGTATGAATTAAACTATATATATTTAGCATTTGAAGTAAAACCTTCTATGTTAAAAAACATAAAAGAAGCAGTTCTTACTTTAGGAATATGTGGTTTAAATGTTACGATACCTTATAAAGAAAAAATAATTTTATATCTTGATGATATAGAAAAATTAGCCAAACATATAGGTGCTGTAAATACTATAGTAAATAAGAATGGACAACTAATAGGTTATAACACAGATATATATGGGTTTGTAAAATCTTTAGAGGATATAGTTGTTGAAAATGAAGATGCTTTTGTAATAGGATGTGGAGGTGTAAGTAGAGCTATAATTTGTGGTTTGGATGAACTTGGAGTAAATAAAGTATATATATATGATATTGATAATAAAAAAATGGAATTTTTAAAAGACAAATTTGGCAAATATGTGGTTCCTATTAGGGAACAGGAAATTGAGAAAATAGTGAAAGATTCAAAAATAATAATAAATGCAACACCTTTAGGTATGAAAGAAGGAGATCCTTCACCTATTGATTTAGGTTTAATTACTAATCAACATATAGTTTATGATGTAATATACAATAGAGAGACAGAACTTATAAAGCATGCTAAAAAAATTGGCTGTAGGTATGTAATAGATGGAAAAAGTATGTTTGTTTATCAAGCAGCAAATTCTTTTTTTCTCTGGACTGGTGTAAAGCCAGATGTCAAATTTATGTATAATTTAGTAAATAAATTAGTAAAATAAGAGTGTGTTTAAAGGAGATTTTTTATGAAAAATTTGATAAAAATATTGCTTTATAGTTTTGATACTTGTCAGAATATTATTTGTATTATTTTTAAAAAATTATTAAAAATTTTTACAAATACGCAAAAGAATTATTATGAAAGTTTTGCTGATATAAAACAAAAATATTGTGAACATAAAAAAATTTCAAAGTTATCTTCAAATAAATTTTATTGTAGTGAATGTGGTAAAATAATATATCTAATGCCGCAAGAAATATCTATTCTTTGTGGACTTTTAGGTGTAGTGGTTTTTGGATCTATTATTTATATTTTAACAAAAAGAAATTAAATCTTTTCTATTTGATGTATAAGTTCTTCTATACAATCTTTATATGAAATTTTCTTAACAATTTTACCCTTTAGAAATAAAACACCGAAATTTTTTCCCATTGCTATACCGATATCTGCTGAAGATGCTTCTCCTGGACCGTTTACTTCACATCCCATTATTGCTACTTTTAGGTTTTTATATCTTAAATTTTTCTTTTCTAATATTTTTTCAAATTTAGCAACTATGTTAATTAAATCTACTTTGCATCTTCCACAAGTTGGACATGATATGATTTCTATTCCATAGTTTAATAGATTGAGATATTGTAATATATAATAACCCACCTTAACTTCATCAATAGGAGATGAAGTGAGAGAAACTCTTATGGTATCTCCTATGCCATGCCACAAAAGGATTCCTATACCTAATGTAGACTTAATAATTCCATCAAATGTAGGTCCTGCTTCAGTAATACCTATATGTAGAGGATAGTTGTACTTTTGAGAAAGAATTTGATATATTTCAACAGTTGATATTACATCTGAGGTTTTTGCAGAAATTACAATAGATTTAAAATTATGTTTTTCAAATAAATTTATATAATCTTCTATCTGATGGAGTAATTTTTCTTTGGGATCTTTAATTGCTACTTTATATGAGCCAGCATTGAATCCAACTCTTATAGGAGTATTATATTCCTTTGCTACTTTTATTATTTCAGCTATTTTACTTTTATCTTTTATATTGGCAGGATTTATTCTTATTTTATCTGCTTTGTTTTTAATACATTCAATTGCTATTTTATAATCAAAATGAATATCAGCAACAAGTGCCGCACTAACTGATTCTTTTATTTTTTTGAATGCTTCTGCTGCTTCCATATCCGGGACTGCTAACCTTATAAGTTTACAGTTATAGCTTTCTATTTGTTTTATCTGTGCAATAGTAGATTTAATATCTTTTGTGTCAGTTTTAGTCATTGTTTGGACAACAATTGGCTGTTTTCCGCCAATTATTAAACTTCCTACTTTTACTGGTAAAGTTTCTTTTCTTCGTATCATTTTTTTATATATTTATCTACTAAAATTTTTAACTTTTGGTAAGTAGTTTTATTTATTTTTTCCTTCTTTGTGAAAATTGCATTTTTTAAAGCATCTTTACATATGCAGTCTCTTTTTTCTGTATCTAATTTTTGGATTACTAATTTTATTAGTTTTTTTGAATTTTCTGAATTTGCTTTCAAATTTGCAAGAACTTCTTCTGCAGTTACTTCATATCCTTCCTTCCACACATCATAGTCAGTAACTAATGCTATAGTTACATAACATATTTCTGCCTCTCTTGCAAGTTTAGCTTCTGGTATAGCCGTCATTCCTATTATGTCAAATCCAAGTTGTCTGTAAACTTTTGATTCTGCTTTTGTTGAAAACTGAGGTCCTTCAATACATACATAAGTGCCTCCAAAATGTATATTTAAATTTAGTTGTTTAGCACATCCATAAACTAATTTTCTTAAATTTTCACAATAAGGTTCTGCAAATGCAACATGTGCTACAAAACCGTTTCTAAAAAATGTAGGGATTCTAAATTTTGTCCTATCGTATATTTGATCTGGTAAAACAAAGTCTCTTGGTTTTATTTCTTCTTTTAATGATCCACATGCTGAAATACTAAATAGAAATTCAACACCCAATAGTTTAAAAGCATATATATTAGCTTGAGAGTTAAGCTCTGTGGGTGAGATAAAATGACCTCTTCCATGTCTTGGTAAAAAGGCTACTGTTTTCCCTTCAAGTTCGCCAATTATTATTTTATCAGAAGGTTTACCAAAAGGAGTATTGATATTTAGTTCTTTTATATTTTTTAGACCTTCTATTTCGTATATTCCACTTCCACCAATGATCCCTATTTTTATATTAGTTGGAAATTTTTGTTTTTTCATTTGTCACCTCCTAAAATGAAAAGTTCTTTTAGTATATTTTTATCTATACAAAGAACTACTCCATAGAATAATTTTTTCTTTATCATTTTTTATTGACAGGATAAAAATGAATTATAGGTTGTAAATCTAATAATACAAAAATAACTGAATTTTTATTTTGGTAATCTAATTCTAACTCACCAATTACATTAAAATATGAGAAGTTCTTTAAAATATCTCCTAAATCTGGAATGTCCCAGCAGACAGCATTTATTAGCATAGAATTTGGAGTTTCAAAAGTTATCTGTGTGTATTTGTTGTTTTTACCAAAATATTTCCAATCTATAACTTTTAAGTTCTTCAAAAGAAAAACGGGATAGTTATTTTCAGCTCCAAATGGTTCTAAAAGTAATAGTTTTTTGTATACTTCCAGATTTATTTCTTCTGGTTTAATTTCAGTATCGACTTCTATTTCAGGTGTTTTTAAGACAATTTCTTTTTCTATTTTTTTTAGTTCATTTCTTAATATAGGGATGTTATCTTTTCTAATAGTTAATCCACATGCATTTTCATGCCCTCCAAATTTTTCAAATAGGTGTTCATATTTTTTAAGAATTTGATATATGTTTATATATTTTGGAGATCTAGCAGCTCCAACTGCTATATCATTTTCTAATATCAGTAGTATTACACAACGATTAAATTCTTTAAGCATATTATTTGCTACAATTCCAGTTACTCCGTGCTCTATATTTTCTGCAACTACTAAAAGGATAAGATCTTCTTTTAAGTTACATTGCTGTTCTACTAACTCATAAAAAACTGTAAGATTAATATCTTGTAGCATTTTTCTTTGTTCATTTATTTTTATTAATTCTTCAAAATATTTATCTACTTCTTTTTTATCATTCGATGAAAGAAGATTTACTGCAAGTTCTGCTTTTTTAAGCCGCCCTGCCGAGTTTAGGATAGGAATTATATGCCAAGATAAAGCTTCTGTGTCTAAATAAGAAATTTTTTTTTCTTCTAATAAGTAGTTTCTTATTTTTTTTATAAATTGATTATCAGAATGATGAATTTCTTCTATTCCTTTTTTCACAATTATTCTGTTTTCGTCAGTTAAAGCCACAATATCAGCTATTGTTCCTAAACATACAAGATGTAACATTTCTTTTATAAAAAATTTTAATTTGTTATTTGTAATATTATATAAAAGATAAAATAACTCACAAGTAGCTAAAGCATCATTTAATGCACGATGATTTGGTTGTACATTAAATAAAAAATATTCAGTTAAATGTTTTAGTGAATGTGATTTAAGAGGGAGATATTCTTGAGAAATTTTTAAAGTATCTATTACTTTGTTTGAAATAGGTGCTTGTCCTAAATTTTTTAATGCTACATTAATAAAAGACAAATCAAATTCAGAATTGTGTATTACTAAAATTGAGTCACCTATGAAGTCTAACAATTTTGGTAGTACTTCTTCAATTGTAGGTGCATTTTTTATTAATTCATTTGTTATCATATGGATTTTTGACACACTTTCGGGAATTTCTTTTTTCGTCTTTATTAAAGAGTTGAATGTGTCTATAGGAATGAAGTTTTTTACTTTTACAGCAGCTATCTCACAAATTTCATCTATCGTTGAATAAAGGCCGGTGGTTTCTATATCTAATACTACAAATTCTTTATTATAATAACTACTATCGTATGACATGATTAAACCACAACAAAATTTAAAAGCCACTCCTACTCCAGATAAATCTTTAAAACTATAGTTTTCTTCTAAAGCTGGATGAATTATAGGGATGTCTAAAGATTTAATTTGAGAAATGAGCTTTTCATTAGGTGTATGGTGATCAGTAATTATTACATCTATATTATTTTCTTTTAGATATTTTATTTCTTCAACTGAAGAGATTCCACAATCTACGGTAATTAATAAGGAAATTTCATTTTTGAATTTTTTTAAAGTATCAATACTTAAACCATATCCTTCAGTTTGAGGAATATACCATAAAACCTCTGCATCGAGTTTCTTTAAAGTAAGTAATACTATAGTCAAAGCAGTAATACCATCTACATCTCTATCACCCCATATTAAAATTTTATTTTTTTTCTCAATATGTTTTTTTGTAATTTCAACAGCTCTTTCCATGTATTTGAATAAAAATGGATTTTTTAAATAAAAAATTTCATTGAATAAAAATTTTTTTATTTTTTCCTCTGTATCATAACCTCTATTTATTAGAACTTTTACTACCACTTCTGGAAGGTTTAATTTTTCTGCAATAGATTTTATATCAACAGAATTATTTTCTTTTATAATCCATTTATAAGGTATTCTCATTGTTATTTGATTTCTTTATATACTAAGGGATATATTTTATCTGGTTTATTTTCCGAGATTAGAAAAGCAGATATAATGGATTTTTTAAATTCTTCAAATTTATTTTTGTTATTATAATAAACATACATTAAAGGTTCTTGTTTTTCAACAAATTGATTTAGTTTTTTTAAAATTTTTATCCCTACCGTATGGTCAATTTTATCTGTTAGTTTTTCTCTTCCAGTTCCTAATTTTGCTAGGGATAAACCTATAAGTTTTGTGTTGATTTTTGTAATGTATCCAGCTTTTTCTGCTAAGATTGCTGTTTTATATTTTGCTTGGGGTAAGAATTTTGGATTGTCTATAATTTTAGGATTACCGTTTTGGGCTTCAATAAGTTGTTTGAATTTTTCAAGGCCATATCCAGCAGAAAGATGTTTTATAACTTTTTGTGTTGCTATATTAGGATCTTTCTCTATTTTTAAAAGTTGGAGTATTTTAGATGTTTGTAGAATAACAAGTTCAGTTATATCTTTAGGTCCTTCATTTTTTAAAATTTTTATAGCTTGATATACTTCTAATGAATTTCCTATATATTCACCTAATGGTTGGTTCATATCAGTTATTAATGCTGATACATTTAAATTAAAATGCTTTCCTATCTCAACTAATGTCTTTGCAAGTTCCAATGCAGAGGAAAATTTTTCCATAAAAGCACCATTTCCTGTTTTTACATCCAGTAATAAAGCATCTAATGATTCTGCTAATTTTTTGCTCATAATAGATGCTGATATTAAAGGGATGCTTTCAACAGTAGCAGTAAGGTCTCTTAAAGCATATATTTTTTTATCTGCTACAACCATATCTTTAGTTGTGGCAAATATAGCAACACCTATTTTCTTTAGTTGTTTTTTAATTTTACTTTTTGTTAAATAAACATTAAAACCTTCAATAGATTCAAGTTTATCTAATGTTCCTCCAGTATGTCCTAAACTTCTTCCAGACATCATAGGAACTACTACTTCAAATGAAGCTAAAAGGGGAGCAAGAGATAAGGAAACACCATCTCCAACTCCTCCAGTGGAGTGTTTATCTGCTTTTGGTTTATCTATGTCTTTAAGATCTAATACATCTTCGCTTTTTAACATAGCTTCTGTGAGATATATTGTTTCTTTTTTAGACATTCCTTGAAAATATATGCACATTAATAAAGCAGCCATTTGGTAAGAAGGAATTCTATTTTTTACATAACTATTTACTATATAATAAATTTCCTCTTTAGTAAATTCTTTTTTGTTTCTTTTTTTTAAAATTAAATCATACATTCTCATAATTTTTTTAAGATTTCTTTTATCAGAAGATTTAATTTATAAGCCACTTTTGTAGCAGTCTCTAAAACTTCAAGATGAGAAAGTGGTTTGGTAGATATACCTGCAGCAAGATTTGTTATATAACATATACCTAAAACTTTCATACCAGCTTGTCTTGCTACAATTGCTTCAGGAACTACAGACATTCCTACAACATCAGCACCAAGTTTTTTAAAAGCTTCTATCTCAGCGGGTGTTTCATATGAAGGTCCACAGGTTGCTAAGTATATCCCCTCATATACTTTGATTTTATTCTTTTTAGCAATATTCTTTGCTAATTTTATTAAATCTTTGTCATAGGTATTAGTTAAATCAACAAATCTTTCTCCTAATTCTTCGTAATGAGGCCCTCTTAGAGGATTGTCACCTATTAAATTTATATGATCCTTTATTAATACAATGTCAGATAAATCTAAAGGTAATTTATTTCTTATACCACCAACAGCTGCTGTGATTATTAGATATTTTATTTTTAATTTTTGTAGTATCCTGATGGGAAATGTTATCTCTTGCATAGAGTAACCTTCATAATAATGAAGTCTACCTTCCATTATTACTAAGGGCTTCTTTTCAAAAACACCAAATATGAAATTACCCTTATGACCTTTTACAGTAGATTTTACCATATGAGGGACTTCATGGTATGGTATTACAATTTTTTCTTCTAATACTTCAGGTATATTCCCTAAACCAGAACCCAATATAATTGCATAATCAATAAAAGTTTGTTTTATTTCTTTTATTATAAATTTAAAAGCAGCATTTAACTTTTCTAAAAATTCATTTTTCATTTCTTAAAAATTTCTCCTATGAAACTTTTTCCTATTTTTAGTTTATTCCCTAAATCAAAGATTTCTTCTATGCTTTTAGCAATATCTGCAAAAGTTTCTCTTGTGTTAAGATTTATGTTTGATTTGAAGGTCTTGTTTTTAGAATATAAAATTAAAGGGACATACTCTCTAGTATGATCTGTATGGATTTTATAAGTTGGATCATTGCCATGATCAGAAGTTATTATAAGTAAATCGTCCTGAGATAGTTCATTTATAATGTTTTCAAGTTTATAATCAAAATATTCCAGTGCTTTATAATAACCAAAAACATCTCTTCTGTGTCCCCAGAGAGTGTCAAAATCTACAAGATTAACAAAAATAAGTGTTTTGTCAGATTTAAAGTTTTTAATTACTTGTAGAAGAGTTTCTATACTTTCTGTATTGTTTTTTGTATGAAATGAGCGAGTCACTCCTTGGTGTGCAAAGATATCATCAATTTTTCCAATTCCTATGACTTCTCCTTCTGCTTCTTTTATATAATCTAAAATAGTTTTAGCAGGAGGTGAAATACTAAAATCTTTTCTTTTTTCTGTTCTTTTAAAATTTTCTTTATTAGTTCCGATAAAAGGTCTTGCTATTACTCTTGCAACTTTATGTTCCTCAAAAGGTGGATTTCCCAAAATATCTCTTGCTATTTTGCAATAATGATAAAGTTCTTCTACAGGGATAATCTCTTCATGTGCTGCTATCTGAAACACACTATCAGCGGAAGTATATACAATAGGATAACCGGTTCTCATATGTTCTTCTCCTAATAATTTTAAAATTTCTGTTCCAGAACAAGGAAAATTTCCGAGTGTTTTTTTGCCTATTCTTTTTTCAAACTCCATAATAATTTCTTTTGGAAAGCCATTTGGATATGTAGGGAAAGGTTTTTTTGTTATAACTCCTGCAATTTCCCAATGACCAGTAGTGGTGTCTTTACCTTCAGATAACTCTGCCATTTTTCCATAGCTACCTATACAATTTTTAATTTTTAAGTTAGAATTTAAATTTTGGATTAGATTATACAATCCCAAACTAGTCAGAGTAGGAAGGTTAAAGTTGGGTATGGTTTTATATATATTATTTAATGTGTTGGCTCCCTCATCATTATATTTTTTTGCATCTTCTAAACATCCTACACCTAACCCATCTAAGATGATAAGGACAACCCGTTTGATCATATTTATTAGGTGCTACCATATAATAATTCCAGCATATCCCACTACTGATTGATACTCTCCAGTGATATCTCCACTTGTTTGATATTTTATAAGTTCTGCTTTTTTTGCACCTAATAATTTCATCGCAATTAAAGCAGAAACTGTGGGATAGACACCACACATACTTATTCCATATGATAATACTGTTTCATATAGACCTTTTGGAGAAAGCTTTAGAATTTCTTCAACAGCTAAGGTGTCTAATTTATAAGCATAACTTTGTGGTTCATAGTGAGTCATATCAGAAGAAGCAATTATTATAACTTTTTTTTCTTTGTTATTTTTTATAAATTCCTTTATTGCTACAAAAATAGCATTACCTAAATCCTTACACATTTCATAATCTTCAACTTTAATTGTGATGGGAACAATTTTAAACTCACCTTCTGTGATGAGATGAAGGAAAGGAAGTTGAATTTCTATTGAGTGTTCTCTAAGATGTGCTTTTGTATCTTTTTTTGCAAATTCAGAATTTTTTACTATTAGATCTACAATTTTTTTTTCAACTTCAACTTTTCCGAATGGAGTTTCCCAATATCCTTCAGGGTATACTGCAATATTTTCTCCATATCCAGTATGGTTAGGACCTAAAACTATATAAATATCAGCTGGTTTTATAATAGAATATACTGATGAAGCAACACTTCCAGAATACATCCAACCTGCATGTGGGCAGATACATCCGATAACATCTATTTTCTTTTCTTTGGGAGTTGGAATTATGTATTTTTTAGCTTCTTTTAATTCATCGGGATACCAACTGCCAGCGAATTGAGATTTTCTATTCATATTTTAAATTATATAATAAAAAATCTCTTAAATCAACAATTGAAAAATGTAAATATAATTTAGTATACCATAATTTCTTAAGGAGGTTAAAGTATGAAAGATAAAATAAGAAATTTAATAAAAGAATCTATTGATATAAAGGAATTATTTTTAAAAGATATAAAACAGATAAATTTATTAGAAAAAGTTATATTAGAAATTATAAACGCTTTTAATAAAAATAAAAAGTTAATAGTATTTGGGAATGGTGGATCAGCTGCGGATGCTCAACATATGGTGGCAGAACTTGTAGGGAGATATAAAAAAGAAAGGAAAGCTTTGAATGCAATTGCTTTATCTACTAATACTTCTACAATAACAGCTTTAGGAAATGATTATGGTTATGAAGTTGTTTTTAGTCGTCAACTTGAAGCTTGTGTTGAAAAAGGGGATGTAGTTTTTGGTATTTCTACTAGTGGCAATTCAGTTAATGTGTTAAAAGCTATGGAAGTTGCTAAAAAACAGGGATGTGTTACAATCGGCCTTACTGGTGCTAAAGGAGGAAAATTGAAAGATATGGTAAAGTATTGCATATGTGTCCCTTCAAATGATACTCCCAGAATACAAGAGATGCATATTGCAATTATTCATATAATATGTGAACTTATAGAAGAGAAAATTTTCGGTTAATTTTTAAAAAATTCAATGATAGTTTCTTTAAAAAAATTAAAAAAAATAGTTAAAAACTTAAAAGATAAAAATAAAAAAATAATTTTCACAAACGGTTGCTTTGATATCCTTCATTTAGGTCATGTTAGGTTATTAAAAAAAGCAAAAAGTTTAGGAGATATTTTAATTGTTGGATTAAATACTGATAGTTCAATCAAAAAAATCAAAGGTCCTACTCGTCCTATAAATTCTCAAAAAGACCGAGCTGAGGTTTTAGACAGTATAAAGTATGTAGATTATGTTGTATTATTTAATGAAGAAACCCCTTATAAATTAATTTCAGAGATTAAACCTCATATCCTTGTAAAAGGTGCTGATTATAAGCTTAATGATATAGTAGGGAGAGATATTGTTTCTAAAGTAGTTAGAGTTAAAATAGTCAAAAATCGTTCAACTACCAGTATTATTAACAAAATAAAAAATTTATGAAATTAGATAAAAGAATATTAAGGATAATTGATGCAAACATAAATCGTGCTTTGGAGGGCATAAGAGTGGTTGAAGATATTTTAAGGTTTGTTTTTAAAAATACCAAATACTACAATAGCTTAAGAAAAATAAGACATCAACTTCCTAAATTATTTTTGGATATATATTCTTTTATGGTTTTGCAAAGAGATAGTATTTCTGATCCCGGGAGAATAGCTAAGGAAAAAAAATACAAAGATATAAATCATATTCTTATCTCAAACCTTCATCGTATTACAGAGTCTCTTAGAGTTCTTGAAGAGGTATCAAAATTTACATCAATCAAAAAAGTTCCAGTACTTAAAAAGCTAAGGTATGATGTATATCAATTAGAGAAAAACATAATAGAAAAAATTTTGAAATGAAAATTAAAGGTTTATATTGTATCTTACCAGAATTTGACACTTTTGATGAATATATAAATTTCACTAAAAAATTGTTAAAATTTCAGCCAGATGTTATACAGCTAAGAATTAAAAGACACTCAGATAAATTTTTTTATATGGTTGCTAAAGATATAAAAAAAATTATATCTTTCAAAAAAATACCCTTTATAATTGATGATAGAGTAGATATAGCCTTAATGGTGAAAGCTAATGGAGTTCATCTTGGGCAGGATGATATTCCTGTAGATAAATTGAAAAAATTTCTTTTAGAGTTTAAGTTTCATAAGCTAATTGTAGGTTTTTCTACACATTCTTTAGAACAAGCAAAACTTGCTATGAAGTTGCCTGTGGATTATATTTCAATAGGACCTGTTTTTCCTACAGAAACTAAAGATTATAAACCTATAGGTGTAGATGTGGTAAAAAAAGTAGTTGATTTAGTAAATGATTTAAAACCTGTAGTGGCTATTGGAGGGATAAATGAGAAAAATGTTGATTTATTAAGAGATGTAAAACCAACAGCAATAGCAGTAATAAGTGTATTAAATAAAACTGACCTTTCTAAAGTTATTTTAAAACTAAAATCTATATTCTAATGAACTTTTCTTCTTTAGTTAGAGAAATACTTAACTTTTTTATTTCAGTTTATTTTTATATAAGCATTTCCTTGATTTTTTTTGGTGCTTATTTAAAATTGTTATTAGGTAAGTATTCATGGCAGGAATATATTGACTATTCTAAAAAAGTCCTTGATTTAGTAAAAAAGATAAGTAAAAAGATTTATATAGAGGGAGAAAGAAATCTAAAAGAGGTCTCTCCTCCGTTAATAATTATAAGTAATCATATGAGTAGTTTAGAAACATTGATTTTTGGTTATATCCTAGGAAGATATTTTAGAATTAGTTTTGTTGTTAAAGATAGTTTGCTTAAGTACCCAGTAATAGGTAGGTTAATAAAATTTCTTAATCCTATCGCTGTTGGTAGAAAAAATGCAAGAGATGACTTTGAAATTATTTTGAAAAAGGCTAAAAATTTAATAGATAAAAAAATTTCAATTGTTGTATTTCCTCAGGGGAGAAGAAGTAAGCTTATAGATAGAAAAAATTTTAATAAAATAGGAATTAAATTATCTAAAGCTTTTAATATAGATTTACTTCCAATTTGTGTTAAGACAGATTTTTTAGAAATTGGGAAATTAATAAGGGATATAGGTAAGATAAATCCTCAAAATGCTCTTCATATAAGAATATTTACTCCAATAAAGTCTTCAAATTTAGACAGAACCACTCATGACTATATAATAGATTTATTTAAAAATACTCTTAATAATTGGATGCAGAATATAATTTTGTATTTTTTGTTGAATTCTTTTATTATATATTATATTTTGATATAAATTAAATTCTAAAATTTTAAAATTTATTTTTAAAAATATGACAATAATAGAAAAATTAAAATCAAAAGATAAAAAGGTTTACAAATTACTCAAAAGTATTGCAACAACAGAAAAAGTGGACTTTGATGAGTTAGTTAGAGATATTATTGAGGGAAAAGTAGTAGTTTTAAAAAATCACAAAGATGCTGCTTTAGCTGTTGCTGTTGGAAAAAACTTAAAAACAAAAGTGAATGCGAACATAGGAACTTCACCAGATTTTGTAAATCTTGATTTTGAATTAAAGAAACTCCAAGCTGCAATAGAAGCAAAAGCTGACACTGTTATGGATTTATCTACAGGTGGTAAGTTAGATTATATAAGAAAAGAAATTATAAAAAATTCTTCTATTCCTGTTGGAAGTGTCCCTATATATCAAGTTGTGTGTGAAACTTTAAGAAGAGGAAAAAAGATAAAAGAAATTTCAAAAACACATATATTTGAGGTAATTGAAAAACATGCAGAAGATGGGATTAGCTTTATAACTGTTCATTGTGGTGTGACCAAAAAAAATATAGAATTACTGAAGAAAAAACCACGAGTTGCAGGAATTGTAAGCAGAGGCGGTGCTTTTTTAGCTGAGTGGATTATAAAAAATAACAAAGAAAACCCATTATATGAATTTTTTGACGAGTTGTTAAACATAGCAAAAAAATATGATTTAACTTTGAGTTTAGGAGATGGTTTAAGGCCTGGAAGTATATTTGATGCAAATGATGAAGCTCAGATTGCAGAATTAAAAACATTAGCTGAGCTTGCAAAAATTGCAAATAGAGAGGGTGTACAAGTAATGATAGAAGGTCCTGGTCATATGCCAATGGATATGATTGAGGATCACATAAAATTACAAAAAAAATTAACCAATGAAAAACCATATTATCTTTTAGGACCACTTGTTACAGATATAGCTGCTGGCTATGACCATATAAATTCAGCTATAGGTGCTGCAATAGCGGCAAAAGCAGGAGCAGACCTTATATGTTATGTTACCTCTGCAGAACATCTTAGACTTCCTAATGTTGAAGATGTTTATGAAGGTGTAATTGCTGCAAGAATTGCAGCCCATGCTGGAGATATAGTTAAAAGAAGAAAATTTGGTGATGATAAAGTCGATTTAGAAATGTCCAAAGCAAGAAAATCTCTTGATTGGGAAAGACAAAAAAAATATGCTCTTGACAAAATTAAATTTGAAATAGAACATAAGAAAATAAAGACTAAAACTAAAGATGTTTGTTCAATGTGTGGTTCGTATTGTGCAATGCGAGAATCTACAAAAATAGGAATATAAAAATGAAACTTAAACTGCCAGCAACAACTGCGAATTTAGGTCCAGGGTTTGATTGTTTAGGAGCAGCTTTATCATTATATAATGAATTTGAAGTAAAAGTTTTGAATGACAATACAAAGAAAGTAGAAATTTTTACTGAAGGTATTGATGCAGAGCTTATTCCTAAAGATGAGACAAATCATTTTTATTATGCACTAAAGAAAGTTTTTGAGATTACCAAAAATAAACTTCTAAGTTTAGAAATTTATATTAAAAACAATATACCACTACAAAGGGGATTAGGTTCTTCAGCTACAGCATATGTTGGTGGTTTAGTTGCAGGTAATATATTATGTGGTGAAGTGTTATCAGAATACGAACTTGTAAACCTTGCAGCAGAGCTTGAAGGTCATCCTGACAATGTAGTTCCCTGTATGTTTGGTGGTTTTTGTATAACGACAAAAATTGACAAAAAAGTTAAATTTATAAAATTTCCTGCACCTAAGGATCTTAGTGTTTTAGTTATTATTCCAGATAAAAAAATATCTACTGAATATGCAAGAAAAGTTTTACCAAAGAAAATTGGTTTTAATGATGCAGTAAGTAATGTTTCTAATGTAGCTTTACTTGTTGGTAGTATTTTATCAAAAAAATATGAATTTTTAAGATATGCCACAGTGGATTTTTTACATCAACCTTACAGAAAAAAGCTTATGCCATGGATGGAGAGTGTTTTTAGGATTTGTTTAGAAAACAAATCTTTAGGATGTGTTTTGAGCGGTTCGGGTTCGACAATAGCTGCATTTTATAGAAAAAAAGATATAAATGAAAATTTATTGGACAGTGTACAATTAAAATTAAAAAAATATATTAACTGTGAAATAAAAATTTTATCTTTCGTAAATAAAGGAGTAATAACAAAAGAGTGATATTTAAAATTTAAGAAACGAAAAATTACTTTATAACTATTTTAGAAAAGTTAAGGTTAGATGTTAATTAGTACAATATTTAAGAAATTAATGATTGGGATGAAGCATCAAAAAATATATGTAAACGTAGACATAAAAAAGGATGTATATGAACCTTATAAGTATAAAAGATTTAAATAAACAGCAAATAAAAGAAGTTTATGAATTAGTACCGAAGTATAAATTAAAAGATACAACTACTGAACTAAAAAATAAATACATTGGATTGATTTTTGAAAAGCCATCAACAAGAACAAGGGTTTCTTTTGAAGTTGGTATACATCAACTTGGTGGTATACCAATAGAATTAGATGAAAAACAACTTCAACTTTCTCGTGGTGAAACAATAAAAGACACAGCAAATATTTTTAATCATTACCTAGATGGACTAATTTTAAGAGTACACAAACATACCACACTTTTGGAGTTTTCAAAATATTCTAAAATTCCTATAGTTAATGCTTTAAGTGATGAAGAACATCCCTGCCAGGTTATTTCTGATATATGGACAGTTTTAGAAATAAAAAAAGTTAAATTAGATGAGTTAAATAAGATAAAATTTGTATATGTAGGAGACTTCAATAATGTTTGTAGATCTTTGGTTTATATTTCAGAGATTTTAGATATTAACTCCTACTTTATAATTCCTAAAAAATATCAGCCAAAAGCAAAGTTTAAAGAGAACATAATTATTACTGATGAAATTGAAAAAATAAAAGATGCAGATGTTATATACACAGATGTGTGGGTTTCTATGGGGCAGGAGAAAGAAAGAAAAAAAAGAATAAAAGTTTTTAAGCCATACCAAGTTAATTCTAAACTTATTTCATTAGCGAAACCGGATTGTATAGTTATGCACTGCTTGCCAGCGAATCGTGGGTTAGAGATAACAGATGAAGTAATAGACGGAAAAAATTCTGTTGTAATAAAACAAGCAGAAAATAGATTATATGTTCAAAAAGCACTGATGGTTTATATTTTTAAAAATAAATAATTAAATCGGAGGCTAAATATGGAACAAAAAGAAATAAAGGAACAACAGATACAGATAGAAATTGATGATTTAACTGCTCAAGGTGTATATTCAAACTTAGCTGTTATAAGCCATTCACCTGATGAATTTATATTGGATTTTATATTTATTCAACCACAAGTACCAAAGGCAAAAGTAAGAGCAAGAGTTATTACTTCTCCAGGACATATAAAGAGATTTTTAGCTGCCTTGCAGGAGAACATTAAAAAATACGAAGAAAAATTTGGGGAGATAAAGATAGAACCCAAACAAATGCCAAAAATAGGTTTTGTTCATTAATTTTTATAGTTTTTATGATTAAAATCTCTATAATATCTACTGGTTCTGAATTATTAAAAGAAAAACCAAATACTAATCTTTTTTATCTTACTAAAAAACTTGCTACTTTAGGACTTAAAGTAAATTTTTGTTCGACTGTGCCAGATAATAAGGAGATACTTTATCAAGTTTTAGATTATCATATTGATAAATCCGATATTATCTTTGTAACAGGAGGATTAGGACCTACCCTAGATGATATAACAGTAGAAACAGTAGCTAAATTATTGAATAAAAAATTGGTTTTTGTTAGAGAGGTTTATGAAAACATAGTAAGACAATTTATAGAAAAAAATCAAGAAGTTCCAAAACTTGCAGAAAGACAAGCATATGTAGTGGAAGGTGCTGAGATTTTGTTTAACAAAGTAGGACATGCTCCTGGTCAAAAGATTATAGTAAGTAAAGATAAACAACAAAAAACAATATATATTTTACCCGGTCCCCCAAGAGAACTTCAACCAATGTTTGAAGAATATATACTTCCTTCACTTACAAAGTTTCAAACAAAAATTACAAAAGAAGAAACATTGCGTGTGTGTAATATTCCGGAATCTAAGATAGAAGAAATAATAAAACCGGTTGTTGAGATAGAAAAGAAGTATTCCTCTAACATAGAATTTTCAATACTGCCGCATCTAAATATAGTTGATATCCAAATTACAGTTTCTGGAGAGGATGAGTTAAAAGTTGAAGAAGAATTAAAACTTGTAAAAAAGGAAATATATGAATGTTTTTTTTCAGCTGGCTATAAAAATGCTATTTTCGCAGAAGGTAAAATTCTATTAGAACAAACTATAGGATTACTTTTAGGAAAACACAAAAAGACATTAGCTGTTGCTGAATCTTGTACAGGTGGACTTTTAGCACATAAAATTACAAATATTCCTGGAAGTTCATTTTATTTTTTAGGAGGTATGGTAGCATATTCAAATGTGTTAAAAATGAAACTTTTAGGAGTAAAAAAAGAAACATTAGATACCTATGGTGCTGTTTCTGAACAAACGGTAAAAGAGATGTGTGTAGGATTAAAAAATTTAACAGGTGCTGATTATTGTATTTCTATTTCAGGAATTGCTGGTCCTACAGGAGGTACAAAAGAAAAACCGGTAGGTACTGTTTGGATTTGTGTTTATGATGGATTTAATTTTTATCCTAGTTGCTTTAGATTTTTAGGTTCAAGATTAGAGATAAAAGAACAAGCAGCAAATACTGCAATGGATATCTTAAGACAAATATTGATTAAAAATGAATTAAAGTAAATTTAAAGATGATTAATTTAACAAAAAATACTCACAGCTTAATAGACAATAAATCGTTTGTAAAAGATACTCTGAAGAGATATCTTTTTAATTTTATTGTAGAGTATATGTGTTGCTTTGTTAATTTACATATATGAGAACATTTATAGCAGTAGAACTTGAAAAAGATTTAGTTGAAAAAATAGATAATTTTATTTTTAAAACTTATCGTGAAATAGACAGTAACAAAATTTCCTGGGTTAAAAAAGAAAATCTTCATATAACATTAAAGTTTTTAGGAGAGATTAATGATAATCAAGTTAAAATTGTTGAGGATACTTTAAAAAATGTTATACAAGATAAAAAAAGTTTTATAATTTCTGTTGGGGGAGTTGGAGTTTTCCCAAATATAAACTATCCCAGAGTTATATGGTTAGGTATAAATCAAGGCGAAAAAGAACTTGAGATACTTGCAAACTTAATAGATGAGGAACTTTCAAAAAAAAGTTTTCCTAAAGAAACAAAAGAATTTAAAGCTCATCTTACAATTGCTAGAGTTAAACAAATAAAGAAATTAAAAGAAATTATAAGTTATATTGAAAAATACAAAGATTATAATTTTGGTATAAGTAAAGCAAAATATATCACATTTTTTCAAAGTATTCTTAAGCCAGAAGGTCCTGAGTATAAAGTTGTAAGTAAATTTAGTTTAGATAAAGATATACAGGAAAGATAATAGATTTATTTGAATTCATTAATTGTTTAATTATTAGTAGAAATTTTAATTTCATAATTTTCAGGTGTAAATTTTGTCATTTCTTCAATTGCTTCTAAGGTATATAAGCATTTTGGGTCCCACAAAAGCCAATCAAAAATACCGTTGTCATAACATGCTTTAATTTGTGCTTTTACTTCTTCTTTCCCATATTTATATCCTAAGGAGAAATCTTGTAGGTAAGGCCTTAATTTGTAAAACTGGTCACCTAAGAGTTTTTTTGCATCGGATACAGTCCTAAAAACAGTTTTATATGGTTCTTTATTTGGGTCAGGAATACCATACTCTCCTTTCCTATAGTGTGAAGGATACATCATAGGAGACACAAAATCTGAAACTTCTGTCATTTGAAGAAATCTTTGTCCTATCCCCATGTCATGATTTACAGATGGTGTCAGTCCAAATACATCTATAGAAATTGGAGTTGGTGATAGTTTCTCTTTAGCATATTTTAGAAATTCTACCAACGCAGCAGTTGCTGTAGTAGAAGTATGTTTTTGTGAGTATCTACATAATTTTGTAGGACCATCTGAAGGAAAACGAATATAGTCAAACTGAATTTCTTCAAAACCAATCTCTATTGCCTTTTTGGCAACTTCAATATTATATTCCCATACTTCTTTTATGTAAGGGTCTGTCCAGGAATTTCCTTTATAGTCTTTCCAAACACTACCATCTGGATTTTTTATAGCTAAATATGGATAATTCTTTGCTAAAAAATTATCCTTAAAAACCACTATTCTTGCTATGGTATATACTCCTTTTGATTTTAGTTCTTGTAAGTATTGCTCAATTTTAGGAATGGGGATTGTAGGAGTGTTATATTTTTTTCTAATCTCTGGGACATCAATATAGACTTGTCCTTCGTACTCTTTTACAGCTATTACAAGTGTATTTAGTTTATCCCTACCTAAATATGGTTCAAATCTTTTTTTGTATTTATCCATTCCGGCTACCCACGCAGATAAATGAATACCTCTTACATATTTAGGTTTTTCTACTTTTAACTTTGGATTAACATTATTGTTGTGTTCATTTTGCGTATTTGTTTGTAAGTTACAAGCATTGCTTAGGAAACAAAATAATGTTATGAATAAAATTTTGTTTTTCATAGGCTTTAAAATTTAATAAAAATTTTTTAAGATATCAATAGAAAAAAAAATTTGAGTTTTGTAATTCTTTTTAATATAAAGATTTTTTAAATTTTAATCAAGAGAAACCTATGGTTAAAATAATTTTTAAAAGAATTATTTTGTTTATAATAACTTTTATCGGAATAAGTTTTATTACCTTTTTAGTTATCAATTTGTCTCCGGGCAAGCCATCTGATATGTTGGAGTTTAGTTCAAAAATTACTTATGAAGCAAAAGAAAAGATTATTAAACTTTATGGTTTAGATAAACCATTGCATATTAGATATTTTAATTGGTTTGTAAGATTTATTAAATTAGATTTTGGAAATTCCTTTAAAGATGACAGACCAGTTATTAAAAAAATATTGGAACGTCTTCCAGCTACTTTACTTCTTAATATATTGTCACTTATTTTGATTTTCTTTTTTGGAATATTTTTTGGAATTATATGTGCTGTTTATAGGAATAAATTCTTAGATAAAATAATATCATTTTTTATATTTTTAAGTTACTCAATACCTAAATACTGGTTAGCGATATTATGTATGATAGTGTTTGGAATAAAACTTAAGATATTGCCTATTTCAGGATTAAGAAGTGTAAACTTTGAGTATTTAACTTTTTTGGAAAAGTGTTTAGATATCATAAAACACTTAATACTTCCTGTAGTGATTTCTGCTTTGGGGGGAATAGCTGGTCTTACAAGATATATCAGAGGGAGTATGATAGAACAGTTAAATAGTGAATATATAAAATTTGCTATAAGTAAGGGAACACCTAAAAATAAAGTTGTTTTAAAACATGCATTTAGAAATGTTTTAATTCCTGTGGTTACTATTGTTGGTCTTTCTTTACCTGAAGTTATTGGAGGTGCTTTTATATTTGAGACAATTTTTGCTTATCCTGGTATGGGACGTTTAGGTTATGAAGCGATAATGTCTAGAGATTATCCTTTAATTATGGGTATTAGTGTTATTACTGCTTTTCTTACACTTTTAGGAAATTTTTTAGCAGATTTGCTTTATATTTATGTTGATCCTAGAGTGAGGTATAAATGAATAGATACTTAATAGTAGGGAGTATTATAATTTTTATTTTGCTACTTATAGCTATTTTTGCTAAATTTTTATCTCCATATGACCCTTATAAGCAAGACTTACTTAACAGATTAAAACCACCTTCAATTAAACATATTTTTGGGACAGATGAGTTAGGAAGGGATGTTTTTTCAAGGATGTTATATGCTACAAGAGTTTCATTAAGCGTTGGATTTATAGCAGTAGGACTCTCTACAATTATAGGAGCTATATTAGGACTTATAAGTGGATACTATGGTGGTTGGGTAGATAGTTTGATTATGAGATTAGTGGATATTATGTTGTGTTTTCCTACATTCTTTCTTATTTTGTTAGTCATAGCTTTTGTAAAACCTAACATTTATAACATAATGTTAGTAATTGGGCTTACCTCTTGGCCATCTCTTACAAGATATGTAAGAGCTGAAGTTTTAAAAATTAAAAATTTAGAATTTGTTCTTTCTTGTAAACTTGCGGGTTTTTCATCAGCAAGAATTATATTTATACATATTTTGCCCAATGTATTAGTGCCGATTCTTGTAACATTTAGTTTAGGTATAGGATCTGCTATTTTAACAGAGTCGGCTTTATCTTTTTTAGGATTAGGAGTTCAACCGCCACAGCCATCTTGGGGTAATATTTTGAGTTCTGGTAAGGACTATATTCATATTGCCTGGTGGTTGTCTTTGTTTCCTGGGTTAGCAATTTTTATTACAGTGACAGGATTTAATCTTTTAGCAGAAGGTTTTAGAATTTTGTTTAGTCCTAAAGAAAGATAAAAAGGTTGTTAATATTATGGAGTCCATTTTAGAGATTAGAAACTTAAATGTTAGTTTTTTTGTTAAAAGTAAAAACAAAAAATTATTTATACTAAGGGATATTAATTTAGAGATATTTAAGACACAAAAGATAGCTATAGTTGGGGAATCTGCTTCAGGTAAAACAACATTAGCAAACACAATAATGCTTTTGAATGATAAAGAGTATACATATTATTCAGGATTTGTAAAATTTTATCCGATAAAAAATTCTTGTAGTTGTCAGAAAAAATTTTATGAGATTATAACTGTTAACGGGAAAACACAGATTTTAGATGAAAAAAATATGCGGCATTTAAGAGGTAATCATATCTCAATGGTCTTTCAAGATCCATTTAGTGCTTTAAATCCTGTAGTTTCTGTAGGTAAACAAGTGGAAGAGGTTATAAAGAATCATAACTATAATTTGTCTAAAAAAGATATATATAATAAAGTAATAGAACTATTTTATAAAGTTAAACTTCCACAACCAGAGCACATCTACAATAAATACCCGCATCAATTATCAGGTGGTCAGATTCAAAGAATCTGTATCGGAATAGCTTTAGCTAATAAACCAGAAATTTTAATTGCAGATGAACCAACTACTGCGTTAGATGCTTCTTTAAAAGACACAATTATTAATTTACTCACAGAGTTAGTAGTTGAAGAAAATTCGGCGTTGATTTTAATTACTCATGATATAAATTTAATAAAAAACAGTGTGGATTATGTATTTATATTATATGCAGGTGAAATCGTGGAATATGCTTCAGCTAAAGAAATATTTGAAAATCCTAAACATCCCTACACTACTTTGCTTTTAGAGTGTAGTGTAGATAAGACTAAAAAAGGTAAAAAATTAACTACTATTCCTTATGATTTTCCAGATCTTACTGATGAAGAGGTCTTTAAAAAATGTATATTTTTCAATAGATGCCCTAAAAAAATAAAAGATTGTGAATTTATAAAACCAAATTTTTATTCGTTTGGTCAACATAAAGTAAAGTGTATTTTATATGAAAATGAAAGATAATATTTTAGTTGTAAAAGACTTAACAAAATCATACCCTATTTATTCTGAACTTTTACATATTGAGATATCAAGAAAAAAAGTTTTTTCTAATTTAAATTTTTCTTTAGAGTATAATAAAACTTTAGGCATTTTAGGTCCCTCTGGAGTAGGAAAAACAACTTTGGTGAAAATAATTTCTAAAATTGAGGAACCGGACTATGGAGAAGTTTTGATTGAGAATAAAAATATAAAAGACTACTCATTTAAAGAAATTGCCTTAAAGCTACAACTTTTGTTTCAGAATCCTTATTCGATGTTAAACCCTAAGTTTAAAGTTGGATATTTAATAAGAGAGAGAATAAAAGGATATTTTAAATTAAATAATTTAGAAGTGGATAAAAGAGATATAGATCTAAAAATTAAAGAGTTGTTAGAAGTAACAAAGCTCCCAATAGACATTTTAGATATGTTTCCGTATCAGTTATCTGGAGGACAGAGGCAGAGAGTGGCTATGTTGTTAGTTTTGTCACTTTATCCCAAAATACTAATTTTAGATGAGCCATTGTCTGCATTGGATGTTTCTCTTCAAGCACAGATGTTAAATTTTTTAGGAGAGATTAAAGAAAAATTTAAACTTTCTTATATTTTTATTACTCATGATAAAAACTTAGCAGAGTATTTTTGTGATAATCTTTTAATTTTATATGAAGATGGGAAGTACGAAATTTTATAAATTATTAGATCTGTTGTCTTTATTAGAGAAAAATTTTAAAGAGTGTTATGTTGTAGGTGGGATTTTGAGAGATTTGTTGTTATATAAAAATCTATTTAAAGAGAAAAATACTATAGATATAGATATAAGTGTTAAAAATCTACAAATAGAAAAATTAAAAGAAATAACATCTAAACTAAATCTTCCTTTTGTGATACTTGATGAAGATAATTTGGTTTATAGAAGTGTAATAAAAGATAGTCCCTCATTAGTAAATGTTGATTTTACTAATTATACTAGTTTAGAAGAAGATATTTTAAGAAGAGATTTCGTGATAAATACTTTATATTTAAATCTAAAACATTTTATAAATTTTCTTAAGACATTTGATAGGAAAATTTTTATTCATAATTTAAAAGATAAATTGAAAGCAAAAGATGACATAAGGAAAAAAGTTCTAAGAGTAGTAGAGGAAAATTCTTTTGAAAAAGATCCCCTCAGGATACTTCGTGCAGCTAGGTTTTATAGTTTAGGATTTAAACCTGATAAAAAAATGAATTCTCTCATAGAAAAATATAGAGAATTATTGTCAAAAGTTTCTCAAGAAAGAATAACTGAAGAAATAAAAAAGATATTTAATAATTTTTCTTATAATGTATTAGAATGGATGGATAAAGTTAAAATATTAGATGTAGTATTTCCTGAATTAGAGATTATAAAAATAAAAGGAAAAAATACGCAATTTAGAAAATTTTATTTTCATCCAGATGGTTTATGGCAACATGTAAAACTTGCTTACAAAAGTGTTGAGAAAATTTTAAAAAATCTTAAAAGATATTTTCCTAAAAGTCATCAGGATATATTATTATATATTAAAAACAGAGAATATATTTTAAAGTTTATAGTTTTATTTCATGATATTGCAAAGCCATTAGTAGCGAAAAAGATAAAAGGCAAAGTAAGATTTTTTTATCATGAAATAAAGTCTTATGAAATTTCTAATAAAATTTTACAAAGGCTGAGATTAAGTAATGAGGATATATCTATAATTACAAATATTATAAAAAATCACATGAGATTAGGTTCACTTTGTGTTAACAGAGGAGTTATTACTCAACGAGCTTATCTTAGACTTTTTAGGGATTTAGGAGATTCTTTATATTTTTTGGTAATTTTTTCTTTAGCTGATAGGATGTCATATGAAACTGTCCCTCTTAAAGAGCGAAAAAAATATTTCAAAAATTTTACACCTTTGAATGAATTTATAAAATTTGAAAATAACTTATTAGAAATATATAAAGATTATAAAGTTAAACTATCTCTTCCTAAATTATTAAATGGACATGACATTATGAAAATATTTGATATTCCAGAAGGTCCTTTAGTAGGTAAACTTTTAGCACTTATAAGGGAAGCTCAGATTCTTGGTAAAATATCTACAAAAGAAGAAGCTATTTCCTTAATAAAAAAACATCTAAAGAATTATAAATCGTTGAAAAAGACATAAAATTTTGATATCTATAAAACAAAATGAGAAAAATAATATATCCTGGAAGTTTTGATCCTCCAACAAATGGACATGTAGACCTTATTCTACGTGCTAGTAAAATTTTTGATTTTGTTATTGTAGCAATATTAAATAATCCAAATAAAAATGCGTTATTTTCTTTAGAAGAAAGAATTGAAATGTTGCAAGAAATAATAAAAAAAAATAATCTGAAAAATAAAGTAGAAATAGATAACTTTAATGGATTATTAGTGGATTATTTAAAATTAAAAAAATGTAATCTTGTTTTAAGAGGATTAAGAGTCATGAGTGATTTTGAATATGAGTTTCAGATGATTTTAACAAATCGCAAGATGTTTCCTGAAATAGAAACAATATATCTTATGCCAGACATAAAATGGATTTATCTTTCTTCTAGTTTGATTAAAGAAATTGCAAGTTTCGGTGGAGACATTTCAGAATTTGTGCCTAAAGAAATAATTCCTCTCGTAAGAAGAAAATTTAATAATACCAAAAAATAAACAATGGAAATAATTACTCCTCACAAAAAATTAGGAGAACTACTTATCGCATTGGGATTTCTTACTGATGAACAACTACAACAGATATTAGAACGGCAAAAAAAAACTGGTAAGAAACTTGGAGAGATATTAATAGAAGAAGGTATCATTAGTGAAGAGATTCTTTGTGCAGTGCTTGCAAAACAGTTTAATATTCCTTATGTTTCATTGTCTGAAATTGAAGAAATACCTAAAGATGTGCTTAAACTTGTTTCAGAAAAGTTAGTTAAAACATTTCAGTTTATACCTATTGATTTTGACAAAAATACGAAAACACTCACTGTAGCTATGTCAGATCCTTTGGATATAGTGGCGTTTGATAGTTTAAAATTGTCTACACCTTATAATATAAAAGTGGTAATAGCAAGAAAAAAAGAAATTTTGGAAGCAATAAGTAAATATTATGAAAAAAAAGAAACTATACAGGAAATAGAAAAGAAAGCTGAAACAGAATTAGAAACTGGTTTTGCTGAGATAGTGGAAGAGCAAGATATTACTGAGTTAGATGTTCAAGCAGAAGCGGCTCCTGTAGTAAAGGCTGTAAATTTTATAATAGAACAAGCTTTAAACCTAAAAGCTTCTGATATTCTCATAGAACCTCAAGAGAAAGAAATTCGTATAAGATATAGGATTGATGGAATTTTTCATGATCAAAAACCTATTCCAAAAAAACTTTTGCCATCTATAGTTGCAAGAGTAAAAATAATGGGTAAAATGGATATTACTGAAAGAAGAAAGCCACAAGATGGAAGAATAAGAATTAATTATAATGGTAGACCTATAAATTTACGTATTTCAGTTATTCCTACCTCTCATGGGGAGAAAGTATGTATAAGAATAATAGATGCTCAGGCTCTTACTTTGCCTTTAACTGAGTTAGGATTTGAAGAAGATCAACTTAAACTTTTTGAAAAAGCGATAAGACAACCTTATGGAATGATTCTTGTAACAGGGCCTACTGGTTCTGGTAAAACAACAACACTTTATTCTGCTTTAAATGTTTTAAATACTCCAGATGTCAATATTATGACAGTGGAAGATCCTGTAGAGGCTGTGATATATGGTGTAAACCAAGTAAATGTTAATGAAAAAGCAGGTCTCACTTTTGCTGCGGCTTTGCGTGCATTCTTAAGACAAGATCCTGACATAATAATGATAGGAGAAATTAGAGATAAAGAAACAATAGAAATAGGTATAAATGCTGCATTAACAGGACATTTAGTTTTTGCTACTTTACATACAAATGATGCTGCTTCTGCTGTGACAAGATTGATAAATATGGGAGTAGAACCGTTTTTGATAGCTTCTACTTTAACTCTGGTAATTTCACAGAAACTTATTAGGAAAATATGTAATGAATGTCGCAGACAATACAAAGTTTCATTACAACAACTTCAGCCACTTGGAGTAACTCCTGAGATGGTTAATAACGCAAAAGAAATAATTATTTATAAAGGAATGGGATGTAGTAAATGTCAAGGAGGATATAAAGGAAGAACAGGGATATATGAGGTACTTGAGTGCAATGATTCTATAAAAGATTTAATTCTTAAAAAGGCATCTCATTTTGATATAAAACAACAAGCAAGAAAAAATGGGATGTTGACATTAAGAGAAGCTGCTTTAAGGAAGTTATTGTCAGGTATTACTACAGTAGAAGAGGTACTTAAAAATACCTTTGCAGATGAAACTTAAAAATTTTTGATTTTTTTAGACTGTTATGCAAAAATTAGGTGATATGTTAATAGCAGCAAATATTATAACTCCAGCACAACTTGAAGAAGCTCTTTCTTTACAAAGACAAACTGGTGAAAAATTAGGACAAACACTAATTAATCTTGGGTATGTTAGTGAAGATGTTTTACTTTCATTTTTAGCAAGACAACAAAAATTAGATTTTGTTTATATATCAGAAATGGATATAGATGAATCTGTAATTAATTTATTGCCTAAAACATTCATTGAAAAGCATAATGTTTTTCCTATAAGTTTTGATAAAAAAACAAATACTTTAACAGTAGCATTACCTGACCCTTATAATTTATTTATTTTAGATGATATAAAACTTTCTACTGGGCTAAATGTAAAACCAGTAGTTGCTTCTCCTAAAGATATAAAAGAAAGTATAAGAAAATATCTTCTTAGAGAAGAAACTACTCAAGTAGAAAAAGATATAGAGGAACTTGAAAAATTAGAAAGTTCAATAGAAGTAGAAGAAACTAAAGAGATTGAAGTAAAAGAACTCGCAGAAGAAGAACCAATAGTAAAGCTTGCAAATAACATTATAATTACTGCTGTAAGGAAAAGAGCGTCTGATATTCATTTAGAACCATTTGAAAAAAAATGTAGATTGCGCTATAGAATTGATGGAGTAGCACATGAGGAGACATTTTTCCCACATCATGTTTATAATGCTCTAATAGCCAGGATAAAAATTATGTCAAAGTTAGATGTAACAGAGACAAGAAAGCCACAAGATGGTAGGATAAAAATGCGCATAGATGATAGAGAAATTGACTTTCGTGTTTCAATTTTACCAGTAGTCTATGGAGAAAAAGCAGTTTTAAGAATATTAGATTCTTCTGCTTTATGTTTAGACCTTGAAAAATTAGGTTTTGAACCTGAGCAGTTAGAGATTTTCCAAAGAGTAATAAGATCACCATTCGGTTTGATTTTAATTACAGGTCCTACTGGTTCTGGAAAGTCAACAACTTTATACTCTGCTTTATCAACTCTAAATCGTCCTGAAGTAAATATCCTAACAATAGAAGATCCTGTAGAATATCTGATAAGTGGTATTACTCAAGTTAATGTTAATCCAGAGGTAGGGTTAACTTTTGCATCTGGTTTGAGGGCTTTTTTAAGACAGGCTCCAGATATAATCTTGGTAGGTGAAATCCGTGATACAGAAACAGCAAGAATTGCAATTCAAGCAGCATTAACAGGACAGCTTGTTTTCTCAACACTTCATACTAATGATGCTCCTTCAGCTGTGACTCGTCTTGTAAATATGGGGATAGATCCATTCTTAATCTCTTCTACTTTAACGTTAGTTGAAGCACAAAGATTAGTAAGAAAAATATGTCCAGAATGTAGACAACCTTATCAGGTTCCTATTGAGAAATTGTATCCCTTAGGAGTTACGGATGAAATGGTACATGGGCAAAAAATAATAACTTTATATAAGGCTACAGGTTGTAAAAAATGTAATGGAGGTTATAAAGGGAGAATTGGTATTTATGAAATTATGGAAATTACTGATGAGATTAGAGAGATGATTTTGAAAAATGTACCGGATATAGAAATAAAAAAAGTTGCTATTAAGAATGGAATGTCTACCTTAAGGAAGTCAGCTCTTAAGAAAATGATTGCTGGAATTACCACAATAGAGGAGGTTTTAAGAGTTACAATTAGTGAGGAAATAGGCGAATAAATTTACTTTTTGAATGGAGGAGGTTATTAATTTATGGATGTAGGATTAAGTATGGAAAATTTGTTATTTTTAATGCATGAACAAAAAGCATCAGATTTACATCTTACTAGTGGTTTGCCTCCTATGTTGAGAATAGATGGAAATTTAGTTCCTACCCCATACGGAAAACTCACTCCAGAAGTTTGTCAGAAACTTATATATTCTGTTCTCACAGATAAGCAAAAAGAAAGATTTGAGACTCTTAATGAATTAGATGTTTCATTTGGAGTAAAAGATTTGGGTAGAATAAGAATGAATGTTTTTCGTCAAAGAGGGACAGTAGCTGCGGCATTAAGAGCGATTCCCACAACTCCTCCTAGTTTTGAAGAGTTAAGATTGCCTAAAATAGTATATCAACTTGTAGATTTACCTCGTGGATTAGTTTTAGTTACAGGTCCTACAGGATCTGGCAAAACGACAACTTTGGCTTCTATGATAAATTTTATAAATGAACATAGAAACGCTCATATTATTACAATAGAGGATCCTATAGAGTATTTATTCCATCATAAAAATTGTATAATTAATCAAAGAGAAGTTGGCTCTGACACAGAAAGTTTTGCTACAGCTTTAAAATATGTCTTAAGAGAAGATCCTGACATAATTCTTATAGGTGAGATGCGTGATTTAGAAACAATTTCAGCCGCACTAACTATAGCTGAGACTGGTCATTTGGTGTTTGCGACACTTCATACTACAGATGCTGTTTCTACTGTAAACAGAATAGTTGATGTATTTCCGCCTCATCAGCAACAACAAGTAAGGGTACAACTTTCTTTTGTACTTCAGGCTGTTTTAGCACAACAGCTACTTTTACATGCTTCTGGTAAAGGAAGAGTTTTAGCTTGTGAGGTGTTAGTAGCTACTCCTGCTGTAAGGAATTTAATTCGTGAAGGGAAACCTGAACAGATATTCACCTTGATACAAACTGGAGCAAAATATGGTATGCAGACGATGAACCAATCATTAGCGGATTTATATCAACGCAGGTTAATTACTTTAGATGAAGCGCTAAATTCTTCTTCAGATCCAGAAGAGTTAAAAAAATTATTGCAAAAGTCTGGATTATAATAAAAATGCAGGTGTTTAAAAATGTCAACGGTTAAATATGAATTAAATTTATATGATTATTGGAGAATAATTAAAAAAAGAAAGTTTATAATTTTTACCTCAATAATTTCTTTTACAATAATGAGTTGGATATATACTAACCTACAAGTTCCTGTATATCAAGCATCCTCTGTGGTAAAAATAGATCCTTCTTTAATTATACCAGGTATACAGACAGAGTTATTAGGTTGGGATATGTTAAATGCTATAAATACTGAAGTAAAAATTATAAATTCCACTGTAATAGCTGAAAGAACAGCTAAAAAGTTAGGATTAATTACTGATTTTACTCCAAAAGATATAAAAGACGCTGTAGTTAGTTCTATTCAAAGTAAAGTTCGTGCTGAGAGGATTCCTGATTCTAATTTAGTAAGAATAATAGTAACTTCTTCAAATAAAGAAGAAACAGAAAAAATAGCTAATGCTACAGCAGAAGTTTATATTGAGAAGGGTATTGAGGATAGAAATAAGAGGGCAAAAGAACTAAGAGAGTTTATAGAAACTCAATTAAAAGAAGCCGAAAAGAATTTAAAGGATTCTGAAGAAAAATTAAGAAGATATTCTGAAGAAACTAAAACAACGGGTGTTGGTGGTCAGTTAGCTATTGAACTTTTATCTTTGCAGAGCAAAAAAAATGAGCTTTTAAAGGTATATACTGAAAAACACCCAGATGTAGTAAGTATTAATCAAAAAATAAAGTTCATAGAAGAACAATTAAAAAAACTTCCTAAAGAAGAACTTGAATATGCAAGGTTAGTTAGAGAAGTAAAACTAAATGAGGAGATTTATACTTTACTTGCAAAAAGATATAAAGAAGCACAGATTTCAGAAGCAGATAGAGTGCAGACTGCGATAATTGTTACTCCAGCAAAGATACCTTCAAAACCCATAAAGCCAGATTATTCATCTAATATCTCTTTAGGTGCTTTTGTTGGTCTTATTTTAGGTATAATTTTAGCATTTATATTTGAGCATTTAGATACTTCTATAGCAACAATAGAAGAAGTAGAAAC